>JAPOYT010000075.1 GCA_026706445.1 Chloroflexota bacterium
GCTCCCCTTCCCTAGCTTGCTGGGGAAGGGGCCGGGGGATGGGGTTTGCCGCTCACAACGTAAACAGATGGTATCGTCCAGCGGGTTTACGCTGCGCTGTTTGCGCAAACCAGGGGTTTTCAAGCAGGAGTGGGTTCGCTTGACAGGGTACAGTCGACGGATTAGGCTTAATTCTAAATGAGTTTGTCGAGGCAATACGCCGATAAGGATTGCTCGTCTTGACCCGAATCAGCGTCAATTCATTAAGGCCCATGCTGGCTGATGTCGATGGATTGCGACCGGTCGATTTGCGCAGGGATTTGCGGCCGCTGGCCGATCTGATTGAGTTAGTCTTCGCCGATTCAATGGATAGCGGCGGCCGCTCCGCCATCCGCGAAATGCGTTTTCTAAGCCATCTGGGTTACGGGCTCAAGCTGATCGCTCGAATGAACGACCTGGCCTTGGGGATCAGCCTGGGCTTTGTATACATCAAGGATGGCAGGCTGGTCGGCAATGTTTCCGTATATCCGGCTGGCTATCCAAAAGCGATGGGCGAGACCTGGATCCTGGCGAATGTTGCTGTCCACCCCGATTATCAGCGTCTCGGCATCGCTCATAGCCTGGTTTGCGCGACTCTCGAAATGATCCGCAAGCGCGGCGGCGCGCGCCTGATCTTGCAAGTCAACTGCGACAATGTGGCGGCGCGGCGACTTTACGAGCGACACGGATTCATCTATGAGCGCGCCTGGCGCATTTGGGGCAGAAGCGGCTTTGTCCGCTCTCCCGTCTCAACGGATTCACGCCTTCGCGTTCACCGGTTGCGGCCCAGCGAACGGGCGGCAGCGCTCAGGCTGGCGCAGGAAGCTCGTCCAAACGAGCTTGGCGGTCTCGGCTGGCTCAAGCCCGTTCATCGTGCGGATTTCTACACGCCGCGCTGGAAGCGGCTGCTCCAATTTGTCTCGCTTGGCGGCATGGAACGCTACGTCATCCGCGACGAAAACCTTGACGGCATCCTCGCCTTGTGCTTGCTGGAAAGCGCCATGAGCTTTAGCAATGTGCGGGGCTGGCTTTTCACCGCGCAGCTGGCAGAGCGGGATCGGCTGGCGGCGGCCATGCTTAATCATGTGACGCGCCTCTACGATCGCTCGACGATTCACTTTGAACATCCGCAGGATGACGAAGTCGTCAATGACGCGCTCAAGCGCCATCGGTTCACCGTGAAGCGCGAATTGTGGCATATGCGACTTGAACTATAGAATCGGTCCGCGAATCGAAACGACCCGAAATTAAACCTGATCGGGTTCGTCGGCGCGGAAGCGCTGGGGACGGCGGACGCTATCCGGATTTGTTATCGCGGGGCGAGCCGAAGGCGCCGCGGGCGGACCTTGAATCAGTTTTCGCGGAAGGCGCGGCGGACGATTCCGGTCTGGATTTCCAACTGCGCGAATTGCGCCGGCATCAATCGAAGATTCCGCCAGATCAATAGGTTCAATGTCCATCGAGCGGCTGCCCGCAGGGTTTGAATGCTGAATGACGTTCCCGCCGTTCACCGAATCCAGATACTCGCCAAGAATCTGACGTTGCTGCATGGCGTCGTACTTTGCGCGGCGCTCGGCTTTGTTATGCTGGCGGCGGGAAATCTCCTGCTGAATCGCCTGTGGGTTGGATACGCGGTGGAACATCTTTGGTTCGTCGGCGCCGACCAGTGACATGCGCACATCGCCATATTTCATCAAGGCGGCGAAGATGCCGCGTGTCAAGGACTCCACATTGTCGATGCGCTCAACCAGAATCTGGTCGCGCAGGCTCTGCAAGAAAAACGGTCGCTTATGCACCAAGGTGATCGTGTCATCCGAAATGATGTAGAGATCGTTGCGCCAGTCCCAATCCATCCAGTAGTAGGCGAGGCAGCCGATCAGCAGAGCGACGAAGCCGATGGTCATGGTAACGATGCGCAGGTCCGGGCTGACTAGCGTGGCGCTGAGGACAAGCGACGCCAGCGATACGATGATGACTAGTATGGGCAAGAAGGTATGTTGCGCCCAGACGCTCATGTGTTTGCGGTAAACGATGTCGCCGTTGCTCATTTCGATGCGTGAACTGAGATAGCCATTGGCGCCGCGGATCGGTTTTGGCGGCTCGTCGTCCGCGGCTGATTCAGCGGCGAGACTCGCATCATCATCGGCGTCGCCAGCAATCCAACGCTGCATTTCCGCGCGTACGATCTTGTGATGTCTCTGCGCCTGGCGGCTCTCAAAATACTGCCGGTCTTCAATGATGAGTTTCTGAAACTGTTCCGGGTTGGGCATGAAATCCAGTTCCAGATTGCCTTGCGCGCCCGCGGTCTTGACAATGACCGTGCCATAGCGGAACAAGCGGGCGAAGGGATCGGAGGGTGGAAACTCGAAGTTGATCTCGTGCACGCTCTCCAAACCAACCTGCGTGATCTGTCGAACCATGGCCAAAATCGTTCGATTGATGCGGATGATCCGCTGGTCGGTAACAATTACGGAATCGTTGCGCCATTCCAGATAGAAGTAGATAAGCGATATTCCGGGCAGCAAGAGCGACAACCCAAATAGGGCGAGCGCAAGGGCTTGAACTTCAACCAGGTATGCGGCGCCCCAAATCGCCGGAATCAGCAGCAGAGGAAGCCAGGCTGTTCGCAGGAAAGACCACCAGTGGCGATGCGTTTGGATTAAAATCTCTTCGTCATCGCGTTGCTCGGCAAACTGCGGGCTGATTTGCGCGGTCCGCTGGCCGCCTCCCATGCCGATTGCGCTGCTCAAGTCCGGGTGTTCTTCGAGCAGGCGCGTGAAGCTGGTTCTTGTGAGCGCAAGCGCGGCGCCCGCGCGTGCCGCTCGCATCGTTGCCGATTGCGTCTTTTCGGTGAATAGGGCTTCCTGATTGACGCTTTGGCCAGCCGTAATGGTGGCCAAGGCTGTTTGGCTGCCATCGGCGTCGGTGCGAAAGAGAACAGCCTCGCCAGAGAGCAAAATGATCATGCCGTTGGCGGCGGCGCCCTGAACGAAGATATCTTCACCGGCGCCAAACGCGCGGTTTTCAAGAGCCTGACCAATTGCGTCAAGTTGCCGCCGGCTAAGGTTTGCGAATAGCGGGAGGCTTTCCAGCCGGAATTCTTCCTGCATTGCCTGCCGTCTCGTCAGGGATCTGCTCTCGTCGAGTATAGCACGGCTTATGGAATCGGACGTTTCGCGAATTGACTGGCAATGCTAACCTCAGGCAGGCTTGATTACGGAACTCTCGATATTCTGGCAAAGCGTGTTATAATATCGCTGAATTCTTAGAGCGAGGGAAATGGATCCACTATGCCGAATCTTGGACCAACTGAACTGTTTATCGTCCTTATCATTGTGGTCTTGCTGTTCGGAGTCGGCCGCGTATCGCGGATTGGCGGCGAGCTTGGCTCCGCGGTGGCGAATTTCCGCAAGGGATTGCAGGAAGGCGCCAAAGGCAAGAACGAAGAAAGCGATCAGCCAGAAACCGTATAGCGTTCCAAGCGAAACGATGCTAGCTGTCGTTGGCTAATGCTTGCTCGATTATAGCCTCGCCTTGCAGCATACGCTTGTGCGGAATGCCGCTTGGCAGCGTGAGGTTGTACGCCAGCGCCTCGCGATTGTAGCGATTGACGCCCTCGAGGCAGGCTTCCTTATTGCGATTCCAGTTTTGTTCGGCGGTTTCCCGCATGGCCTGTTTCCCTTTAGCGCGGGCAAGGGAAATCTGCCGCTGGTAAGTACGCGCCGCCGCCTGTATTTGGCGCTTGAGCTTCGCCTCGGATTGCTCCAGCCGCGCCCCGGCGTCAATCCAATCGGGCATCACATTATGATCCCTCATGATTTTGAATGCCGCGCGCAATTCGTCCGGCGTACTGCTGTCATCGGGTAGCGCCAGCTTCTTGCCAGCGCCCGACAAGTGCGAAACATCACCATCGCTGATTGCATCGGCTGCCAAGCGGTCGACGATGCGCTGCCACTTCTTCATTAGCCGTCGCGCCTCCAGATTGAAATCGCCGCTACTCGTCTTCCGCCGCTGGAATTTGCAAAGTCTGCAAGGCGCGTCCCGCTGCGTCGCTCAGCGTCAACTGTTCACCCGCTTCCCATACGCTCGCGTCTTTGCCCCAAAAGCGCGCGTCGCCGGTGCTGGTTCCGCTGCGCGTATAGATGACCAACTCGCTTTGCGGGAAGAGCATGGTAACGGGAAAAACGTAGCTGTTGCCCTCCTCATCGGTCAGCGTCCAATCGCTCATGTTCACGCGCTCGCCGATATTGCGCAGCCTGATGCGTTCCGCTGTTATGTCGCCCAAGCCTTCGGCTGCGACGAGCTCGAACAGCGCGTTCACGGCTGTGCTGGTCGCCTCGACCGCCGGAGCTTGCGCCTCGCTTGCGTTTTGCGCCGGCGCCTCGCCTTGCCCGGCATCTTGCAGGCAGCCCTCCAGCGGTACGATGAGGATATCGCCAATCTGCAGATTCTGTGATGTCTCGATCGTCAAATCGTTAACGTCAAGGAGTTCTTGAAAGTCGGCGCCATAGCGCAAGGCGACGCCAAAGGGTGTATCGCCACTGAGCACGGAATGGTACAGGCAATGCTCTGCTTGGACGGGGAGGCCCGCGACGGCTGCAGTGGGGGTGCTGACGACTACCTGGCGCGCGCCCAGCTCATCGGCGTCTATGGTAGCGGCGGCTTCGGTCGCAGCTACCTGGGCGAGGCTCAACGGAAGCTCCACTTGTGGACGTACGGCGCCGGTTGGCAAGGCGGTGACGAGCTTTGGCGGTAAGGGCGTGGCGGTGATGATGATTTCGACAGTAACGATTTCGGGCACATTGAGCTTTTCCGATTCATTGCCGAAGAGCTGCAGCGCGACATAGGCGCCGCTGGCGGCCGCCACGAAGGTGAGAAAAAGAAAAACAATCTGCGGAAGGATATTCTTGCGCCGCGATGAAGTAGGCCGTTCAATCATTCGCCTGCCTATTCTGCCAAGCTGCCACAGTCGAATCCTAGCACAGGCGTACTAGGCTGGCAATCAGCTGTGGCAAGGGAAGTGTATCCTTTTCGGTTGAAACACAAAAAGCTTTACCACCGAGGGCGCCGAGAAAAGCGAGAGCGCCGAGAATTGTCTGCGAAATATGCCATTTTCTTTGTGTCCTTTGCGCCTTTGTGCTGAAGTTGGATTTGGCTCATTTGAATTTCAACCGAGTTCGATACACTACCGTGGCAAGTGATTGCTTGTAATGAGCGAATGATAGGCTACAATCGCGCTTCAGTCATTATTGGCTAGGATTGACGCGGGCGAATGAGAGTCTTGCTGGCGAGCGCTGAAGCAGCGCCATTTGCCAAAGTTGGCGGGTTGGCGGATGTGGTCGGCTCATTGCCGGCGGCGCTATGCCGACACGGCCTGGACGCCCGCGTCATCATCCCCGGTTACGGTTTCATCGACCACCTTCAGTACCAGGTCGAGCCCCTGTTGAGCTTTGAATTTCATCATCGCATGGGCGCCAACCAGGTCGACGTTTACAGCTGCCAATTCGATGGCATCACCTTCTATTTGCTCCAGTCGCCGCCGTATTTCGGCTTGGAAGGCGATGTCTACAGCCACTGGACCTGGGACATGGAGCGTTTCATCTATTTCAATCAGGCGCTGATGGCCTGCTTGTCGCAAATGGTTGATGAGCGGCGCTGGTTTCCCGATGTCGTGCACGTCAACGATTGGCATACCAGTCTGCTGCCTTTCTTGATCCGCGATCACGGCGCCGATGAGCGCTGGTTGAAGCTGGCGACGGTGATCAGCATTCACAATATCGCCTATCAGGGCAAGGACGCCGGCGGCTTCTTGTGGCAAGCGGGCATTCATGGCCGGCGCCATCCTGATCTCGCGCAATTGGGCTTGACCGACAACCTGCTCGCAATCGGCATCGCATACAGCGACATGATTTCCACAGTCAGCCCGCGCTATGCTACGGAGATTCAATATCCTTACGCTGGTTATGAATTGGCGCCGCTAATTGGCAGGCGCGCCGACGATCTGCGCGGCATCCTCAATGGTTTGGATGTTGACCGCTGGGATCCTTCCCGCGATCCGACGCTTGTCGCAAACTTCAATGCTGACGATTTTGCATCCTTTCGTTCGCTTAACAAAGGCCATCTTCAGTCAAGCTCCCACTTGCCGGTTCGTTCTGAAACGCCACTTGTCGGCATCGTGAGTCGGCTGGCGGCGCAGAAAGGTTTCGATCTGGCGCTGCCCGCTTTGCGAAGCCTGCTGGCCGCGCGCGATATGCAGTTGGTTGTTTTGGGCACGGGTGAAGCGAATCTGGAATATGCCTTTTGGCAGCTCGATCAAGACTTTGGCGACCGGGCCAGGGCATTCTTGCAGTTTGATGGCGCGCTGGCGCAGCAAATCTATGCCGGTTGTGATATCTTCTTGATGCCGAGCCACTACGAGCCCTGTGGTATCGGACAGATGATGGCGATGCGCTATGGCGCGCTGCCCTTGGTGAGGGAAACCGGCGGACTGGCGGATACGGTAATCAATTACGATAATGCCGACGGGGAAGTCGGAACCGGCTTCGTATTTCATTGGCAGGAACCACAAGCGGTGGAGGGTACGTTGAATTGGGCGCTGGATGTATACTTGAAGCGGCCCGATGCTTGGCGGCGCATGCAAGAACGCGGCATGCGGACCGATTTTGGCTGGACAAAGAGCGCAGGCGAGTACATTGAGTTATACGAGCGGGCTTGCGCTTCGGCATACGTCGAATAGCAACCATGGAAGGTACACGATGAAGATAGCAATCGGTCGACATCTACAAGCCGGTGAACGATGATTGTAGACCCTCGCGCGATTATGCCGCCACCCACGCAAAGCATCTTGCGTATAGCTGCGATTTTCTCTCCCTCCCTCTTTATGGGGGAGGGGGCCGGGGGGTGGGGGTTTGCCGCCCGCAACGTAAACAGGAGCGGACGGTGAAGATTAAGGCGGTGATCCTGGCCGGGGGCAAAGGAACGCGGCTGGGCGTATTGACGATCAAGCGCGCCAAGCCGGCCGTGCCCTTCGGCGGCAAGTATCGAATTATCGACTTTGCGCTTAGCAATTGCGTCAACTCCAACGTATTCGATGTACTGGTTTTGACGCAATATCGTCCGCACAGCCTAAACGATCACATTGGAAAGGGGCGCCCCTGGGACTTGGATCGCTCGTTCACCGGCGGCGTTCACATGCTGCAGCCTTATCAGGGCAGCTTTGATACTGATTGGTACGCGGGAACAGCCGATGCCGTTACGCAGAACCTCAATTTTGTGCGTCAAGGCCGGCCTGAATATGTGCTTATACTTTCCGGCGACCACATTTATGAGATGGATTATGACATGCTCGTGCAATACCATCGCGATAAAGGCGCCGCGGCAACAGTTTGCACGATTCGTGTGCCGCTGGATGAAGCGAGCCGCTTTGGCATCGTTGATACTGACGACGATTATCGCGTCACCGGATTCATCGAAAAACCGGCGACGCCACCGGGCAATCTGGCGAATATGGGTGTCTACGTCTTTGACTACGATGTACTGGACCGCGTGCTGCATGAGGATCAACACGACCCTTATTCGGAGCGCGATTTTGGCAAGAATATCCTGCCGAAGATGGTCGCCGACAAAATGAATATCTTTGCCTATCCCTACGGCGGTTATTGGATTGATGTCGGCACCGTGGACGCCTATTGGGAGGCGCACATGGACCTGCTTTCGAGCCCGCCGTCGCTGAATCTAAATGATCGCACCTGGGTGATCCACACACGCAGCGAAGAACGGCCGCCGGTCCGTATCGGCGCCGATGCCAACATCGTCGACAGCATGATTACTGATGGCTCGGTAATTGGCGCTGGCGCGGTCATCGAGCGCTCCATCCTTTCGCCCGGCGTCTTCATTGGACCGGGCGCGGTCATCCGCGAGTCGGTCGTTCTGAATGACGCCTACATTGAAACTGGCGCTCGTGTCGAGCGGGCGCTGGTGGATAAAATTGCCGTCATCGGCCGGGACGCCCATGTGGGTTCCTGGCAAGATATGGGCGACCTAAACATCACCAGCATCGGCAAGAACGCGCGCATCCCGCCTGGCTTCACTATCGGCGCGGGCACGGTGGTTGGCTCTGACTGCACGCATCAAAGCTTCGAGCGCTTTAGCGACATGATCGTTCCGGAAGGCAGCGATGTCGAGTTCGCCTCGCGCGTGGGCAGGCGCTAGGAATCCGGTCGCAGGGCTGGCGAAATGGCGCCGTTGCTTGGCTTGACATAAACGTAGGCGCAGCAAAAAATTAGCAGTGAAAGGGCAATAGAGATGGGCAAGATCAAAGTTGGAGTACAGCTGCATCCGCAACGCGTCAGTTACGCGACTTACGCCGAGGCGGTCAAAGCGACCGAAGCCTTGGGCGTCGACACAATCTGGAATTGGGATCATTTCTTCCCGCTATATGGCGAAGGCGAAGGGGAGCATTTCGAAGGCTGGACGCTGCTGACCGCCATCGCCATGTTAACATCGCGGGCGGAGATCGGCACGCTCGTCACTTGCAATAGCTACCGCAATCCCGCGCTCTTGACGCAGATGGCGAACACGCTGGACCACATTAGCGGCGGCCGCCTGATTCTGGGCATCGGCGCCGGCTGGTTCGAGAAAGATTATGTCGAATTCGGCTATGAGTTTGGCACGGCCGGCAGCCGACTGCGCGACCTGGGCGAGGCGCTGCCCATCATCAAGGAACGGATGAGGGTGGAACTGCCGCCGCCGGTGCGCAATCCTATCCCGATCATGATCGGCGGAGGCGGCGAAAAGGTCACACTGAAACTGACCGCGATGCATGCTGACCTGTGGAATGGCTTTGGTCCGCCGGAAGAATGGGCGCGTAAGAATCGGATACTCGACAATTGGTGCGCGGAAGTCGGGCGGGACCCGGCTGAAATTGAGCGGACCGTATCGATCACGCGCGAGGACGACGTAGACGACAGCTTGGATGCCTACGCCGAGGCCGGCTGCGCGCACTTCATCCTGATGTCCGCGGTTCCACCGAATTATGATCGGGTCAATGCCATGCTAGCCTGGCGCGACAATGTGAACCGTTAAGTCAGGCAGCGGTTGCGCTCAGGAGGAGTCGGCCAAATCGGTTGTCAAGACGCAGTTGTCGCTGCCGTAGGGGTTAGGCGCATAACTCTCGGCTTCCGCGTCATTGACCCATGTTTCGCCATTCACCAGGTAGCGATATTCGTGACGACAATTCGGCTCGAACCGCCTCATCGCCATAAAGCGGCCGTCCTTGAGCCGCCTCATAGGATGCGCGTTGGTATCCCATTCATCAAAACTGCCGACCAGATGCGCCGACTCGGCTTCTGGCATTGGCTCCGTATAGAAGCAAATTTGAACGGTATCGTCTTTGCGCAGCGTCTTTGTAATCATCGCTAGACCTCGGCTGCCGCGCGATTCAAGCGCTGTTCTATCCGCATGGGGCCCTCCCCGCATGATTGAGCGAGCTAGTCTGTGATTGCATAGGCAAATTCTATCACAATTTGCGCTTAGATTGAAACAGGCTGCCCTGCGCGGTAGTGTATCGAACTCGGTTGAAATTCAAATGAGCCAAATCCAACTTCACCACAAAGGCGCAAAGGACACAAAGAAAATGGCATATTTCGCAGACAATTCTCGGCGCTCTCGCTTTTCTCGGTGTTCTCGGTGGTAAAGCTTTTTGTGTTTCAACCGAAAAGGATACACTTCCCCTTGCGCCCCCGCAAAAATCGAGGTGGATTCAAACGAAATCGACGCTAAAATGCGCGACTTGTAATCCTGGATACACTGTAAACCACAAGGGAGCAGGTTCAATGGTCCATCCGGTCGCGCGCGTCAATGTGGCGCCAAAACTGCCGCCTCAGTTGGGACGGCTTCATGAGTTGACCTACAACCTCCGTTGGTCTTGGGACCATGAGTCGATCGCCTTGTTCCGTCGTCTCGATCCGGATCTGTGGGAAGAGACTGGCCACAATCCCGAATGGATGCTGGGTCGCATGAGCCAAGAGCGTCTTAACCGGCTGGTTGACGATACCTCTTTCATGGCGCATTACGCCCGCGTTTGCCGGTCCTTTGACGAGTACCTGCGCGCGGAGCATACCTGGTTTGCCGGGAAGTACAGCCAGTTGGAGCGTCAGCCGCTCATCGCTTACTTCTCCATGGAATTCGGCTTGACCGAGTGCCTTCAGAATTACTCCGGCGGCTTGGGCGTGCTCAGCGGCGATCATCTGAAGAGCGCCAGCGATTTAGGCCTTCCCCTGGTGGGCGTAGGCATTCTGTACCAGGAAGGCTACTTTCATCAGTACCTCAATGCCGATGGCTTTCAGCAAGAGTCCTACCCGCTGAATGACTATGTCAACCAGCCGGTCAAGCTCCAGACGGACGCCGAGAGCCAGCCGGTCAAGATAACGGCGCCCTTGCCCGGCCGCGAGCTCTTCGCGCAGATTTGGAAAGTGCAGGTGGGGCGCGCCTCCATTTATCTGCTGGATACCAATATCGACGATAACCTGCTGGAAGAAGATCGCAATCTTACTGACCGCCTCTATGGCGGCGATCGGCGCACGCGCATCCGGCAGGAGATGCTCTTGGGCATCGGCGGCGTTCGCTTGCTGCGCGCCTTGAATATCGATGCCGACGTCTTCCACATGAATGAAGGTCATTCGGCTTTCCTGCTGCTGGAGCGCATCCGCAACTACATGTTCGATAATCAACATTCATTCGAGCAAGCCAAAGCATTAACGGCCGCGAGCAGCGTATTCACCGTGCATACGCCGGTATCGGCCGGTTTGGAACGCTTCGAATTCGATCTCATTGATGAGCATTTCACCGATCTTATGGCTGAGCTGGGGCTTTCGCGCGATCAGTTTCTCGATCTCGGCCGTGAAAATATGGGGCACTACGAGCTATTTTCAATGTCCGTTATGGCGCTGCATTTGTCATCGGGCACGAACGGCGTAGCGAAACTGCATGGCGAAGTTTCGCGCGATATGTGGAAGTGGGTTTATCCCAACGTGCCGGTGCACGAGGTGCCAATCCGCGCCATCACCAACGGTGTGCACGTTCAAACCTGGGTCAGCCAGGAAATGGCGCAGCTCTTTGATCGCTATCTCGACCCCGGTTGGCGCTCGGAAGAATCGCGGCGCGAAGTCTGGGAAGGTGTGGCGAGCATCCCTGATGCCGAGCTCTGGCGCACCCATGTACGGCGGCGTGAACGGCTTGTCGCTTTTGCGCGCGACCGCTTGCGTCTGCAGCTTCAGCGCCGCGGCGTCTCACAGACAGAAATCGAAGAGGCGGACGAAGCGCTGAATCCCGATGCGCTCACGATTGGTTTCGCCCGGCGGTTCGCCACCTATAAGCGCGCTACCTTGATCTTCCGCGACTTGGGCCGCCTGCGCAAACTGATGACCGATCCCGGGCGCCCGGTCCAGTTCATTTTCGCCGGCAAAGCGCATCCGCATGATAACGAAGGCAAGGAATTGATCCGCACCATCGTCAACGTGGCTCGTGACCCCGATTTCCGCAATTCAGTAGTATTCTTGGAAAATTACGACATGAATGTCGCCCGCTACATGGTGCAGGGGGTTGATGTTTGGCTGAACAATCCGCGCCGCCCGAAGGAAGCCAGCGGTACTAGCGGGATGAAGGTCATATACAACGGCGGACTGAACTGCAGCATCCCCGATGGCTGGTGGGCGGAGGCTTATCGCAGTGATATTGGCTGGTCGATCGGCCATGGCGAAGAATACCGCGAAGACGAATGGGCGCATCAGGATTACGTGGAAAGTCAGGCGCTGTACAATTTGCTCGAACAAGATATCGTGCCGCTGTTTTATCGGCAGGCGCGCGATGGTCTGCCGCGCGAATGGATCCGCCGAGTCAAGCGCAGCATGCGAGAGTTGGCGCCGCGATTCAACACGCATCGCATGGTGCAGCAATATTCGGAAGAGTTCTACGTGCCGCGCTTCCAGGTCAGCGAGGCGATGCGTAGCGCGAACTTTGAATGCGCGGCCGCTTTTGTTGATTGGCAGCGCCATCTTGAACAGTCTTGGCGCGATGTGTCGGTTATCGATGTGGATATCCGCGATGGCGATGTCGAAATTGGCAGCCGCACGACGATACACGCGCGCGTGGCGCTAGGGCAATTGAATCCCTGTGATGTAAGGGTGCAACTATACTTTGGCACGCTGGATTCGGCGGGCAACATTCGCCAGGGCGAAGCTGTTGATATGCGAAAAGAGAGCGGAAACGGGAGCGGCGCATACACCTATTCCGCAGATCACACCTATCTCAAGACGGGCCACGTCGGCTTTTCTGTGCGCATCCTGCCGCATCACGAGTACATGCATACCTCAATTGTTCCGCACAAGATCGTCTGGGCTTAGGGCGCGCAGCGCGAATTGACCGCGCGGTCGGCATTGACTAGAATACGCCTGAATAACAGCTACAGGAAATGTTCCACAACATGCGCTATTACATTTGGACGCTCGGCTGTCAGATGAATGTGGCGGATTCCCAATTGCTGGCTTCCGAGCTGGAAAAACTGGGGCACCGCGCCGCCGACAATGGCGACGAGGCCGATGTCATGGTCGTGAATACCTGCGTTGTGCGCCAAAGCGCCGAGGACAAGGGTCTCGGACGGCTGCAGCTTCTGAGCAAGATAAAGGCGGCGCAGCCGGAAAAGGTAATCGGCGTGATGGGCTGCATGGTAGGCGCGCGCGACCCGCTTTGGATGCGCCAGCGTCTGCCTTATGTCGATGTATTCATGTCGCCATCCGATCCAGCGCCGATGGTCAGCTTCTTGCGAGAGCGCATGGACGAGGTCGACGTCCGCGAGCTGGAATCGGATGCGCGCGCCCAGCGAGATTCACTACAGGACGGCGAGCTCGTGCTGCCTTTGCATGAGCGCGGCGAACTGGTCAGCGCGCACGTGCCCGTCGTATATGGCTGTTCTCATGCCTGTACATTCTGCATCATTCCCTTCCGGCGCGGTGTCGAGCGAAGTCGGCGCGTTGGCGAGATCCTCGCGCACATTCGCAGCCTGGCGCAACAGGGCGTGAAAGAAGTGACGCTGCTGGGGCAAATCGTGGATCGTTACGGCAAAGATATCCCTGACGGTCCCGACTTGGCCGATCTTTTGCATATTGTGCATGAGGTCGCCGAAGAAGTCGGCATTGAGCGCATTCGTTTCCTCACCAGTCATCCCAACTGGATGACGGAAAAGCTGCTGAAGACGGTGGCCGAGTTGCCGCGTGTCATGCCGCATATCGAGGCGCCGATTCAGGCGGGCGATGACGCCGTGCTGGCGCGGATGCGGCGCGGCTACACCGCCGATCAATACCGAAAACTGGTGGGAAAGATTCGCAAGATCATTCCGCAGGTGGCGATTCATACCGATATCATCGTCGGCTTCCCCGGTGAAACACGCGCGCAGTTTATGGCGACGTATCGAATTCTTGAAGAGCTCAAGCTTGACAAGGCGCATCTGGCGCGTTACAGCCCGCGGCCGCAAACGGTCAGCGCCCGGCGTATGGACGACGATGTGCCGGATGAGGAGAAACGCGAGCGCCACCGTATGCTGGAGGACTTGCAAGCTCGTGTCGTGGCCGCGATCAATGGGCAATACCTTGGGAAGCAGGTCGAAGTCCTGGTCGAAGACAGATATAAGGGCCGATGGCGGGCGCGCACACCGCAGAACAAGCTGGTGTTTTTTGAAGCCGAAGGCGATTGGAAGGGCAAGCTTGCCACGGTCGAAGTCACCTGGACCGGTCCCTGGAGCATGCAAGCGCGCTTGCCAGTTGAGCAGCCCCTGTCTGCACCCTTGCTGGTATATGCCGGTTGATGAAAGCTCGCGTCCTTAAATCAATATCAGGAGCGGTCCCGCGCTTGCTGGTTGCAGCCATTTATTTGAGCTTGGCTGCTTGCAATCTGCAAGACCGGACTATCGAGTCAACAGGGGGCGAACCGACTGACAGGCCTTCCGGTCCCCCGACTATTCAAATCGCATCGCCAAATGACGGCGCCGAGTATGTCATTGGCGAGGAGATCCTGGTTTCAGTTCAGGCAGTTGACAGCATCGGCGTAACCCGCGTTCAGCTCTTCGTCGACAATCAGATCGTACGCACGGTCTCGTCCGAGTCGCTGCAGGGCGACCTGGAGTTGCCAGCGATCCTAAATTATGTGCCGCAGCGCGCCGATCTCGGCGCCATCACTTTGCGAGCGCTAGCTTATCGCGGCGCCGTGGTCAGCGAGCCGGATGAGATCACCGTTGTCGTGCGCGAATCGCCAGCGCAGGTGATTGCGACGCCGATTCAGCAGTCCCACGTTCCCTTCATTCCCAACGATGGCGTCTGCCGCGCGCTGGTCAACGTCGGCTTGAACTTCCGCACGGGACCGAGCACCGGTTTCCAAATCATCACGGTGCTCAGCAGCGGCACATTAGCGCCTGTCACCGGACGTAACAGCGAGCACAGCTGGTGGCGCTTGAATGTTGACAATCGCGCCGGTTGGGTCAGTGGCGACTTCACCACCGAATACGGAGACTGCAGCCGCGCGCCAGTGGTCGCCGGCTGACGGCTCCGCGGGCGGGAGCTCGTCCCGCTGCATGTTTCCCGATTGACAACAACATGATCTCAAAAAGTTGCCCTGAGATAGATGCGGATATTTTCGCCTTCGACAGTTGGCTGTGCTAAAATCAAGGTTGTATATTCCTCGAATTTCGCGCAGGAAAGTGCAATGGCTGTGGCGATCAAGCGGATCATGTTGGTCACGCGGAATGTGCAGTTTGCCATTGATGTCAAACGGGCATTGGAGGCGCTGGGCGAATACAGTGTTACGGCAGTCACGGACGTTCGCAACGCCGTCGAGCAGTTAAGCGAGCGGACGCAGAGCCTGATGCTGCTGGACACGACGAGCCTGTCGATATCGCCCGCGATTATGATCGAAGTCATTCGGGCGCGGAAAGCCGACATTGCCATCGTTTTGGCGCCCGATGCGCCCGAAACACATGAGCTCGCCCGCATCTACCGGGCGCAGGGTGTGGTTGACATTCCGGTCATGGCGCGCGACCTGATACCGGTTTTGGATACGGCGCTCCATGCCGAAGATGATTCGCTGCCGCCGACGCAAGAGTCGCTGGCTGTTGATGTAGGTGAAGATACGGTTTATATCGAGACCATTGTAGATGATTCGCTCGCGGAAGATCTGGCGCTCAATTATACGCGCCGCCGGCTGCAAGCGTCTTACGAGCTGCTTCACCCGAGCGCAGATTCTGCGGAGCAAAGCCCGGCCAGAAGCGCGTTTGAGGTATTGCTCGAGCCGGCCGATGAAGGCGACACCGTGCGTTATCGGTACGTCGCGGCTGAGGGCGAACTGTCAGCTACAACCTTGCAGCTTTCGGACGCGGATTTACAGGAAACGCCCCTTGCAGCCAGCGCTGAAAGCGAGACTGTAAGTGACCTGCGAAGCGCGATTGCTGGTGAACAAAATGTAGACTTACAGGCGCAGCATAAGCCGCTTCCATCGACCGAAGAGTCGTATCCCGAGCAAGGCGAGGAATTCGGAAACATGCTAAGCGCCCTGCTTGATGAAAGCACGCAACTGGAAAACCTGACGCTGGAATCGCTTTTTGATACTACGCGAGAGCTGCCTGGCGCGCTCGGCGACGGCGTTGTGCCCGCTTGGCTGCGCGAGACGGAGAAATTCATCCGCGAACCGGGCTTTCTGTCGGAAATGGCTGAAATGGCGGAGAGTCTGCCGCCATTGGAACCGTCGGTAGAAGGCGGCGCAACGACTGCGCCTGCCGCTGTGAGCGGCGCCACGGTCGAAGAAGCCGCCGTCAGCCGCGAAACTGATTCCACAGATGAAACGGAAAAGAGCGGCATTGCGGAAGGAAGGCTTCAAACGGAAGCAGACGCTGGTCCGCTTCATGATTCGTCCTCGGCGCCGCTCTGGAGCCGCAACGACGATCCACTGCTCGTGCAGTTGGCGGTAACCGTGACGCAAATGATGACCGAACTGACGGCGGACGCGACGGTATTGACGCGCGATAATCGGATCGTCGCCTTTTCTGGGGAGATGCCGCTGGAGAAATTTCGCGCTCTCCGCCAAATCATTGGGGACGACTGGGCTGCGGAAAGCAGTCAGTCGCGCATTCGTTTCATCAAGCTGCCGGAAAGCGCTATGGACTACATGCTATACTCCCGCGCTTCGGTAGGCGATTTTACGCTTACGATGGTCTTCGCTGGCGGACGGCAACTGCGCGATATTCGGCGGCAAGGCGATCGCATGCTTCGCGCATTGGATGCGTCGCCCGTCAGTGATTTGGCGCAGACTGAAACCGAAGCGGCAGAGACGCCCGCGGAATCGGACTCGAGGCAGCCCTTCGCATTCGTTTGGTTGGTGGATGACCCGGCGCGGCTGTTGCGGCAACCGGTCGCCGAGCAATTGGTGTTCTGGCTGGAGGTTCAACTCAACAATTTGAATTGGGAAATAAAGCGGCTGGATGTGCATCAGGACTTCATCTACCTCTGCGCCGATGTCCCCGGTCGTGACTCGCCCGATGCGCTGGTCCGCACCGTTATGGATCGCGCGCGTCAGATCGCCTGCTCGGAAGACAATTCTTTGCCCGCAGAATTGTGGGCGGATGCCTACCTCGTACTGCAGCCGGGACGCGACATGAGTGATCGGGAATTGCAGCGTTTCCTGCAATTTGCCCGCGCCTAAGCCAGCGTAGGCTGCAAGTTCGTCTGTCAGTTTTACTCTCCATCCGCTATACTCTCCCCACATTCTCAGTCCTAGATTCGCCGAGTACGAATGATGGAAGCTCGCCCAGTGCTCTACCTTATTGACGGTCATGCGCTCGCATACCGCAGTTATTTCGCGCTGCAGCGTGGCGGCTTTACCACATCTAGCGGAGAAAGCACAAGCGCAATCTACGGTTTCAGCCGGACGCTGCTGGATGTATACGAGCACTATCAGCCAAAGTATCTCGCGGTCGCCTTCGATGAGGGCTTGAGCGCGCGCGAGGAAATTTATCCTGAATACAAGGCGACGCGCGAAAAAATGCCTGACGATCTGCGCAGCCAGTTCGACAGGATTCGTGAGTTGGTCGCCGCTTTTAACATCCCGCAGTTGACCATGCCGAATATGGAAGCCGACGATGTCTTGGGAACCATCAGTCGGCAGGCGGTCGAGAAGGGATTAGATGTGCATATTGCGACCGGCGATCGCGATATCTTGCAGCTGCTCGGTCCGCATGTGCGGGTGCAACTGCCGCAGCGCGGTGAGGAAGACAAGGTCTGGGACGTTTCGGCTTTCCGCGAGAAGTGGGGGCTTGAGCCGAAGCAATTGGTGGATCTAAAAGCGCTGGAGGGAGACAGCTCGGATAATATCCCGGGCGTAGCCGGCGTCGGCAATAAGACCGCAACAGACTTGTTGCAGCAATACGGCGATCTGGAAACGATTTATCAGCATCTGGACGAAATAAAGACCAGGCCCCGCAACCGCCTCATTGAGGGCCGCGAAATGGCTTTCTTGAGCCGCAAACTGGCCACGATCATGCGCGATCTGGACATTGAGCTTGACCTGGAGTCTTGTATCGGGCAGGACTTCGAGCTAAAGCCAGTGGATGATGTATTCTCGACGCTTGAATTCAGGACGCTGCGCGCTCGGCTGCATAAGGTTTATGGCGGGCTTCATGGCGAGCGGATCGAGACCGGCGTCGTCAACGCGCGCGAAGTTGTCGAGACGATTGTCGTTCGCGATGAAGCTGGCTTGCGTGAGCTGGTCGCCGCGCTCAATGCCGCCGAAATGATCGCCTTTGACACCGAAACCACGAGCATCGATCAGATGTCGGCCGAGTTGGTGGGGATATCGCTGGCGGTTGACGGCGAGCGCGGCTATTACGTGCCGGTGGGCCACCGCGTGGCCGGCGAACAGGGACAGACCGATATGTTCGCCCAGCCCGTTGGCGACCAGTTGCCACTGAATCGCGTGATTGATGCTTTGCGCGCGCCCATGGAGAACGCCGACATCCCGAAGTCCGCGCACAACGCCGTCTATGACCTTATAATCCTGCAGCGATACGGCATAAACGTGGCGCCAATTACATTCGATTCAATGATCGCCGAATGGGTGAACAATCCGATCAGCAAGTTTCTCGGATTAAAAGCCTTGGTGGCGCAGGCGCTCGATGTGCAGATGACCGAGATATCCGAGCTGCTGGGGGTGGGCAAACAGCAGACTACGATGGATCTGATCGAGATCGACAAAGCCGCTCCCTATGCGGCCGCCGACGCTGCGATGACTTGGCGTCTCGTTGAACCGCTGCAAAGCGAATTGCATGACACGGGTCTTGAATCGCTGTACACCGATTTAGAAATGCCGCTTATCCCGATCATCAGCAGCATGCAGCGCAAGGGCGTCGTGCTGGATGCCGAGTTCTTGCGAGAAATGAGCGGCCGATTGAAAATCGATATCGCCGATCTAGAAGCGTCGATAATCGAAGCAGGAGGCATCGGAAAGTTCAACATTGGCAGCCCGAAGCAGCTCAATCTTGTTCTATTTGAACAACTGAAGCTGCCGACGGAAGGATTGAAGAAGACCAAATTGGGTTACTCAACCGACGCCGCCACCTTGGAGGCGCTGCGAGACGAACACCGGATCGTGGACATGATCGTCAATTACCGCGAATTGTCCAAACTGAAGAGCACCTACGTCGATGCCCTGCCCAAATTGGTCAATGCTGGCACAGGACGGGTCCACACCAGTTACAACCAGGCGGGCTCGGCGACCGGTCGCTTCAGCAGCAACAATCCAAACTTGCAAAATATTCCCGTCCGCACGGAGCTGGGGCGGGAAGTGCGGCGCGCATTCGTAGCGCCCGATGGTTACCTGCTGCTCGCGGTGGACTACAGCCAAATCGAGCTGCGCGTGATGGCGCATATTAGCCAGGACGAAACGCTGATCGACGCTTTTCACCGCGAACTGGATATCCATCAGGCGACCGCCGCGACCGTCAACGGGATCGAGCCCGAAGCAGTCACTTATGAGCAGCGAAGCTTTGCCAAACGGGTTAATTTCGGCTTGATGTATGGCATGGGCGCCTTCCGCCTGGCGCGCGACAGCGACCTAACGCTGGCGGAAGCGGAAGAATTCATCGCGACATATTTTGCGCGCATGCCGGGCGTCAAAGAATATATCGACCGGACCAAGGCTTTCGTCTGGGAGAACGGCTATACCGAGACGCTTTACGGGCGCCGCAGGATTTATCCGGCGATCAAGGCGAACGGCAACCGCCGCAGCACAGCCGCCGAAGAGCGCGCCGCCATCAATATGCCCATTCAAGGGACAGCAGCAGATATTCTCAAGCAGTCCATGATTGATCTGGACGCGCGTCTGGCGCAGTCAGACTACGACGCGGCAATGATTCTGCAGGTGCATGATGAACTTGTGCTGGAAGTGAAGGAAGACCAATTGGACGCGGTTAAGGCGCTAGTCGTGGAAACGATGGAAGCAGCCTTGCCCGATCGCCAGCCGCTGCGCGTGCCGCTGCGAGCGAACGCCAGCTTCGGCGCCAACTGGCGCGACATGGATGACATCGTTTAAGTCGACGCTCAGCATGTGCTATACTGCTGTCTCTACTTATTCCAAGATGGGCATGGGAAAGATACAAGCGGCAGATGAAACACTTTCTGGAACTTGCAAGCGTACCTACGGGCGAGCTGCGCGATCTGCTTGAGTTCGCGCTGCAGCTGAAGGCCGAGTGGAAGGCGGGCGGCAACAAGCCAGTGCTCCAGGGCAAGACCCTGGGCATGATATTCTTGAAGCCGTCATTGCGCACGCGCGTGTCCTTCGAGATGGCGATGAAGCATCTCGGCGGCGGCGCCATCATGCTCGGTCCTCAGGAGATTGGCTTGGGCGTGCGCGAAAGCATTCCCGATGTGGCGCGCGTGCTATCTGGCTATGTAGACGGAATCATGGCGCGCGTGTTTGACCATGCCGATGTCGCGCAGTTGGCGCAGTATTCGTCAGTACCAGTCATCAACGGCTTGAGCGATGGCTATCATCCCTGCCAGGCCTTGGGCGATATGCTAACGATTCACGAGCATTTCGGCGCGCTGGATGGCTTGCGGCTGGCTTTCGTCGGTGACGGCAACAACGTCGCCGCTTCGGTCGCGCTGGCTTGCGCCCACTTTGGCGTCAGCTTCAGCATTGCAACGCCGGAGGGCTACGAAATGCAGCGCCCCGTCCGCGAGCAGGCCTTCGGCATCGCGGGCCGAAACGGTTCAGTTTTGGAAATGGGAACGCGCCCTCAAGTCGCTGTCTCAAAAGCCGATGTTGTCTATACCGATACTTGGGTCAGCATGGGGCAGGAAGCGGAAGCGGCCGAGCGCGTCGGCGAGTTTGAAGCCTACCAGGTCAACGACGAACTGCTGCGGCATGCAAATCCAAACGCCATCGTCATGCACTGCTTGCCCGCCCACCGCGGCGATGAGATCACCGATGCGGTGATGGACGGCGCGCAATCGAAAGTCTTCCAACAGGCGGAGAACCGCATGCATGCGCAAAAGGCGATACTGGCGCGCCTGCTCTCCTAGACAGTTGACTTCCCTGCGATTGGCCTGCCATTCGCCTTTCCACTGGCAATTTTATTGACAATTTGGACGGCAATTCGATACGATGTCCTTCGGCGGTCGCTGTGTCCCTTGCTGGTGAGTAGCCTTCGAAACTGGCGCCCCGTCTGCTGTCTTTCTAGCTCATTGGCGCCAGTCAAGGGTTGTTGCGCTTGTCTTCTCAGCCGCTGGCAGCATGACGGATAGGCGCCCGACAAGCCGATTCGAGCGCCGCCATAACTCCCAATACTATGCATTTCACCGGGATATAGTCGGCGCAATGGCGTATCGAATGATAGAATAAGGTAACTTCGAAAATATCAGCGGGTTAATAGAAGTGACTAAACTATCGGCGGCGCCGCTTCGGTATGCCGATTTTGCGCTGGCGGAAGGTTTCTAGTGGAGCAAATCCTCTTAATCCTGGAAAGCGTCGAACTTCGGGACATAGTCGACATTGCTATTGTTACTACGCTTTTCTACAGCATCACCTTCATGTTCCGCGGCACGCAGGCGGTTACGCTTTTTCGCGGCATCGCCTTGGTCGTAATTGGCTTGATCTCGCTGGCGGCGCTCTTTCGGCTGGAAGCCTTGAGTTGGCTGCTCGCGAACAGCCTGACCGCGCTGGTTATTGCCATACCGGTCATCTTCCAGCCGGAGATTCGGCGCGTATTGGAGCGATTGGGGCGGACGGCGTTTCTGGGTACGCGGCAGGCGCCGCAGGCGGTGCGCGCTTCGGTGATTGACGAGATCTGCGCCGCTTCAGACAAACTGTCGGATCGGCGTCATGGCGCGCTAATTGTGTTGCAGCGAAATAGCAGCTTGCAGGAGTACATTCGTACCGGCATACAGTTGGATAGCCTGGTAACGGCAGACCTGCTGGCGACGCTGTTTTGGCCGCGCACGGAGTTGCACGATGGCGCGGTTATTATTGACAACGCCGGGCGTATCGCGTCGGCTTCGAGCGTCTTGCCAATTACCGCCAGCCGCAACTTGCCCAATCCGAATCTGGGTACGCGGCACCGAGCTGCGGTCGGCATCAGCGAAGTGGGCGATGCGCTCTGCGTGATCGTCTCGGAAGAGACGGGCAAGATCTCCGTTACTAACGCCGGGCGCATGATCCTTGATTTGGACGCCCAGCGGCTACGGCTGATCTTGAGCGCCTACTACGGACCCACAGAAGAGCCGGCGCTGTCGATACGAAGCCGTCTGCGCGAGATGGTTGATGAGCTGCGGCTTCGCGTACAGACGCGCAGCAGGCAACAGGCTCAATCATGATAGGGCGCTTCGCGAAGTCCGATTTGGCTGGCAATCTGCTTTGGTTGGCGGTGTCGCTGCTATTGGCGTCCGGCGTCTGGTATATCGCCGTGACTTCGGCCGATCCCATCGCCAAGAGGAGCTTCCGCAACATTCCCATACAGATTGTGCCCAGCGACTCTGCGGAAATGACGAATAGCCGTCTGCGCACGGCGACCGTTACCATCCAGGGCTTGCAAACGACGATTTCCGCGCGGCGGGCCGAAGACGTCGTCGTCCGCGCCGATCTGTCACGGTTGGGACCGGGCACGCACACTGTGCCACTGCATGTCAATATCGCTCAGCCGGATACGGATTCATTCCGCCGGCTGGTATCGATTGTTCAGCCATCCCAAATCATTGTTGAATTGGAGCCACTCGAAACACATCAGAAAAAGATCGTCATTGATTTGCTGGAGGCGCCGCCAATTGGGTTCCGACATGAGGAACCCGTGCCGAACGTAACAGAAGTCCTCGTGAGTGGCGCCGCGAGTCGAGTCGGGCAAGTGGTTGCCGCTCGCGGAGAACTGGATTTATCTTCAAGTCGCAATCCGATAGAAGTCGATTTGCGGCTTTACGCGGTCGACGCCGATGGCAATCGCATTGTCGATGTCGCGCTGGACCCGCAAACGGCGACCGTCTCGGTCCATATCGCGCGCCGGGACGATATCCGTCAGATTGCGGTGCGGCCCAATGTCCTGCTGGACACGCTTCCGGCTGGCTTTACCCTGAAGAACCAGAGTTACGATCCCGAGTCAATCTTTGTCAGTGGCGCGCCCGAACAGTTGGCCAAGATTTCCGATACGCTCTTCACCGAGCCGATCAGCCTCGCCGAGCGTCAGGAAGGCTTTGTGACGACGGCGCCGGTGCAATTGCCCGGCGACGACCACTTCGTGCTGAGCGGCGACAACAATGTAACGGTTTCCATTGAGATTATTGCGATCATTGATTCGCGCCAAATTGAAAATATTGAAGTCGCGCATATCGGCTTGGAAAGCGATTACACCGTATCGATTGTGCCGAAGGCGGTTTCAGCGATTGTGACCGGTCCGGTGGTTACGGTCGATGCGCTTTCCTTGGAGAACATCCAGGTGGTTGTCGACTTGCAAGGGCTTTCACCTGGCGTTTATGACCTTGAACCTTCCATCTCCATCAATCAAGCCGAACTGAGCGAAGAGAATGTCTCGCTCTTGCCTGATGTGGTCAATGTAGAAATAACGATGCCGCCGGGTGAATCGGACGACGGCGGCGCAACGGCGGAGAATTCGGCAACCGGCGGCTGAGTCGCTCGCTTGACAAGAATCCAGCTGTAATGCCGCAGCGAATCGGGCGCTTGGGAATTGCCTTGCCGGGCGCCTTTTCCCTTTCGAAACTACAAGCGGCTAACTACAATACTTCTTCGGTCTTTGGATTAGCCGCGAGGCAAGTCGCATAGATGGCGCGGAAGCCAATTGTCGCCTTGGTGGGGCGACCAAATGTAGGCAAAAGCACACTGTTCAACCGGCTTGTTGGCGAGCGCGTAGCCGTCACGCACGAGATACCGGGCACGACGCGCGATCGCTTGCATGGCGAGTCATTTTGGAATGGCGTTACATTTCAGATCGTCGACACGGGCGGGATTGAAGTGTACCAACCGGCTGGATCGCGCGATGAATCGCCATTGGCGGAGGGAAGCCGCGACTTCGTCAGAGAGATCATTGACCAAGCCATGATTGCTATCGCCGACGCCGATGTCATCATTTTGGTCGTCGACGCGAAATTTGGCGTTACCGCTGCCGATGAAGCTATCGGCGAGATACTGCGGCGATCCGATAAGCCGGTATTGGTCGCTGCCAACAAGATCGATGACAAGAAGCACGAAGGCGAAGTCTACGACTTTTATCGTCTTGGCATGGAAGTCGTCGTCGGCATCAGCGCCATTCATGGCTTGGGTGTAGGCGACATGCTTGATGAATTGCTTAAGTCATTTGGCGTTCTTACTGCGGAGTTGGAGGGAGACGACGAAGACGATCACCTGAAGATTGCCATCGTCGGACGACCTAACGCGGGCAAGAGCACGCTGCTCAACAAGCTGATTGGTGAAGAGCGCGCAATCGTCAGCGAGGTCGCCGGAACGACGCGCGATGCCATTGACACGAATGTCAGTTACTTTGGGGAGCGAGTCGCCTTGATCGACACGGCTGGATTGCGCCGCAGAGGACGTATTGAAATCGGTGTCGAAAGGTACAGTGTCATCCGGGCGATGAAAGCGATTGCCCGCGCCGATGTCGCTCTCCTGGTTGTTGACGCTGAACTCGGTGTTACCGAACAAGATGAGCATATCGCCGGCTTCATCATCGAAGAGTACAAGAGTCTGGTCATCGTGGTTAACAAGTGGGACGCGGTCGAGAAAGACGCCTTCACGCTGAATGAATTCACCGAGCGAATCCGCGATCGGCTGCATTTCGTACGCTACGCGCCGATAGTATTCATTAGCGCCTTGGAGGGGCAGCGAATTCACCAGGTCATGGAGGTTGCTTACCGTGTTTGGGAGGCGCGATTTATGCGCGTGCCGACTTCTGAAGTAAACAGATTGATGCGCGAGGCAATTGACAGGCATCCGCCGCAGGCCAAAGGGACGAAGCGTCTGCGGTTCTTGTACGCCTCGCAGGTCCGGACCGATCCTCCGCTATTCCTCTTTCATGTGAACGATCCTTCTCAAGTGCACTTTACCTACAAACGTTACCTGGAAAATCAAGTCCGCGAGGCATACCAGTTTGAAGGCACGCCAATACGGATGAGCTTCCGCGCGCGGGGCGCGAGGCGGGCTGGCGCGGCCAGTCAATCTCCTTCCGTCGATTAAGGCGCGACTTAATCAGTTGGCTTTACCGCAGCGCATTTCGCCAACAATTTCTATTGCGATGGCTATCGCGCAAATTTATAATCGGACATGTTGCCAGACGAAGAGCGCTACGTCATAGCCCTGTGCTGGCGGCGCCGAAGGAGCGACAATGTTCGGCAGCCATACCGGTGAACTGCCGCGGCCAAAATTGAAGACACCAGGCTTGCTGTATGAAATCGTCAGTACCGTTGTCTTCATCGTCGCGGTGACTGTCCTGTTTGATATGGCGATTCCGCGCTCGCTGGTCGACGGGCATAGTATGGAGCCGACATTTTTCGGCGATGATCGGCTGGTCGTCAGCCGCGTCCATTATTTGCTTGGGCAGCCCCGGCGCGGCGATATACTGGTTTTCAATTCGCTGCGGGAGCGTGAGTTGCAGCGCGGCGTAATGTTGATCAAGCGCGTCATCGGCGAGCCGGGCGAAACCATCGAATTTCGCGATCAGAAGGTCTACGTCAACGGAGAAGCGCTCAACGAGACCTACATCAAGGAAGAGATTTGTCGCCGGCGCTGCCAGGATCAAGCATGGGAACTCGCGGAGAACGAATACTTTATGATGGGCGACAATCGCAACAACAGCAACGACTCGCGTTCTTTTGGTCCCGTGCCGCATTCGAGCATAGTTGGCAGGGTTGTCTTCCGCTATTTCCCATTGAACGCTATCGGCTCGATTCCGAGTTAGCGGCGCCATGAACGATTCAAAGCCGAAGGGTTACGCTTGCCCGCGCTGTACGGTGGGACGCTGTACGCCACGGAAGACAACTTTTTCCGAGATGGTTCACGGACAGCTTTTGAGCTTTCCAAACGTAAATGCCTACGTCTGCGATGTATGTCACTTTGCCGAATATGAGCGTGATTCGCTGGAAGCTTTGTGGCAAGAGCTTTATGGCGACGGACCCGCCGATGACTTTCAGTCAGTCGCCAGCCAAAAGCGCAGCTCGACTTTCGGCGGGGAATCAAACTGAAAGTGCTTGATGCGACGCCCCAACTGATCCAGAAAGAGCCAGGAAGTATGAAAACTGAACGCGATCTGCGCGAGTTGATTTGCTGTGTTGGGCGGCTGATGTACCGGCAGGGAACCGTCGACGGAACCGGTGGCAATATCAGCGCGCGCCTGGCGGGCGACAGAATTCTGATGAGCCCCAGCGGATTGGCGACCGGCTTTTTGGCGCCGGACCAGCTTGTCATCGTCAATTTGGCTGGCGAGCGCGTGGATGAACCGAATGAAGCAAACGCCGAGCTGCGACCAACATCAGAAAGCTCAATGCATTTGGAATGTTATCGGCAGCGGGATGATGTCATGGGGGTTGTTCATGCGCATCCGCCGACCGCCATCGCGCTTACGCTGGCCGGTTTCGACTTCCAGCAATGTCTGATTCCGGAGATGGTCGTGCTCCTTGGTCTGGCGCCGACCGCGCCATATTCGACGCCGTCGAGTATTGAAAACCGGGATGCAATCACCAATTTGATACGGGAGCACGATGTGATTTTGCTCTCCAATCATGGCTCATTGACCGTTGCCAAATCGCTCTGGGAGGCATACCTTTTGCTTGAATCGCTGGAGCATAACGCCGGCATCATTCATCGCGCGCTGCAGTTGAGCAGCAAACTAAAGCCGATCCCGGCTGATCAAATTGAGAAACTCGTCAATTACCGCGAGCAGTTTGGCTTGCTGCGACCCGGCGATCGCGAGCGCTTCGCCCGTTATATGGAGAGCGGCGCCTGATCATCTGCGGGTGCGGCAGAAAATTATCTTGACTTGGCAAGCCAATCATTGTATCCTGCGCGGGCTAGAGAGGCCCCTTCGTCTAGCGGCCTAGGATGCCACCCTTTCAAGGTGGAGACACGGGTTCGAGTCCCGTAGGGGCTACTGCAAATCCAATTTCACATTAACCCTTCATGACTGACCTGCGTGAAGGGTTTTTGCATTGTAGCGGTCGTTACGCTACCATTTATTCGACTGTTTAATCGTTCTTGAAAGGAGGCGCTGTTTGCAAAATGCAATCACTCACCCAGTTATGTCTCAGAGTCGGATAATCTGTAAGAAAAGAGGGAAATGAAATGATCACCAAACGACTTGTTTTGCTTTCGATACTCGCATTATCGGTGGCGCTTTTGGCTGGCGCAGTGTCAGCGCAGGACAACAAGGTAACGCTGTGGGCGGCTGATAGCGATACAGGCAGTTGTTGGGCGCGGTTGCTGGTGGATACCTTCCCGCGCGATGACATTGAGGTCGAAGTCGTGCTGCAGCCGGGCAGCGGCTTGGTTGACGCGCAGCGTACCGCGCTGCAAGGCGGCGCCGGTCCCGATATTACATTCTCACACGGTCCGTCGTTTATGCTGGAATTGGCAAACGCGGGCTTGCTGCTCTCGCTGGATCATTACGCCGACGAATATGGCTGGGGCGAACGATTTGCGCCTTGGGCGCTTGATCTGGGCCGCGTGGAGGGTTCGCTCTACAGCCTGTCCGAAGAGTTAGAGACGGTCATTCTGTATTACAACAAGACCGTCTTTGAAGAAAACGGCTGGGAGATTCCCAAGACGATGGACGAACTCTACGCCTTGGCCGACGCCATTCGCGAGGCTGGTTTGGTGGTTATGGGTCCGGCATTCGGCGAATGCGCGCCTTGCTACGAATGGGCGGTCAGCGTCTTCTTTACTCACCACGCGGGTCCGGAAAAGACATACGAGGCCTTGACGGGACAGCGTCCCTGGACCGACCCGGCCTTTGTCGAGGCGATAACCGCGCTGAAAGATATTGTGCAAGACGGCTGGTATATGGGCGGCATTGATCTCTTCTTCTCCGATACATTCCAGCAGGCGCATTCACTCTTCGGCGCCGGCGAGATCGCCATGAGCTTTGAAGGCACCTGGATGCTGGACAATTACCAGCGCGATTACTTTGGCGAGCCCGGCGGCAACGAGAATGAATGGGATTGGTTCGCCTTCCCCACGACCTTCTCCGAAGAGCCGCACTTCGTCATCGGCGTCGGTTCGAGCTGGGGCATCAGTCAATCGGCGCCAAACCCGGACGCGGCGGCGGCTGTGCTCGATTTCTATTACAGCACGAGCTACCAGGCTGAATCGCACGGGCTCTGCGGCAACGCGCCGGCGCCCCTGCTGTATGAGGGCGATGTCTTTGCCAATGCCGACCCGCGAGAAGCGCGGCTGTATCAGGAATTCGGCCAGGCTTCGGCCGCTGGCAACTATGGCTATACCAGTTGGAGCTTCTGGCCAGCCCGCACGAACGTCTGGCTCTGGGAGCAAATCACGCGCGTCTACGACGACCAGCTTTCGGTGGAGGATTATCTCGCCGGAATGCAGAGGGAATTTGAAGAGGAATTCGCCGACGGGTTGATTCCGCCGATTCCGCCGCGCTAGATTAAAGTCAGCTCGGTGTTCCGGCGCTAAGCCGTCTGGAACACCGGCTGTTCTCGCAAGCGAGATCTTGAGCTTGCCTTCAATTTGACTGGTTCAACCCGATTCCCCATCAAGACAGCGCAATCGAGGTGAATCTTTATGGCGCGGGATATGGCCATGCCCGAAGACAGGCAGTATACAGGGGCGCGCAGAAAGGCGAAGCGGCGGCGCAAGAAATGGACGCGCTATCGTCTCATGCGCTATTACATTGTGCCCTGGCTTTTTCTGATCCCGATTCTGGGTTTGCACGCCTTTGTGGTTGTGGTTCCAGCGATGCAGGGCGTTTATTATTCTTTCACTGATTGGTCCGGCATTGGCGAAGCCAAATTCATCGGCTTGCGCAATTTCGAGGAGATGTTCTTCGAAGATCAGAGTTACATTGACGCATTGTCGAGAAACGTCCAGTGGATGATTTTTCGGATGATCGTTCCCTTTACCTTTGCCCTGTTCGGCGCCAGCCTGTTGGCGAAGGTCAAGCGCGGGGCGATGTTCTATCGGACGGCGCTCTTCATGCCTTTCATTCTGCCCAGTATCGTGACGGCGACGATTTGGCGTTATCTGTATAATCCGCGATTTGGTCTGCCAACCTTGGTTGGCTACGACAAGGCGCTGCTTGGCCAGTCCGATACGGCGCTCTGGGCGATCGCCTTCGCTGACAATTGGCAATTTTGGGGATTTCTGATGGTGCTCTTCCTCACCGCCATGCAAGGGATCGATCCAGTGCTGTATGACGCGGCCAAGGTTGACGGCGCCAACCGCTGGCAGGAATTCTGGCATGTGACTCTGCCGGGCATCCGGCCTGTTGTCCTCTTCATGATGATGATGGTGATGATCTGGGCTTTCCTCGTCTTTGATTATGTCTTCATTCTGACGGGAGGCGGTCCCGCGGGCGCCACCGAGGTAATCGCAATTGACATCTACAAGAACGCCTTCCAGCGCTTTGAAGCCGGTTACGCTGCCGCGCAAGGCATGACAATTTGCCTCTTCGCCAGTATGGTCGTCTGCGCCTTCGTCTTTCTGCGCAAGAGAGGGTGGGATATATGATCGCCAAGCGCGAGTTTTTCCTCTTCCGCAAGCAGCGCGAGAGCACAGCGTTCAATCACATTTTCTTGTCCATTTTGGTGGTATTCTCGCTGGGTCCGGTGGTCCTGCTCGCCGTCAACTCGTTCAAGTCCAATGCTGAAATGGGCTTGAATCCGCTCGGCCTGCCGCAAGAATGGCGCTTGGATAATTTCGGCAGAGCTTGGGAACAGGGTGAATTTGAACGCACCTTCAAAAACAGCGTCATATACGTCGTTGGCACTGTCTCATTGGCGCTGGTCTTGTGCGGCTTGGCCGCCTACAGTCTGGCGCGGAAGAACCCGCCCGGCGCCAATTTTGTCATGATATATTTGTTGGTGGCTTCCACGGTGCCAGTCTGGCTATACCTCGTGCCATTATTCTTTTTGTGGCGGCAGCTGGAATTCCTGAATACCTATCACGGACTCATCTTAATCTACACAGCGTTCAACGCGCCCTTCTCAATTTTCTTGCTGCGCTCGTTTCTTATTGGTTTGCCCGTTGAATTGGAAGACGCCGCTCGCGTCGATGGCGCCAACGAACTGCAGGTCTTGCTGAAGATTATCGTGCCCTTGGCTTGGCCCGGCTTTCTGACCGTTGGGCTGGTCGTCGGATTAAGTGTATGGAGCGAGTTTCAGGTGGCGGTGATCTTCACCCACAATCCGGAAATGTTCCCGGTCACGACAAGCTACTTCAAATTCACCGACCGATTCGGCCGCGATTGGTCGCTGACCAATGCCGGCGCCTTTATGATGGTGGCGCCGGTTTTGATTCTGTTCCTGGCGCTGCAGCGCCGATTCGTCGAAGGCTTGACGCAGGGCGGCGTCAAATTCTAGGCGCCGGGCTACGCGCGTAAATCCACCGCAAACTTGATGAGATCGTCAGGACTTTTCATAATGTGCTGGAAGACTTCCGTCGCATCGTCCAGTCCTTCATAGACGCGGTTGATGAGCCCTTGCGCTTTCAGCCGGTCCTGCCGCATCATCGACAAGATGGTGTCGCCGACGCGCCGGTTGTTCCAATGCGGATAACCCCGCGTTTCGTGCCAGCCGCCGCAGCCATTCGGCACGATCATCGTGAGGTTGTTCATATGCCATTCTCTGCCCAGGAATAGGGTGTGCGCTTCCCCTTGATAAAAGCCAGCCGAGCAAATCGTCCCATTGAATCGCGCGCTGCGGATGGCGGCGCTCAAGCCGGGGTAAACGCCGGTCAACTCGATGCAGACATCGACGCCCATGCTGTCGGTTAAATCGCGTATGGCTAGGGCGACATCGCCGTCGTTGGGGTCTAGCGTGTGGTCTGCGCCATACTCCTCGGCTAGCGCCCGGCGCTGTGGCAGGAAGTCTACGGCGACGAGGGTTTCCGCGCCAGCCGCTTTGGCGATGCTCACCGCCAGCAGCCCCAGAGCGCCCAGCCCGATGACAGCGACGCGGTCGCCATAGCGAATCTTGGAATCGCGGACGCAGTGAATCGACACTTGCGCCGGCTCCATGCAGAGCGCGATCAATGGGTCGAGCTCGCCTGGGTCCCAGAGCCAGTCTTCATGGACGACATTGGTTTCGCGGATGTCCATCAGCCCAACCACAGTATCACCGACGGCGAAGCGCGTAACGCCCGCGCCCACCGCTTCGACCACGCCATAGCCGCTGGTGCCCGTCCCCCAAGGTTCTTCGGGGCTGGGGCGCCGCCCCCAGCCAGCGTCATCGGAGTCAATGAATAACCGGCGTTCGCTGTCATAGCGCTGGCCTACAAAATTGCGTCCATCAAACATGGCAAAGGTAGTGCCGTGTTTGCCGGAGGCGATCTCCGTCTGTACCAGCACTTCTTTATCGCCGAGCTCGCCATCCTCATATTCGAGAACACTCGCTTCATGCATTCCGGTTACCGCCAAACGTCGGGGCATCTTGAGTTTTCCTTTCCATGGACATTGGCTAGATGTATAGTCCCGTAGTGAGATGGTGTGGTTTATGATGAAAGACTTCCGGGTTTTC
>JAPOYT010000167.1 GCA_026706445.1 Chloroflexota bacterium
TTCTGCATCTTGTCGGTACGCTGATATGGCTACGCTAGAATGTCAACAGAACCTAGTTCCCGATACTTAGCGCCAAGTTTTTTTGTTGGCTTTGAACGCCGCTTGCGATCCGCCCTTTGGAAGGCCTTCCTGTCGTAATAGTAATCGCGACCAAGCGCAAAATGAAAAAGGGTTCAGTACTGGCGATAAGCCGGCGAGAAAACTGATGTGGGGTCGGATTGGACTTGACCCATGTAATGTCATTTACCAGACGCAGATTGTAATCTTCAAGCACTCTAAGAGCAAACCTGTAAGGAACTAGCAGCATGCTCCCATCAATGATCTTGTCACCCATGTTGTACACAATGTTCCCCGTCGGCTTCATGGCACGCAGGACTTTTGCGAAAGTAGTTACGATGCTTTCGAGATACTGTTCAACCGTTGCCTCGTTACCAAGACCTTCCTTACCATATTCGCGTTGCTGAAAATATGGCGGAGAAGTGACCACTAAGTCAACCGTGCGCGGCGCCAGCGCCGAAAGCTCCGCGTCGCTATCTCCGCAGATGACTCGGTATTCCAAGTCTCTCAACTCGGTGGGAGTAGATGACGTTACTGTTCATGCCGTTCGCCCGACAGAAAATAAGCGCCGTTCTCGCCCTGTTCGACGGCGAAGTCGATATCGTCGTTGGCATGCACGCCGTTGGGGTAAATTTTGTGGATGTTGCGGGTTTCGATTATGGGCATGTCATCTCGCTACAAGTGACTGTAGGGGCGAGCCGGTGGCTCGTCCGCGTTCCTTAGGTTGTGAGCTAACCGACGCCGATTGGACCCGATATGTTGTCTGCCGCCGCAAAATCGAAATCCTCAACAGACGGGATACGAAAGGAAAATGAGGTCGCGCCATTTCTGTTAGATACGGCGAAGTCGCCGAGATTGATGATGTCCATGCCGATCAATACGTCATTGTCCAGTAGAATTCCCTCGGCGACGCTTACGCTAGGAAAATGCACTTCGGTAAAGAGTACAAGATTCACAAAGTAGTGAGGCACATCTTTTGCAGCACCTCCGACATGGAATATACTGGAATACCCCTCAGGCTCGAGACCTAGATCTTCAACAACCCGCCTGGTCACCATGCTGTTTGTAGCGCCGGTGTCCCACACCACGTTATACTGCTTGCGAGGAGGCGGTGGCGCCCCGTCTTCGGGTGTCCACGATTCGTAAACCCAGCACGGAGATACGAGTCTATTGTGAATCGTGTTAGCCTTAATCGTAAAGCTGTAACATCTAGGCATCACTGACACTGATCGGGACTATTCCTGGGGTGGAAATGTAAACGTCAGTTGAACCCGGACCGGCGCCAATTTCCTGCATAAGCACGGTGCCGCGCTTGTGTTCGACGTAGACGGCGTTGGCCGCCTCCCTATAGTCAGCGTATATTCCGAGCACTTTCCGCCCTTTAATCGCAACAAACTTCCCGCGATGTTCTCTGGCCAGTTCAGGCCAGATTTCCAGGAAATACTTATAATCTTTCAACGATGGCTTCGGCATCAGATTGCCCTCTGCGCTACCTGTACACCTAGCATTCTAGCATATCGCCAATCGCGCCCTTATGCGTCCGCGCAACTCAGTAAATGTGCATATGGGCGAGCCGGTGACTCGCCCTCTGTTATCCCCTTGCCGCGTTGCGGGCGATTCACGAGGTTGCGTAGACACTCACCGTCAATCGCCCCTGCAAACTCTCACGGTTTGGGCTACATATCGTCCATCATCAGGTCGTCGATGCTCATGCCGGCGGTGGACATATCGGCGCAAGCGGTACCGACTGAGGCCATCATATCCTCGCTGGTGAAGACGGTCTGGACCTCGATATCGCCGTTTACCACAGCCGCCTCAGCCGCTTCGACTATCGCCTTGATGTCATCGGAGGTGGCCATGTCATAGAATTCATTCTTGGCCAAGCCGACGCCGCCTTCGGGGATGCCCAGGCTCTCGGTCGAGCCGTAGGGCAGCATGCCCTCCAGGTGCAAACCAACCGCGCGGATGATCGAGTTATCGACATTCTTGAGCATGGATGTCAGGATGCGCTCGGCTTGGTCGGGATCGGTCTCGGCGACGATGGTCGCCTGATCCGAGTCGACGCCGATGGCGAAGCGTCCTTGTTCCTGCGCCGCTTCAAAGACGCCGACGCCGGTGCCGCCAGCAACCTGGAAGACAATGTCGGCGCCCTGCTCGTACATCGCCAGGGTGATTTCCTTGCCGCGCGCCGGGTCGTTCCAGCTGCCAGCGTATTGCACGATGCTTTGCGAATCCGGATTGACCAGGCAGGCGCCCTGCTCATAACCGACGATAAAGTCGTCGATGACGGGTATCTGCTGCCCGCCGACGGCGCCGATGATCGGATCGTCGTTCGTGCCTTCCATCATGCTGGTGGTGATAGCGCCGGCATATACGCCAGCCAGGAAGCTGCCCTGGTTCTGGGCGTAGGTCATCGAATAGACGTTGGCGCAGCCCTCGACGCAGACATCCATATTGTCGTAGGGCATGGGCGCGTCATAGAACATGAAGTGCTTGTCGGGATAGTTGTGCGCGTTGGCTGCCATGAAGTCGATCATCTGGAAGGTGCCGGCGATCAGGATGTCGTAGGAATCGGTGTCGGCGATGACATCAAGCAAGCCCGATTCCCAATTGGCCGGGTCGATGCCGAGCTCGACAGTGTCAATCTCGATATCGTATTCATCGGCGATGGCGTCCATGCCGCGCTGGGCGCTATCGAAGAAGGATTTGTCGCCGAGCGTGCCGTTGATCACCGAGACGACCTTGAGCGGCTCATCCTGGGCGGCGGCGCTGAAAGCCAGCAGGAACACAAGCATCACCGCGAGCAAAAGACGTAGCGTATTCATTTCTTGCCTCCGTAAAGATGATTGTTGGATCAGAGTCATTTCTGATGATGATATTATAACTGCGTTTAGACCGTTTAAGCAAAATGTAGGTAGTGTGTCGAATTCGGTTGGAATTCAAATGAGCCAAATTCAACTTCACCACAAAGGCGCGAAGGACACTCAGGAAGTGGCATATTTCGCAGACAATTCTCGGCGCTCTCGCTTTTCTCGGTGTCCTCGGTGGTAAAGCTTTTTGTGTTTCAACCGAAAAGGATACACTTCCAAAATGTACGAGTTTGCCGGGATTTGCTTGACGCGAATGCAAATTCAGTTTAGCGTGAAAGAAAGTTAGGGAAAGGAGTAGCCGTCCGCTTAGAGAAGCAAGGCCTTGATAGGAGGACCGGTAGTTCGCTTTGACGCTGTTCAATCAATAACATCGACCAGCAATTCTAGCCGAGTACGGCAAATTGTTAGGAGGGTTTAAGATGATCAGCAGCATAATCAGCAAACTTTCAGTCCTGTTTACAACGTTGTTTTTGGGGATTGCGCCACTCGCAATCCAGGGCAATTGCATCAAATTATTTTTTTCACCACAGAGGCACCGAGGACACAGAGTTTAAGCTTTATCAGGGCAAAACCCATCTGAAAGCTACGTGCTAATGGGCGAAGATGCTCCTAAATTGAAGTGCAGTTCC
>JAPOYT010000012.1 GCA_026706445.1 Chloroflexota bacterium
TCTCCCGCTGAATAGAGGCGTCTATCACCTTCACTTCAGAGGTCCGTCTATGTTGACCGTGTTGGGCGAATTCATCAACGATGATTCTCTGCACTTCCGGACTGTATGCGGCCAGCATACTTGGCGGGGGTATGAGACCGGTGGTTTGCTCAACATGAATGATTTCTCTGAAATACTGGAACAGCTCTTCGCGTTGCTCTTCGGGAAGGTCTTGTATTGCATCCGGCGGCTTTGGAATTGGAGGTAGCCCGGTTTCGTTTATTGGTGACCGGGTCTCGGAATTCTTATCGTCAGCCACTCGAGTATTCCTCTTTGACGTTCCGTTCGTGTTGTCCAATTGCCCACCAAAGACTTGCACCGACTGCCTCCCAGTCGGCTCGCATTGCTTCAGCATCGGATCGTTCAAGTATCTGCTTCGTATAGTAACGCGTCTGTGAACCAGTGAAGTCGATAAGACCGGACACGCCACTCAAGAATGGTCGCTTTGGCAAATAGAACGAATTAGCGATCTTTCGCGCATCATAGGCCATCACTTGCTCCTTTGGAACGCTATCTAAAGCGTATACGGATTGTAGTGAGTTTTCCACTCAACTGTCAATAAACGTCTAACAGTATTCAGATCCGGGAAATTCTGTCGTCCTCGTCTTCACGCGAAAAAAAGTTGAAGCGCCTCGCTACCCCTTCACCGCGCCCAGCGTCAGACCGCGAATGAAGTAGCGCTGAATGAACACAGATGCGCCGGCAGGGACTTGATTTGGAAGCTGCCTTTGCCTTAGAATATGGGTGCTGATGCGCCATGTATCACGCTGTAGGAGATATTGCGATGGCAACTGAAATGGCAAATGAATCTTTGCAGCCACCTGCACAGCCGCAACATGGCGAACGTCTGGCGAGGCTGGAAGGCGCGTATCCCCACTTGGCGACAAAAGCGGACCTTGAACGTCTTCAGTCGACGCTGATCAAATGGATCGTTGGCACTGGCATTGCGCTCTTTGCTGCTATGCAATTCTTTGACAGGATGCCCTGAACGAGGGTCGACTACCCCTTCACCGCGCCCAGCGTCAGCCCGCGAATGAAGTAGCGCTGGAAAAACACAAAAATGAAAAGCGTCGGCAGCGACCCAATCAAACTCGCCGCCGCCTGACCGCCCCAATCGACCGTATACTGCCCGGTCAAGTTCAAAATCCCGACCATCACGGTGCGGCTTTCGGCGCGCTGCGTCAAGATGAAGGGCCAGAGGAAGTCGTTCCAGATCCAGGTGAATTGCAGGGTGGCCAACACCGCCAGCGCCGGCAGCGTCAGCGGCAGCATGATGCGGAAGAAGATGCTGTATTCGTTGGCGCCATCGATCAGCGCCGCCTCGCGCAGGGCGTTGGGCACGACCTGGAAAAAGTTGCGCATCACCAACGTGCATATCGGGATGCCGAAAGCGGTATGGATGATGATGACCGCCCAGAGCGTGTCGTAGAGGCCGATGTCGTTCATCAGCCGAAAGACGGGGATCAGCGCAATCTGCGGCGGCAGGAACATGCCGGCGACTATCAGGATGAATAGCAGTCCGTCGCCCTTGAAGCTGTATTTGCCCAGCCCGTATCCCGCCAGCGTGCCCAGCGCAATCGAGAATAGCGACGCCGGTATCGTCAGCAGCAGCGAGTTCTGCAAGTACAAGCCCAGGTTGCCGTCTTCCGGGTCCAGCACCCGCTCGAAATTCTCAGCCGCGAATCGGGTCGGGATCGTCCAATAGCCGCCGGCCGAGACTTCCGCTTGCGACTTAAAGGCGGTGACGATGGCGCCGTAGACCGGCGTCATGAATAGAATCAGCATGATCGTCAAGACAAAGTAGAGCAGGGCGGTTCCCAGCAGCCGACGCCAATGCGCCCGAGAGAATCGCTCCCCTTCGGCGGGTCTGTGTCTACGCGACCCCCTCCTCCTTGGGGGAAGGGGCGCGCCGCGTGGACACTGGCGGTCGGGGATGGGGGCAGGCGCGCTAGTCATAAAGTTCCTCCGCCCGAGCGGCGAAGCGGAAATAAAACATGATGATCACCAGCGTCATCAAGAAGAGAATTACGGCCGCCGAACTGCCGTAGCCCATCTTGAACTTGCGGAAGCTCTCGCTGTACATAAAGACGGCCAGCGTATCCGATTTGTTGAAGGGACCGCCCATCGTCATCACCCAGATGATTTCGAAGCTCTTCAGCGCGCTGATCGCCGTCAGCGCCAGCACCACGACCGTCGCCGGACGCAGCATCGGGATAATGACCTTGATCAGCGTCTGCCAATAATTGGCGCCATCGACTTTGGCCGCCTCCACCAGCGGCGTCGGTACCGAAGTCAAACCGGCCAGGAAGATGACCATGTTCAAGCCGGTCTGCTGCCAAGCCCAGGCGACGAAGACGGCGAATAGCGCCGTATTCGGGTTGGCCAGCCAGGCGGTCGCGAATTGATCCAGCCCGACTGAGCGCAAGAATATGTTGACAATGCCCAGCTTGGGGCTGTAAAGCCAGACCCAGATGATGCCGATGATGATCGGCGACAGGCAGATCGGCAAGTAGAACAGCGACTTGTAAAGCGTATTGATCTTTCGTTTGCCCTGCAGCGCCAGCGCCAGCGTCAAGCCCAGCAGGGTCGGCGCGAAAATCGCCAGCAGGAACCAGATCGCCGTATTCTTGATGGCGTTGCTGAAGAGGCGGTCGGTGAAGATTTTTTCGAAATTGGCCAGCCCCACAAAATTGAAGTCAGCGCCATAACCGACCCAATCGGTGAAAGAATAATAGAGCGAGTTCAGCGTCGGCAGGATGACAAAGGTGAAATAAACCAGAATGGGCAATGCGAGGAAGCTGGCTGGGATGATCCAGGGGTGGCGTCTAATCATTGAATGCGCTCAACTGATAATGCTTGTTTCCCCAATTATAAATCCCTTCGCGAACATCGGCGAAGGGATTCTGTCTTGCGATAACCTCCGATCTCCCAAGCGCGAAGACCGGCGGCTGACTGTGTGTGGAGAAATGTTCTCCATCTATTGCAATGGGTCTAGGGACTGCAAGTCTTGGATGCGGCCGTAAACCACGTGTTATACGGTGTCTGCTGCCTGATCTTCACAGTAACCTTGCGACCGCTAAAGCTTTTGCTTTTGCGCTGGTCACTGCGAAGACCCCAATTGATCCACCACGTGCGCTGGATCTGTTTGCCGACCTTGTTATAGGTCGCCCCTGCGATGGCGAAACTGCTTCCGTGCTAGACGGAGCAGGCGAAATTGTCCTGATGCGTTCTGACCCCAGTTTCCGAAGCATTCTGAGCAGAGATCTGCAATGTGGCGCCAAGGAACATTAGGCTTATGGCGAGTCGTGTCAGATAGATGATAGCAATTCTCCCTTGTCGAATGCGTCCGAGCGCCTAATGCCCGCCCGAACAAGATTTGCTGGCTACCGTAACGTAGGTGTGATACGGGGTTCGCACTCGTATTTTCACGGTAATTACGTCGTCGTCATGAGCCTTGGTTGCAGTCTCGTCGGGCGCCAACTTGCGCCGATCCCACGAAGAGGCGACCACTTTTCCTGTGGCAGTGTGGAACGTATAGCCCACATATACGATGCTGCCGCCGTGCCTGACATTGCAGTGGCCGTTGCCGTAGCTGGCGTGCAAGGGCATCCCGTGTCCATCCGCTAGCGTCGTTACACCGGCCATTATCATTCCAGCTACCAGCACTACCATTGCCATGAGTCTCATTTCAATCCTCCTTAAGCTGCGTAGTGGCGCCTTGCAATGGCCGATTCTTTCAAATGCCCTCTGTCGGATAATTCATCGCCTCGCTTATAAATTCGTCCAGTTTGTATAAAGGAACATTAGCGGGGGATGTGCAGCAGGTGATAGATTGCCGGCGCAACACGATTCGAATTAATCTGATGCAATTTGGATTGTCAGCAGCGAATTTCGCTTGGCGCGCAACTGATCTGACGCGAAGCGACAAATTGTGTAACTGCAAGAGGCAGGGTGACGAAGCTGGCGGGGATAATCGAGAGGTGGTTCTTTAGTACCGGTGTATTAGCAATACCCCTTCCCTGGTAGTAGGGAAGGGGTGTCTTATCATCTTAAAGCCCCTCCCTCCCTGTGGGGTCGCGTAGACACTGACCCGCTGAGGAGGGGTTTGGGGTGGGGGCAGGATCAGCCCTACTTCATTCCGGCGAATTCGGCGGCCGCGTCAGCCTGAACGCGCTCGAGCATCGCTTCGTAATCGCCCGGATTCGCCATGAATTCCGAGAAGGAATTCAAGCCGACTTCGGCGACCGGTGGCGGCGTCGCCAGATCGTAATTGAAAGCGAAGACCGGGTCGTTGGCGATCTCGCCGGCGATGCGCGCGACCACATCGTTATAGATGCCGGTATCCACCAGCAGGCTTGGCGCCAGGTTGCCCGCGCCCAGCGCGAACTCGGCTTGCACCTCCGGATTGGTCAGGTGGACCAGGAAGGCTTTGGCCGCGTCCGGATTGGCTGCGTCCGCCGAAACCACGAAGGTGTCGATGGGACCGAGCGAAGCGCGTGGCGTATCTTCGTCAATAGTGGGGAAGGAGAAGTAATCGAAATCTTCGCCCGCCACCATATCGTTGCCGGCGTACAAACCGCCGATCCAGGTGCCCATCAGGGTCATCGCCGCTTCGCCATTGGCGACGAAGTTGGCCGCTTCATCCCAGTCGTAGGCGTTGGCATCGGGATAGAAGTAACCGGCATCGACCAGTTCTTTCCACAGCCCATAAGCGCGAACGACTTCCGGATCGGTATAAGAGGCTTCGCCGCTCATCAGCTGGTTGCGATAATCATTGCCCGCGGTGCGCAGCAAGATCATGTCAAACCAGAATTGACCGGGCCAGCGGTTGATCGAACCGAGCGAGAAAGCCGGGATGCCAGCCATCTTGAACTTCTCGGCGACATCAACCAGCTCATCCCAATTTGTCGGCACCATCGCGCCCACTTCTTCAAAGAGAGCCGTGTTGTAAAACATGCCGACCCAGTGCAGGGTCAAGGGCACGGCGTAGCGGTGCATATCATAGGTAGCGGCAGTGTCGATCACCGCGCCCGGGAATTGCGAATCCATATCGTTTGCTTCCCAGATGTCATCAATCGGCTGCAAACGGCCGCCATCAACGACGAACTGGATGCGCGCGCCAGCCCAATAACTGAAGGTATCGGGCGGATTGCCGCCGGCCAGCTGCACCAGAATCGATGTCTTGAATTGCTCGTGATCGACCGGGCTGGCCGCATGCATCAGTCCGGCATGCTCGGCGATGAAGGCGTCAACGATGCCATCGATAAATTCGCCGCCGAAACCGCCGAAGTAATGGGAGACGGTGAAGTCGCCCATCAAGTCGTCCGCCATGGCGGGCGCGACAGCGAAGCCCGCCGCCAAGATTACCAATACTGCCAGGATCAAACGTCTGCTCAACATCTTCATTTCTCCGTATGCTCTGAACAATTGTCGAAGGCAAAGCTGGTGAATTGGATCATAGGCGCCTCCTCGCTTCACATCCAAATTAGCGCAATTTCACTAAAAAAACAAGCAGTTCTTTGTATATGTTGCCAAAGATACAACACTGTTTTATAATTGTCAACCAATTGACGAGAAGTAATCTATATCGCAACCGCTGTTGCATATTACCCACCAAGAGTTGCGCAAAGCGAGAGCGTGCTATGGCTGAAATCCAGGCGCTGGCAAAAGGCTTGAAAATCCTGAACCTGCTTGAGCATTCGCGCAACGGCATGGGCACCACGGAAGTCGCCAAGCATTTGTCGATCGACAAGAGCAGCGCCTCGCGCCTGCTGCACACGCTGGCCAATTACGGTTTCGTCGAGCAAGACGAAAACAGCTCGCGCTACTTGCTCGGCCCGCAGCTCCTGACCTTGGGGCAGCACCTGCTCAATCGCATCACCCTGCGCGATCATGCCCGTCCCTACTTGCACGAACTGGTGGACAAGACCGGCGAATGCGCGCATCTGGCGATTCAGGCGCAGCGGCAGGCGCTTTATATCGATCAGGTGGAATCGACGGCGGCGCTGCGGGTGGAGTCCGAGATCGGCACGCTCTCGCCACTCCATTGCACGGCGCTGGGCAAGGTGATGCTCGCCTTTGGCGAAAGCCGCATGCCCGACGAGTTTCGCTCTTTTACCCACCGCACGGTCACCGATCCCTCCACGCTCGAAGCGCAGCTTGCGCAGACCGCGACCCGCGGCTTCGCCATAGATGACGAAGAATACAATTATGGCGTGCGCTGCGTGGCGGCGCCAGTATACGACCATCGCGGCGTCCTGGTCGGCGCCATCGGCATCAGCGGACCGGCGGGCCGCGTCACGCTGGAGCGCATCGACGAATTCGGGACGGTTGTGCGGGATACCGCCGACGCCTTGTCCGCGCGCATGGGCTACGATGCCAGGTTATTCTTGGCGCAAAGCCGGGATGAAGGGACAGTCAATCACTAATTGTCGGCGACGCGATAAGACAGGCGCAACGAGAGACCGCCGCAGCCTCCAAGTTGTTGCGCTTTACGCAACTGTTGAATCAACATCGTCAACATAATCAACCAGGCTGCCCGACGGCGAAGCGTACTCGCGCAGCAGGCAGAATCTCGGCTGCAGGAGACATTTCAAAGGAGCGCCACTGATGATCAACAAGATGCTGATTGACGGACAATGGACGGACGCGGCCGATGGCGCGACCTGGACTGTGGTCAACCCGGCGACGGAAGCGCCGATTGCCGATGTGCCTTACGGCGGCGCGGAGGAAACGACGCGGGCGATTGCTGCGGCCCATGAGGCGCTAGGGCGCTGGCAAGCGATGACCGCCTACGAGCGCTGCGGCATCTTGCGTGATATCGCCGATGCGCTGCGGGCGCGCGTCGACGACCTGGCGCCGATTATGACGGCTGAATGCGGCAAGCCCCTGGGCGAAGCGGCCGGCGAATGGGGCGCCTGCGCCGATCTCTTCGATTGGTTCGCTGAAGAAGGCAAGCGCGCCTATGGCCGCACCATCCCGGCGCGCAAACCCGGTAAGCGTCTGCTCTCGATTCCGCAGCCGGTCGGCGTTGTCGCCACCATCACCGCCTGGAACTTTCCCGCTTACCTGCTGGCGCGGAAATGGGCGGGCGCGCTCGCCGCCGGCTGCGCCATCGTGGGAAGACCAAGCGAATTGACGCCGCTGAGCGCGATGGCGCTGGTCAATGTGATGGTCGAAGCCGGTCTGCCGAAGGGCGTGGTCAACCTCATCAACGGCGAGCCAGCGGTCATGGGCGAAACCATCTTGCGCGACTCGCGCGTGCGCAAGCTCAGCTTCACCGGCTCGCAGCGCGTCGGGCAGATCCTGATGCGCGGCGCCGCTGACGGCATCAAAAAGCTGAGCCTGGAGTTGGGCGGCAGCGCGCCCGTGCTGGTCTTCGCCGATACAGATATGAATTGGGCGGCGCAGCAAGGCGTCATGGCCAAGTTCCGCAACAACGGTCAGGTCTGCATTTCGCCCACGCGCTTTTATGTCGAGCAGCCCGCGTTTGAGGACTTCGTCGACGCGGTGAAAAACGAAACCGAGAAGCTCGTCGTCGGCGATGGCATGCTCGCCCATGTCACCAATGGACCGATGGTCAGCGAAGCCGGGCGCGACAAGGTCGAGCGTTTCGTCGAAGACGCGCGGGAAAAACGCGCCTCCCTCGTCGCCGGCGGCGGACGCCCCGCCATTGAGCAGGGCTACTTCTACAAGCCGACGGTCTTGACCGATGTTACAGCCGATATGCGAATCGGCTGCGATGAAGTCTTCGGACCGGTGATGGCGGTCAGCGCCTTCTCGACGATTGACGAGGCGCTGCAACTGGCGAATGACAGTCCCTATGGCTTGGCTGGCTATGTGATGACCAAGGACCTGTCGACGGCGACGCGCGTTTACGAGGGGCTGGAATTCGGCATCGTCGGGGTCAACGACATGGTGCCGGCGACGGCGGAAGCGCCCTTCGGCGGCGTAAAGACCAGCGGCTTCGGGCGCGAGGCTGGGCAAGAGGGCTTGCAAGAATACATGGCGCCGAAGTTCGTTTCTATTGCGTTGGATGGCTGAGCGAGCTCGAATAATCTTGGGCTGATTTCGCCTCACTCATCATAGACCTTCACATTCGACGCGAATACATCATCGCCACAGCCGCCGCCCGCTCGTCCACCCCACTCGATGGCGCTGCCGAAATGGTCATGCATCGGTCCCGGCTCACGCTCGCCCAAGGTAGCGGAGTTGCGGCGGAAAACACTATTAGCCATGACTTCACATCCGCCTTCCATCCAGATTGCGCCGCCGCGGTTCTCAGCGGCATTGTCCAGAAAGTTGCTTTTGTAGAGCGTAAAGCGACTGCCGAGCATGGCGATAGCGCCGCCCCATCCCGCTTCATTGCCGCTGAGCGTGGCATCCGCAACGGTCAACTCGCCGCTCTGCAGCCGAATCGCGCCGCCCTTTTCCCCCGGGCTGAATCCTTCTATAAGTCGCAGATTCTTGACGGTTAGCGATCCGCCATCAATGCCAAATATACGGTAACGACCAGCGCCGCTAATCGTATGCCCATTGCCGCGCAGCTGGACTTCGCTTGTAATTGGCGGCAGTGGCTCGCTGAGCGTTACATCCGCCGTTAGATCAATGATGTCGGCGCCATGACCCGCCGAGCAGCCGCCCACCGGAGCATCGCTATTGACCGCAACAATTAGATCGCGCAAGGATCACTCGGCTGACGGGCGTAGGATCCGCATGAGCGAGCCGGTCGGATGTAGCCCATCGACCGAGGCTTCAATCGCGCCGCTGTCACAACGCTCGCCGATTGGACGTTTAGCGCCGACCTGATCGATCGCAGGGCAGAAGCTCGCATCGGCGGCATCTATCGCCGGGCTGTCGCCGTAAAGCGGGTGATGCGCCGGCGCGCCCGCCAGCTCGCCCAGATATGGATTGCCGCGGGCGCCAGATGAGCAGGTCCCGTCGCCGCTGAAGTTGCCGACGCTCTGGTCCAAACGTCCGAGACAGTCTTCGGCGGCGCCATTGCCATAGACGATGCTGTTTCGAAGGCGCGCGCTTCCCGTTTCCATGTAGATGCCGCCGCCAGTTGCGAATCGTGCCCGGTTGTCAACGACCGTGAGGTGCGTCAGCGTGGCTTCTGCGCCACTCAGGTAAATGCCCGCGCCTCGTTCCGCCTGGTTTCCGCTTATCGTGCTGTTCATGATGTCGATGGTCCCGGCGGACCCGTCAATTGCGCCGGCCATAAACTTGGCTGAATTGCCGCTGAACGAGCTATGCGCGATGCGGACAGCGCCACCATCGACAAGGAGCGCGCCAGCGTTGTTCTGCGAAGTATTGTCGATGAAGCTGCTGCTATTGATGGCGAGCGCGACGTCCGCGCTTTCGGTCGCGATTGCGCCGCCCCAGTTGGCGTCGTTGGCGCTAAATGTGACCTGCTCGATGTTGACCTTTGCCCCGTTCCGCAGCCTGATTGCGCCGCCAATGCTGGCGTTGCCCTTGGCGAGCGTAGCGTTATGAATCGTGAGTGTGCCGCCATCTACATCGAAGAGGCGGAATTTCCTGGCGCCGCTTATCGTGTACCCGGCGCCGTCGATGGCGATCTCGCTGGTTATTGGCGGGAGCGGTTCAAGCAGCGTGAAATCCCGCAGCAGGGTGATCCTGTCCGCGCCATCACCCGCCGGGCAGTTGCCTATTGCCGTGTCGGTATTGGCGGCGATAATCTGGTCGTCCAGGGGACAAATGTCAGGCACGACGACCGGCGCCGGTAGCGCAGCAATTGATTCAATTGCGCCAATATCACAGCCGCCTCCTTGCGGCCGGGGCGTCCCGACCTGATCGAAGGGCGTACAGAATCGCTCATCGGCCGCATCTACCGCCGGGCTGAAATCCAGGAGCGGGAAATGCGCCAGCCAGCCGGTCATTTCCCCGAGCCGCGCTTCGCCGCCCACGCGCGAACCGCAAGAGCCGTCCTTGATCAAATTGCCGACATTCTCGAATAAACTGCCCTTGCACAGATCACCATATACGTCGCCCGCGATGACGCTGTTTCGCAGGCGAACCTGCGTCTCGCCTGCGAAGAAAAACATCGCTTTTCCCACCGAGCCGCGGTTATTGACCATGGTAACGTGCGTCAAGGTAATCGGCAGATGGCCGCCGCCGATGGCGCCCCCTTGGCCGGCATCATTGCCAACAAATGTGCTGTTCGTGATGCTGATTTCATCGCCTTCTTGGACTGCGATCGCGCCGCCTGTGCCCCGAGCCCAATTGTCGACGAAGCTGCTGTTGTTTATCGCGACAATGCCGCCCCACATTTGGATCGCGCCACCGCCCCACTGACTTCGGTTGTTGATGAAGCTCGTATTGTTGATTGTCAGCTTGGGACCGGGCCAATACGTGTATATAGCGCCTCCCTCCGACCCCCGATTATTGGTGAAAGCGGAATCATTGACCACGACCTCGCCATGATTGCGCACGTTCAAGGCGCCAGCCCCTTCTCCGCCACGGCCTTCCGTCAGCGTTAAGTTGTTTATCGTTAGTCGGCCGCCGTCGACCTCAAAGATGCTGAACTTTTTGTCGCCGCTAATCGCATGACCGCCGCCCTCAATCGTGATCGTGCCGGTGATAGGCGGCAGCGGCAGGCGCAAGGTAATGTCGTCTGTGATGGTGATGATGTCGTGACTTGTCCCAGCCGGGCAGCCGCCTACGGCTCGTCTGCTGTTGGCGGCTTTTATGTGATCGTGAAGCGTACATATCGGATCAACCGCTTGCGCCCGTGTCGCGAAGGCTGATGTTGATTCAATCGCGCCGATGTCGCAGGTTGCGCCTTGGGGACGAGCCGTGCCGACCTGGTCGCGCTTGGGGCAAAACATCCGATTCGCGGCGTTAATCATTGGGCTGCCATCCTGTGGCGCATAAAGGTGGACGGCGCCTTCCATTGGGGCAAGCATTGGATCGCCGCCATATTCCGGATTGCAGGTCCAGTCCTCGATAAGCGAGCCAATGTTCTGATCAAGGTGACCCCAGCAATGGTTGGCCTCAGATTCACCAGCAAGAATACTGTTGCGCAAACGTATCAATCCGGTGCGCCGCCGTACGCTTGCGCCGCTTACCTGTCTGGCGCTGTTGTCGACCATAGTCACGTGTGTGAGCGCGACCTCGGCGCCTTCGACCTGCAGCCCGCCGCCCGTGCCCGCGGCGTTTTCGCTGAAAGTAGTGTTGTCGATGACTACCGCGCCGCGCCAAGCCTGGACCGCGCCACCGCTGCGTGTGGCGGAGTTTTGCCGGAAGTTGCTGCGGTCAATTGTGGCTTTGTCTACTGTCAAGGCGATTGCGCCGCCAAATTCGCCTGCGTTGGCAATGAAGCTGCTTTGATTGATCACTAGGCTGGCGCGGCCGCCGCGCGCGCCAATTGCGCCGCCCCATTTTGCCTGGTTACTGCGAAAGCTGACTTGATCTACCGTGAGCGTCGCATCGTTCTGCAGGCGGATCGCGCCGCCGGCCTGGCGGTCAGCGAAACCGTCAGCAAGCGTCAGCTTCGATACCGTGAACTTGCCCGAGCCGTCCACGTCAAAAATACGGAATTGGTTGCCGCCGCTGATCGTATGCCCGCCGCCTTCTATCGTGATCGTGCCCGTGATCGCCGGCAGCGGCTCCGTGAGCCTGATGTCCTTGGTGAGTGTGATGATGTCATGGCTCGTGCCCGCCGGGCAGAAGCCGACCGCCGTATTCGTGTTCGCCGACCTGATTTGATCGGCTAGCGTGCAGACGGATGCCAGTGCGGGCGGCGCGGAACTGACGAAGAGCGCGGCGACAATGATGAGCATTATCACCCGCGCCTGCTGGCTCAAACGATGGCTGTTCATTTGTTTGTCTCCTTGGCCGAAGCCACTTGGCTCTATGACGCCCTAGCCGCAGTCGCCGTCCGTACGCACATAAAGGGCGCTGATCCAGCCAATTGTCCCGTCTTCTTCGCGCTCCACCTCGAACCAGGCCGGCGTACGCGCCTGTGCGACAAATATCGTGCTGTAGCTGGCTGTGCCGATGATATTGCCCCAAGGACCATCGCGGAAATTGAGGTTATGAGTGGGGGTCACGCGGCAATCGGACAAAGCTTCGACAACAGGCATCGTTTCGATGGCGCCCAGATCGCAGCCATTGCCCAGCGGACGCGGCCTACCGATCTGGTCAGCTTCGGGGCAGACTTCCGGATGGCCCGCGTCTATTGCCGGGCTGCCAGCGCTAAGCGCGACAATCGTGGCGTCTTCGGAGACTTCCTCAAACATGGGATCGCCGCTCAACATCGGCGAGCAGGAACCGTCTTGGATCAAGTTGTAAAGGTTTTGGCTTAAGCGACCAACGCATTGCGCGAGTGTTTCTCTGTCAGGGCCGGCGATGATGCTGTTGCGCAACCTTAGCGTGATATCCTCTTTACTGTTTATGGGGGCAATCCATATCGCCATCCCTGTGCGGGCATGATTATCCAACATGGTCACATGCGTGAGGCGGGCGACCGGAATGTTTTCGGCCCAGCCCGCGCCATCAACCGAAAGGGCGCCGCCCTTTCGAGCGGCCGAATTGTCGATGAAGGTGCTGTTGCTGACGGCTAGCCCGCCGGAAAAGCTGCCAATGGCGCCGCCATCGCTGCTGGATTTATTTCCGACAAAGCTGCTGTTCGTTATTCTGGCGAAGCCGCCGCCATTCATGCCGATCGCGCCGCCATGGGTCCCCGCGCTGTTCTCAATGAATTTGCTGTTATTCGCTTCGATATAGACGGGGAAGAAGGAGCCGATGGCGCCGCCCTCACTCGCTCGGTTTCTAATAAAGCTGACATTGTTGGCGATCGCCGTCCCGCCGTTTTGCAAGCTGATCGCGCCGCCAAATCCACCACTATTAGAGCCCTTGGTCAGCGTCGCGTTGTTTATCGTCAGCTTGCCGCCGTCTACGTCAAAAATGCCGTAGCGAGAATTCCCGTCAATCGTGTGTCCATTGCCTTCTATCGTGATATCGGTCTTGATTTCCTCAAGCGGCTCGCTGAGCACATAATCGCGCACCATATAGATCGTGTCGGCGCCATTGCCGGCCGGGCAGGCGCGATACGCTCTGTCAGTGTTGGCGGCAACGATCTGATCCTGCAAGGTGCAAATCGTCGGCGCAGGCGTCGGCGCCGGCATGGCTGTCGTCGATTCGATCGCGCCGATATCGCAGCCGCCGCCATGAGGCCGCGCTGTGCCGATTTGATCCGTCTCCAGGCAGAACTCCGGGTCGGCTGTGTCGACCGCCGGGCTTTGGTCCAGCAAGGGCAAGTACGCGGGGGAACCGGTCAAATCGCCAAGCCGGGGCGCGGCGCTGCGCTCGAACCCGCAAGATCCGTCGCGGCTAAGATTGCCGCTGTATTGATCCAAGCCGCCGAAGCAGTCTTCGCCCCCGCGGCCCGCAACGATGCTGTTGCGCAAGCTGACCCTGCTCTGTCCAGGCGAAGACGCTTGCTTGGTTATCGTATTGCCAGCATTGCTGTAGGGCGCCGTCAGGAAGTTGTTCACCATGGTCACATGAAGCAGCGAGATATCGCCGCCGAATACTTGCAAAACGCCGGCGTCATGTTTCGCTGAATTCTTGTAGAAGGTGCTGTTTTCAATCCGCGTCGTGCTATTGCTGGCATTGGTTATCACGCCGCCGTAGTCCTCAGAATGATTTTCCTGGAAGCTGCTATTCTGGATGGAAACCGTCCCGCCCACGATGTCTATCGCGCCGGCATGCCTTTCCGCTCGATTGCCCAGGAAACTGCTCGCGTCTATGGCAAGCCGGTTTGGCTGGCCTCCTTTGTGGGCGATAGCGCCGCCATAAACGGCCGAATTATTGGCGAGTGTGGACTGGTAAATGGTGACTTCGGCGCCGCCACGAAGCTGGATCGCGCCGCCAAACTCGTCTCTGCCATCGCGCATCGTCAGGTTATTAATGATGAATTTCGCGCCTTGCACATCGAAGATGCGGAACTGGCCGTCCCCGCTGATCGTATGCCCGCCGCCTTCAATCGTGATCGTGCCCGTGATCGGCGGCAGCGGCTCAGTCAGCGTGATATCTTCGGCGATGGTGATGATGTCATGGCTCGTCCCGGCCGGGCAGAAACCCACAGCCGTATTCGTATTCGCCGACCGGATATTGTCCGCAAGGGTACAGACAGAGGCGAAGGCCGACGCCGCGGAACTGGCAAACAAACCAAGGGCGGCGATGAGCAGGATGCTGCGGATGCGTTGGTTCAATTGCGGAAGAGTCATTTGTGGTCTCCGTTGCTGTAATCGCTTTTGTTATGCAGTGTCAATTTCCTCTTGGGCGGTAGTATATCGAATTCGGTTGAAATTCAAATGAGCCAAGTTCAACTTCAACACAAAGACGCAAGGGACAGAAAGAAAATGGCATATTTCGCAGACAATTCTCGGCGCTCTCGCTTTTCTCGGTGGTCAAACTTTTTGTGTTTCAACCGAATAAGGATACACTTCCGCACATAGTCCGTGACGATAGCGGAGCGCAGGTCTCCACAGCCAACTGCTTTTGAGCGACTCAATAGAGTAGGCTAGAGGGAAAGTTTTTGTTCAATGCTGGCTGCAACGAACGCTGGGACCAAATTCCATGTTCGGGGCGAATGGCTCCCGCCATGGATCTGGATTCTCGTTACCCGAACGGCTACCGCTAAAGTGCGGATTAGAGAAACCGTAGCAGCCCCTGCTGTCGAACCAGATGCCGCCGCCTTTCATTTCTGCTGTGTTGTTGATGAAGCTGCTGAAGGCCACATATAATTTTGACCGGTCAATCGACGCCGCTCCGCCGCCCCAACCGGCTCGGTTGTTTCGGAATGTCACATTGGCGACCAAAACGTCCGCGTTGCCGCGCGCCAGGATCGCGCCACCCATTTCCCCCGGCCTGCTGCCGTTGATCAGCGTCACGTTCTTGATGGTGACCGCGCCGCCTTCAATGTCAAAAATGCGATACTTGTTGTCCGCGTCTATTGTGTGTCCATCCCCCAATATGGTGAGATCGCTGCTGATGATTGGGAGCGCCGCGCTGAGCTTGATGCTTTGCCGCAGCGTGATGGAGTCGCCACCCTTGCCAGCCGGGCAGGCGCCAACCGGCGCATCGGTGTTGGCGGCGATGATTTGATCGGCCAGCGTACAGCCGTCCGGCAGGCCTTCCATCTCTACAACCGAGTAGTTGGTCGCGCGTTCCGATTCAATTGCGCCGATGTCACAGTGCGGACGCGGATTGCCCAGTTGGTCGGCTGCGAGGCAGAATGCCCGGTCGCCCCTTCCATGGGCCGGGCTCGCGTCCGTCAGCGGGTAGTGCGCGTTTGTTTCGGTCAATTCCGCCAGCAAGGGATCGCTGACAATCTGCGCCGGACATGACCCGTCTTGGATGAGATTCCCCCGACTCTGATCCAGTCTTCCATAGCAATCGTCTCCGCGCCCGCTGCCGCCGATGATGCTGTTGCGCAGGTAAACCGATCCCGCATGGTTGTAAATCCCGGCGCCGCGCGCTTGTGTCGCGACGTTATGCACCAAGGTCAGATGGGTAAGTGTCGTTTCAGCGCCGCCGTTGTAGACTGCGCCGCCCAGCCCGGCCCGATTGTAGCTGAAGGTGCTGTTCGAAATCGCGATGCTGCCCGCTCGCGTTGCAATCGCTCCCCCGTGATATAGGTCAGCGGTATTCTCCAGAAATGCGCTTTTGGTGATATTTGCCGTACCGCCCTCCGTCAGAAGCGCGCCGCCGCTGCCTTCGACGTGGTTGCCAACAAAGACGCTGGCGCTAATATCCAACCTGACATCGGGAGTCTCCGTGGCGATGGCGCCTCCTCGTCCAGCTGAATTGTCGCTGAACGTAACATTCGATGCCTGGACCCGCGCGCCATTCTTCAATCTGATGGCGCCGCCGTTGGTCGCGGCGCCTTCGGTCAATATCATGTTGGAAATTGTGAGCGCGCCGCCATCGACATCAAATATGCGAAATTGATTATCACCGCTGATCGCGTAGCCATTTCCTTCGATCGTGATCTCGCTCGCGATCGAAGGAAGCGCCGCCTCGAGGGTGATGTCCCGAATCAAGTGAATGGTATCCGCGCCGTTTCCGGCCGGGCAGTTGCCCAGCGCCGTATCGGTATTGGCGGCGATGATCTGATCAGACAGCGGACATACCGCTGGCGCAGCAGTCGGCAAAGCGACGGCTGTCGCGGACTCAATCGCGCCGATATCGCAGCCGCCGCCTTGGGGGCGCGGCGTTCCAAGTTGATCCTGAGCGAGGCAAAATTCGGGGTCGGCCGCGTCAACAGCCGGGCTGAAATCGAGCAGCGGGTAATAGGCGGGCGAGCCGGCCAATTCTGCCAGCAAGGGATCGTCGCTGATTGCCGCCGCGCATGAGCCGTCTTGAATCAGGTTGCCGCGATTCTCCGCCAAACGGCCCGCGCAAAGACGGCCGCTGCCGCCGGCGATGATGCTGTTTCGCAGGCTGACATTCGAAGATGAGTTGGCGATTTCCAGCGACTCCCCGGCGCCGCTTGATGCCGAGTTCTCCGCCATCGTGAGATGCGAGAGCATAACATTGCTTGCGCTGACATGAATTGCGCCGCCGCGCTGGGCCGCGTAATTTCCGTTGAGCGTACTGTTGGCGATATGTATTGTGTCGCCGAAGGCATCTATAGCGCCGCCCAATTGACGGGAGGCGTTTTTGCTGAAGCTGCTGCCATTTATCGTGGTCTTGCCGCTTAAGCTAAGGGCGCCGCCGTCCCATACGCTTGTGTTTTCAGCAAAGGAGGAATTGTTGACTGTCAGTTCAGCCCCATGCGAAAATGCAGCGCCATCGACGCCATCGATACGAGTGGCGCCTTTGACATCAATCGCGCCGCCAAACAGGCTAGACTTATTGTTTATGAAAGAGGATCCGTTGACCGCGAGCCGACCAGCGGCGCGCACGCGAATGGCGCCCCCGCCGTCTTTACTAAAGCCATCTCGCAACGTTAACTGGTTGACAGTGAGATTCCCGCCGTCCACGTCAAAAATACGATGCTTGCCGCTGCCGCTAATCGTATGGCCGCCGCCCTCGATCGTGACATGGCTCGTGATCGGCGGCAGCGGCTCAGTCAGCGTGATATCTTCGGCGATGGTGATGATGTCGTGGCTCGTCCCGGCCGGGCAGAAACCCACAGCCGCTTTCGTATTCGCCGACCGGATATTGTCCGCAAGGGTACAGACCGACGCCAGCGCGGGCGCCGCTGGGCCGATGAATGATATGGCGACGGCGCAGGCGAAGAGCATGGTGATTCGGATGCGCTGGCTCAAACGTTGCATAATCATTCGTATCACTCTTTAGTCGCGCATTGTTATCCTAGCGGCAATCGCCCTGCATGATCACATAATCAGCGCTGATCCAGCCTTCGGCGCCCTGATATTCCACATTGAACCAGCCATCGGTCGCTGCCAAAGGCCTAAGCGTCTCCTCGATCATAACCGTGCCGACGATCTCGCCGTTAGGTTCATCGCGCAGGTTTAAGTCATGAGTCGTGGTCACGCTGCAATCTGACAGCGTTTGTATGACCGGAATCGACTCAATCGCCCCAATATCGCAGCGACCTACGATTGCGCGCGCTCGTCCGATTTGGTCGCTATCGGGACAGAACCGCGCGTCAGCCGCTTTGATCGCCGGGCTGCCCGCTTGCAGATCAAGATAAGCGGGCGACTCGCTCACTTCCGTAAGCATGGGGTCGCCGCTGAGCATGGGCGAGCAGGAGCCGTCTTCGATCAAATTGCCGATATTCTGCATCAGATGGTCACAATCTCCAGAATTAATTCCCATGCCACTAATGATGCTGTTGCGAAGGTTAAGCCGGCCGGCGGATGTGAAACTGCCGTCTGCGCGCAGACGTAGCGGGGGCCTGTAGTCGCCATCAATCGTAACGTGAGTGAGTGTGGCGGTCGCGCCGTTTTCGGCGGACACAGCGTATGGACCATTGCCAATGAAAGTGCTGTTGACGACATCAATCCTAGTGGAATGATTGACTCCTCCGATCGCGCCGCTGTTGTACCCGGCGGAGTTCTCGACAAAACTGCTGTCGCTGACCGTAATTGCGCCGCTGCCCGAAAAGATGGCGCCGCCGCCGGCAGTTGAGCGATTTCCAACAAAGCTGCTTCTGTTTACCGTCACCCAGGAGTTATTTGCGCCCTGAAAACCAATAAATATCGCGCCGCCGCTGTTCGCCGAGTTGTCGATGAAGCGGGAATCGCTGACCGCCGCCCGGCCATTATTCTGCAGTCTGATGACGCCTCCGCCATCGGAACCGCGGCCACTGGTCATAGTCAAATTCTTGACGGTGAGCATCCCGCCATCGACATCAAAGATGCGGAACTTTCTGTCGCCGCTTATCGTGTAGCCGTTGCCTTCGATTGTGATATGACTGGTGATCGGCTGGAGTTTTTCGCTCAGGACGAAATCCCTGATGAGATAGATGGTATCGGCGCCATTCCCGGCCGGGCAGGCTTTATAAGGTCTATCGGTATTGGCGGCGATGATCTGATCGGGCAAGGGGCAGAAGGCAGGCGCATCAACCGGGGCCGGGGTCGCGGTCGTCGATTCAATCGCGCCGATGTCGCAGCCGCCGCCCTGTGGCCGCTCGGTACCGAGCTGGTCGGTTCCCAAGCAATATTCCGCTACGGCGACATCAACCGCCGGGCTGAGATCCCGTGGCGGATAATAGGCGGGCGAACCGGTTATGTCATCGAGCAACGGGTCGATTCCGAGCGGTTCGCCGCAAGTTCGGTCCGGGCTTAGGTTGCCAATGCTCTGATCCAGGCCTCCGACGCAATCGTCGATGCTGCCACTGCTGGAAATGATGCTGTTGCGCAGGAACAGTGTTCCGTCCGTTTTACTAATCGCTTCACCCTGCGACCGCGCCCGGTTTTCGATAAAGGTCGCGTGGGTAACGGTGACGGTGGCGTCCCAACCGACTTGCAGGGCGCCTCCATTGCCCTCTGTATGGTTTTCGCTGAAGGTGCTGTTGCTGATGTCAAGCCTGTTCCTTGGCGCGTCAATCGCCCCGCCAAAGTTCTCAGCCCGATTCTTCACGAAGCTGCTGTTGCTGATGGAGGTTGATCCGCTGCCGGTCCAGACGCCGCCGATCGCGCCCCCGCTGCCACTTGCGAAATTGCCAAAGAAGCTGCTAGCGTTGACCACCAGCTGGTCGGACTTGCTCGATGTCGAAATCGCCCCGCCATAGGTCGCCCGGTTTTCGGTGAAGACGGAGCGCTCAATAGTGGCTTGGACGCCATTCAGCAGTCGGATCGCGCCGCCATCGACATTGGTATCAAGCTCCCCATCGATCTCCGTGCGGGTATAGTTGAACCGTACACAGCCGTCGTCGTCCACGAAACGCCGATTCCTATTGATGCGTTTGCTTAGGATGTAGGTTGCAAGCTGCGCGCAGTTGTCCTTGAATCTGCTGTTCCTGATGTCGAGCGTTCCGCCGCTCGCGTATATGGCGCCCGCGCTTGTCTCCGTTCTATTGCCGACGAAGCTGCTGTCGTAGACGGCCAGGCTGCCCGCTTGCAGACGAATAGCGCCGCCGTGGTCGGCTCTGCCCTCCCTTAGCGTCAGATTCCTGATCGTGAGATTGCCACCGCTGACGTCAAAGATGCGGAACTGGTTATCCCCGCTGATCGTATGCCCGCCGCCCTCAATCGTGATCGTCCCCGTGATCGGCGGCAGCGGCTCAGTCAGGGTGATGTCTTCCGCTATCGTGATGATGTCGTGGCTCGTCCCAGCCGGGCAGAAGCCGACGGCGGTGTTGGTATTGGCTGAGCGGATGTGGTCGGCCAAGGTACAGACCGACGCCAGCGCCGGACCCGCGCCCAGGAATAGAGCCGTAACGGCGATGAGCGCAATGACCCGGACCTGCGATTTCAATCGATTCGCAAACATAGTGTTCTCCCTTATTGTCGTGGACTCGCTGCGTTACCGTCCGACCAATGTGCCTGGACTGGCGCTATCAAACGTGTCAGCGCCCTATTCATCACTATAGGTGTTGGTCATCACGGGCGCGCATTGCCTGGCCGAGCCATCCAGATGAATCTCGGTATTTAAACCGGACTCGGTTTGGCTTCGCCCTTCCTCACCGGTTCGGCTGCGGCGGAATTGATTGTTGTCCAGGTGCCCGCAGGCGCCATCATTCCATACCGCGCCGCCTTGTTCCTCAGCGATATTGTCCAAGAAGATGCTGTCGTATACTTTGAGATCGGCGCTGTCTATGGACGCGATGGCGCCGCCGTAGCGCGCCTTGTTGTTGCGGAAGTTCACATTTGCGACCGTGAGCTCAGCATTGTGTCGCAGCGTGATCGCGCCGCCATAGCCGTCGGGGTTGACGCCATTCACGAGCTCCATGTTCTTGATGACAACAGCGCCGCTGTCTATCGCGAAGATGCGCGCGCGGTTGTTGCCGTCTATCGTATGCCCCCTGCCGTCAATGGTGATATCGCTCGTGATCGTTGGCAAGGCTTCGGCAAGGGAAACGCTGCCTCTAAGCGCGATTGTATCGACACCCGCGCCAGCAGGGCAGGCGCCGACGGGCGCGTCCGTGTTGGCGGTGATGATCTGGTCCGGCAGTGTACAGTTTTCTGGCAGGCTCGCCGCTGGCACAGCGGTGAAGTTGGGATCTCGCGCCGATTCAATCGCGCCAATATCACAGTGTGGGCGCGGGTTGCCGAGTTGATCAAACGGGAGGCAAAATGCCGGGTCAGCTGTTCCATGCGCCGGGCTGGCGTCCAATAAAGGATGGTGCTCCGGCGAGCCGACCAAGTCGCCGAGCAGCGGATCGCCGCCGACCGAGTTCGAACAGGCGCCATCTTCGCTGAAGTTGCCGCGACTCTGGTGAATGGATCCAAAACAGTCGATGCCGATTCCGCTGCCGCCGATGATGCTGTTGCGCAAGGATAGCTGCCCCCACTGCGCGTAAATCCCGGCGCCAACAATATGCTCCGCCACATTGTTCATCAGCGTCAGATGAGTGAGGGTTGCCTCCCCGCCAACGATGTGAAAGCCGCCGCCCCTAGCCGATTCGTTTCCATTCAGGGTGCTGTTGGACAGCGCAGCCTGCCCGCCGGTAACGGCGACCGCGCCGCCAGTCTCCGTCGACCGATTGTTCAGGAAAGCGCTGCCGCTAATGTCAACCTGGCCGCCTTCCACCAAAATCGCGCCGCCAATCGTCTCGGCGCTATTGCCGACGAAGCTGCTGTCCCTGACGGCAAGCTGGTCATTCGCGCTTTCTACCGCGATGGCGCCGCCCCGCACCGCCTTATTGTCGATAAAGCGGATGCCGTAGGCGGTGACCGCGGCGCCATTGCGCAGCCTGATCGCGCCGCCTTTGCTCGCCTGTCCATCAGCCAGCGTGGCGTCAGTTATTGTGAGCTTGCCGCCGTCGACATCAAGAATGGCGAACACCGAACTCCCGCTTATCGTGTAGCCATTGCCCTCAATCGTGATTTCGCTGGTGATGCCCGGCAGTGCTTCGCTGAGTTCGTAGTCGCGGATCATGTGGATGATATCGGCGCCCTTCCCAGCCGGGCAGGCTTTATAGGGCCGATCGGTATTCGCGGCGATGATCTGGTCGGGCAAGATGCAGAGCGTCGCGGCCGGCGTCGGCGCCGGAATCGCCGTCGTCGATTCGATCGCGCCAATATCGCAGCCGCCGCCCTGCGGACGAGCCCTGCCGAGTTGATCCCTGTCCGGGCAGTATCTGGAATCGGCGGCATCCAGCGCCGGGCTGCCATCCAATAGCGGAAAGTGGACTGGCGATTTCGTGAGTTCCGCGATCATTGGGTCGCCGTCGATCGCGGGCGAGCAGCTGCCATCCGCGATCAAATTGCCAATGTTTTGGTTCAGCCGGCCATGACAATTCAGGCTGCCGCCACTGGTGACGAAGCTGGAAAGGATGCTGTTTCGCAGGTTGAAAGTCGGGTCGCCTTCATGCGCGAATACGCTCTGCCCGTAAGTCGCTATATTGTTGATCATGGTTGAATTGGTCACCGTCGTCGACCTGGGCCCTTCTGACGTGTAATCCGTGCCGACCGCGCCGCCGTAGTAGGCTTGGTTGTAGAAAAAAGTGCTGTTGGTGATTGCTGCCTGCGATCGGAAACCGACATAAACGCCGCCGCCCGTATGTATGCTGCTCACGCTGTTCTCGACGAAACTGCTGTTATTGATGCTGGCTTTGCTATCCCAAACATAAATCGCTCCGCCTTGCCCGGAGGAACGATTTTTCAAGAAGCTGCTGTTATTGACGGTTAGCTCGCTGCTGTCCACCGCGATCGCGCCACCATGACCCTTGCCGCTTCGATTGTTAATGAAGGTTGAATTGTTGACAGTCGCCCGACCGCCATTGCGTACTTGTATGCCGCCAGCCGCCGCCCAGCCTTTCTCCCAGGACCCCTCAAAGTAGCCCTCGGTCAGCGTTAAATTGTTGACCGTCAGGCGCCCGCCCCTAACGACAAATATCGGGAACTTGTTATCGCCGCTGATCGTATGCCCGCCGCCTTCAATCGTGATTGTGCCTGTGATCGGCGGCAGCGGCTCAGTCAGCGTGATGTCTTCGGCGATGGTGATGATGTCGTGGCTCGTCCCCGCCGGGCAGAAACCTACTGCTGTATTCGTATTCGCCGACCGGATGTGGTCGGCCAATGTACAGACCGACGCCTGCGCCGGAGCCGCGCCAACGAATAGCGCGGCAAGGACGATAAGCAGCGCTACGGTAACGATTTGGCTTTTGCAATGCGAAAACATGTAAATTCCTCCTGCAATCAATTGCTTGTCTCACGGCGCCGCGTCGCTACTTGCTGCGAACGATGATGCCAGTGCTACCGCCGCAGCCTGACGGCGTACTGTGTTCATCGATTCCGTCCCGGTAAGGCAGATTCGTAGACGAGCGATTGTCCCGCAATTCGAGGTTTCCGCTATTGTGACAGGTCTTGTCAAACCAAATGGCGCCACCCTTGTCCTCCGCGGAGTTGTCGAAGAAATTGCTATTGTAGATGCCGACCTTGCCACCACTCACGGCGACCGCGCCTCCCGACTTCGCTCTGTTATTGACGAAGGTCATATTCGAGATCAATAACTCCGATGCTGAATGAGCGTATACCGCGCCGCCGTCGGCTTCGAGGCTGCTGCCCTTGATCAATGTCAGATTCTTGATGACGGCGCTCCCGCCAGCAATCTCAAAGATTCGAAAGCGATTGTCACCGCTGATTATGTGTCCTTTGCCGTCAATCGTGACTTCGCTGGAGATCGGCGGCAAGGGCGCAATTAACGCCAAGTTTTCGCTTAATGAGATCGTATCGGCGCCAGAACCGGCCGGGCAGTCGCCAACTGGCGCATCGGTGTTGGCGGCGATGATTTGGTCGGCGAGCGTACAGCCGTCCGGCAGGCGCTCCTTCTCCGCAACCGAGAAGTTGTTCGCGCGTTCCGATTCAATTGCGCCGATGTCGCAATGCGCGCGCGGGTTGCCAAGTTGGTCTGTTGCCAGGCAAAAAGCCGGGTCAGCCGCGCCATGCGCCGGGCTCGCGTCAGTAAGCGGATGAAAGGCCGGTGTTCCGACCAACTCCCCAAGCAGTGGATCGCCGCCTTCCGGCGTCGAACAGGCGCCGTCTTGGCTGAAATTGCCGCGGCTCTCGTCCAAATCGCCAAAGCAATCGTCGCCGCTTCCGCTGCCGGCGACGATGCTGTTGCGCAAATGCAGAGTTCCGGCGCGCTTGGATAGGCCGGCGCCAGCGATCTGACGCGCGCGGCTGTTCATCACGGTAAGGTGCGTCAGGGTGGCGTCGGTGCCATTGATGTGTATGCCCCCGCCTTCGTTAGCCTCGTTGCCAGTCACGGTGCTGTTGGAAACGGAAACCGATCCACGCTCTCCGTGCAGCGCGCCGCCGAAGACTGCCGCCGCGTTGTCCTGGAAGGCGCTGCTGGCGATATGCACTGTGCCGCCGCCAGCAAATACCGCGCCACCGGCTGTCGCCGCCCAATTGCCGATGAAGCTGCCGCGCTCAACCTCCAACCAGACGTCGTCGCTGGCGGTCGCGATTGCGCCTCCCTGGGTCGCTTCGTTGTTGCGAAAGATCACGTTCGTCGCCGAGACCCGGGCGCCATTGCGCAGCCGGATTGCGCCGCCATCGCTCGCATTCCCATCGGCGAGCGTTGTATCCCGAATCGTAAGCAGGCCGCCATTGACATCCAAGAGACGGAAACTGCCAGCGCCGCTAAGCGTGTAGCCATTGCCTTCAATCGTGATCTCGCTAGTGATCGGCGGCAACTGCTGGCTTAGCGTGACATCACGCACCAAGAAGATCACATCGGCGCCGTTTCCAGCGGGGCAGTTGCCGACCGCGGTATCGGTGTTGGCTGCGAAAATCTGATCGGGAAATTCGCATACTCCAGATTCTGCGCTTGCGCCGGGAAGAGCGGTCGTGGATTCGATTGCGCCGATATCGCAGCCGGCGCCTTGCGGGCGGGGCCTCCCCAGCTGATCGGTCTCCAGGCAGTATTGCGGATCGGCCGCGTCCAAAGCCGGGCTGAAGTCCCGCAGGCTATAGTAGGCTGGCGAGCCACTCGCCTCATTCAGCATCGGATCGCCGCTGACGAAGGGCGCGCAAGAGCCGTCCGCGATTAAATTGCCGCGGTTTCCGTTTACGCGTCCCTGGCAGGCCTCGCCATAAGCTTGGCCCGAGAGGACGCTGTTATACATGTTAAAGTCGACCGACCGCCGGTCCGATACCCAAACATCATGACCGTTGCTGGCCGTGTTATCCACCATCGTCACGTGAGTCAGTGTCGTTTTGGGATTGTGGGCGGCGACCGCGCCGCCGTTCAAAGCCCGGCCGCCGCTGAATGTCGAGTTGGAAATGGCGGCCGCGTGGTTTGAATCGAAATAGATTGCGCCGCCGATAGCGCCGGCGGAATTGCCGACAAAGCTGCTGTTCGTGATCGTCGCCGGTCCGCTAAGGACATGCAGGCCGCCGCCATAGGCGCTGCCCCGGTTCTTCTCAAAGCTGCTGTTGTTGATGATCAAATTGGGATTGCCGACCAGGGTCGCGATCGCGCCGCCTGATTCCCCGGTGTTGCCGAAGAAGCGCGAGTTGTTTACCGTGAGCTCGCCTCGTTCAGCTAGGATTGCGCCGCCGCGCTGCAGGCTAAAGCCGTTTTCCAATGTCAGGTTGTTGATCGTCAGTCGCCCGCCATCGACGTGAAAGATGCGATTCTTGCGATTCCCGCTTATTGTATGACCGCCGCCTTCAATCGTGATCGTGCCTGTGATCGGCGGCAGCGCCGCCTTGAGGACGAGGTCGCCCGTCAGCGTGATCACGTCATGGCTCGTGCCCGCCGGGCAGACGCCGACCGCGGTATTGCTGTTTGCCGATTTGATGCGGTCCGACAGCGTGCAGACGGGTATCGGCGTTGGACCTGGAATCGCCGTTGTCGATTCATAAGCGCCGATATCGCAGCCGCCTCCATGCGGACGCCTGGTTCCGATGATGTCGCTGGCCAGGCAATAGCGCCGGTCGCCGGCATCGAGCGCCGGGCTGCCATCCAGCGGCGCCAGACCGCCGATGTACCCAAGGTTAGGATTACCGCCCAATTCCGCGCCGCAACTCCAGTCCTTTATCAAATTGCCGCTAGCCTCTTCCAGATCGCCGGAACAGTCGTCGCTCGCCTCCCAATTGCCAGCGATGATGCTGTTTCGCAGACGAAGCGCGCCGAACTGCTTATGCACCCCTTCGCCGGAATTTGCCGGGTAGTTGCCCGCCAATATCGTGACATGGGTCAGCGTGGCGCTGCCGCCGCCGACATATACGCCGCCGCCTGACTTGGCGATATTCTCAATGAAGACGCTATTCTGCACGTCCAGCGTTCCGCGGAGGGAGAAAATCGCCCCTCCTCTTCGCGCCGCCCGGTTTTCCGAGAACTTGCTGCGGCTGATATCGACGCTGCCGCCCGAGACCGTAATCGCGCCGCCGTCATCGGCTGAATTATCGAGAAAACTGCTATCGCGCACGCTGAGAACGACGCCGTCGCCATGCGATCCGATTGCGCCGCCGGAGTCCGCCGTATTGCCTTCAAAGTCGACATTTGACACTGTGACGCGGGCGCCATCGCGCGCCCTGATTGCGCTGCTGAAGTCGGCTTTAGCCTCGGCGAGGGTTATATTCTTAACGGTGAGATTGCCGCCATTCACATCGAATATGCGGTATTTCCCGCCCCCGCTGATCGTATGTCCGCCGCCCTCAATCGTGATCGTGCCCGTGATCGGCGGCAGCGGCTCAGACAGGGTGATGTCATCGGCGATGGTGATGATGTCGTGGCTCGTCCCAGCCGGGCAGAAGCCGACGGCGGTATTCGTGTTGGCTGACCGAATGTGGTCGGCCAGCGTGCATACTGACGCTAGCGCCGGCACGGAAGCTGCGAAAAGCGCCGAGACGACTATGAGCATGACGACCCAGACCTGCAGTCTCAATCGGTGAACAGTCATTCAGATCGCTCCTCTACTTCTCTCGCTGTGACTTCCGCCGCCTTAGCCGCAATCGCCTTCCGTGCCCACGTAATCGGCGCTTATCCAGCCCGATCTGCCTTGAAATTCCACATTAAACCAGCCGGACGCGCGCGCCATGGTATTAAGCGTCGTCCTGCTTGGGACGAGACCGATGCGAAGCCCGTTCGGTCCATCACGGAAATTGAGGTTTTGCGTTGTGGTTACCGCGCAATCCGTCAGTGCTTGCGCAGATGCTGCGTCCTCCGGCTGCAGTGGGCTTGCGACTTTGAATTCAGACGCGCCGATGTCGCAGTCGGCGCCTTGCGGTCTTCTTGTGCCGATCTGGTCTGTAGCTGGGCAGAAGGCATCAATCGCGACGGCGCGCCGGACTGTCGACCTGAAGTGGAAAATAGGCGGGCGAGCCGGTAGCACTGGCCAACAAGGGATCGCCCGTAAGCGCTGGCGCGCCACAGGAGTTATCGCTGATCAAGTTTCCGCGATTCTCTTGTAACGTGCCGCCGGCGCAATTGTGAAGGTAATCGATATCACTGAAAACGATACTGTTGTGCAACCTGACCCGATTCGGACTAGAATCCCAATGAGCTATCGCGCCGCCACTGTCTCCCGCAGCGCGGTTGTTCACCATCGTTATATGACTCAAGTTGATAGAAGCGCCGCCGGAGTATATAGCACCGCCTTTTTTGGCGCGATTGCCGCTGAAGGTGCTGTTGCTGACGCTGATGGCGCCTTGAGACCAGCTTGAAATGGCGCCGCCAATCTGCGTCGATTCGTTCCTGACGAAGCTGCTGCTGTTGATGGTGATCTTGCCATTGGCTACGTCGATCGCGCCGCCGGCGCCGTATGGGACCGCCAGGTTGCCAATGAACGCGCTGTTCTGAATCGTCGCTGCGCTGGTGGGCGAGCCCACCCAAATCGCGCCGCCCTCTTTCGCCACATTCTTAAGGAATGTGACATTGTTGACAAAGACCTTGCCGCCGTCTTGCACCTTGATGGCGCCGCCGCGCTCATCGGACGCGCTCCCTTTGGTCAGAATTACATCGTTGATAGTTAGCCTGCCGCTGACGACGTGGAAGATGCGAAAGAGATTTTCACCGCTGATGGTGTATCCATTGCCCTCTATCGTGATATCGCTCATGATGCGCGGGAGCGCGCTGTCGAGCGTAAGATCCCGCACGAGATAGAGCGTATCGGCGCCGTCGCCAGCGGCGCAGTTGCCAACCGCCGTATCGGTGTTGGCGGCCACGATCTGATCGTGCAGGGGACAGACTGGCGGCGCGCTATGCACCGCCGGTATGGCGTCAAGGGACTCGATCGCGCCGACATCGCAGCCGCCGCCTTGCGGGCGCGGTGTACCCAGTTGATCCGTCTCCGGGCAATGCTCGTCGAGCGCGGCGTCTATCGCCGGGCTGCCATCCTTCAGTGGATAATGGTCGGGCCGCTCAGGCTCGTAACCCAGCAAGAGCCCGTCGGTCAGCCCGGCTGAACAAGTGCCATCTTTGCTCAGATTGCCGCCTTCCTGAGTTAAGCCACCGCTGCAATCTTCGATTTTCCCGCGGTTGAAAACGATGCTGTTGTATAGCGCGACAGATCCGCCGCGACGGAAGATCGCATCGCCGCCGAGGTAATACGATTCATTGTTCACCATGGTGACGTTGGTTAAGCTCGACTGGCCGGAAATTGAACTCAAGACGCCGCCCGCAAGACTTTTGTTGTCGGCGAAAGTGCTATTCGTTGCCGAAAGCCGGCTGTTCTCCGCATAGAACACCCCGCCCCAGGCTCTTTCGGACAGGTTATTCCGAAAGCTGCTTCGTGCGATATCGACGGCGCCACCCTGAAGATAAAACACGCCACCCTGAAGTTCCGCTTCATTGTTGACGAAATGACTATTATGTACCGTGATGCCGGCGCCCGCGCTCAGCGACGAGATTGCGCCGCCTCGAAGTCCCCAATTTTTGCTAACTGTGGAGTTCTCAATGGCGAGCTTGCCGCCACCGCGCAAACGAATGGCGCCGCCGCTCTGGGAATTGCCCTCGGTTAGGGTCAGACTCCTGATCGTAAGATTGCCACCGCTGACGTCAAATATACGGAACTGGTTATCCCCGCTGATGGTATGGCCGCCGCCTTCAATCGTGATTGTGCCGGTGATCGGCGGCAGCGGCGCGGTCAACGTGATGTCGTCGGCTATGGTGATAATGTCGTGGTTCGTCCCCGCCGGGCAGAAGCCGACGGCTGTATTCGTATTGGCTGACCGAATGTGGTCGGCTAACGTGCAGACCGACGCCAGCGCCGGCGCCGTGCCAACGAATAGCGCTGCGAAGGCGATGAGCATAATGGCCAGGACTCGCTGGAAAAAACGATGGTTGTTCATTGGTTTCATTCCTTATCCGAAATCTCTATGTCCATCATCGCCCTAACCGCAATCGCCCTGCATGACCACATAGTCAGCGCTGATCCAGCCCTCAGCGCCGCGATAGGCGACGCGGATCCAGCCGGCCGTCCTTTCGATTGCGTCGAGCGTCGCGCCCGCCCGCACAAGGCCGATGCGCGCGCCGGCGAGGCTGGGTCCATCCCGGAAATTGAGAGCATGCGTCGTGGTAACGCTGCAGTTCGCGCGAACTTCGCCCGTAGCGCGAACTTCGTCCGTAGCGCGAACTTCGTCCGTAGCGCGAACTTCGTCCGTGGCGCGGCCTTCGTCCGTGGCGCGAACTTCGTCCGTGGCGGGGGCTTCCGCCCGGTCTGCGCTGCCATAAGGCGATTCAATCGCGCCGATGTCGCAGCCGGCCCCTTGTGGCCTGGGCTGGCCGATTTGATCAGTTGCCGGGCAGAAGCGCGGGTCGGCCGCGTCAATCGCCGGGCTGCCTTCTTTCAGCGATACGTAGCTGGATGAGCCGGCCCAGTCATCCAGCATAGGATCGCCGCTGATTCCGGCGGCGCAAGAGCCGTCTTCAATGAGATTGCCGCTGTTCTGCGTCAAGCGGCCCCAACAGTCCGCGCTGTGTCGGTCACTTACGATGAGACTGTTGCGCAGGTTGAGCGTTGAGCCTTCATCGTACATCCATATTCCCTGGCTGTTATTCAGCATCGTAACATGTGTCAGCGTCGTTATCGCGCCGGTAGCGTACACTGCGCCACCGGGGCGGCCGCTATTGTAGATGAAAGTGCTATTGGTGATATCAACTTTTCCCGAGGAAGATGTGTCAATTGCGCCGCCCTTTCCGGCAACATTCCTCACGAAGCTGCTGTTCGTGATGACAATGTCGCCGCCGAGCTGATGAATCGCGCCGCCCGACCATCGAGCCCAATTGTGAATGAATTCGCTCCTGTTGATGGTCACACCGCGGTTGGAGTATATCCCCGCGATAGCGGCTCCGTAATCCGCAAGATTCCTGACGAATTTTGAATTCTCGATGTGTGCTTTGCCACGGTTTTTCACCAGAATCGCGCCGCCGTTATTTGGCGAAAACCCCTTGGTCAGCGTCAGATCGTGGATCGTGAGCGCCCCGCCATCGACGTCAAAGATGCGAAACTTGCCATCGCCGCTAATCGTGAATCCATTTCCCCGAATCGTGATATCGCTGGTGATGGTCGGCAGCCTTTCCTCAAGGGTGAAATCGCGCACCATAAAGATGACGTCGGCGCCGTCCCCAGCCGGGCAGGCGCCGAAAGGGCGATCGGTGTTGGCGGCGACGAGTTGATCGGCCAGTGTGCAATGGTCAGGTATCACAGCTGGCGCGGCAATGGCGGTTGTCGATTCGATCGCGCCGATGTCGCAGCCGTCGTCCTGCGGCCTTGGCGTGCCGATTTGATCGGTCGGGAGGCAGAAATCAGGATCGGCGGCGTTAAGCGCCGGGCTGCCATCCAATAGCGGTAGATAAGCGGGCGAGCCGGTCGGCGCGCCGAGCAATGGGTTGGCGCCCGCTACGAATGCGCAGGTCCCGTCCTCGCTCCAGTTCCCGCTGTTCTGATTCAATCCGCCTACGCAATCTTCGACGCCTCCAGGGCCGGCAATAAAGCTGTTGCGCAGATTGATGACACCGCCTGCATTGGCTACGGCGTGTCCGCTACTCGATGTTCGATTATTCAGCATGGTCACGTGGGTCAAGCTGGCTTCGCCGCCGCTGATAAATAGAGCGCTGCCGCCAACGGGACCGACGTTGTCCTGAAATGTGCTGTTCGCGACGGATATGCTTCCGGATTGGGCGCCTAGCGCGCCGCCGGACCATGAAGCGACATTATCCACGAAGCTGCTCTTGGTGATCGCGACGGCGCCTTGTCGCATAAAGATCGCGCCGCCATCGAATTCGGACGATATGTTCCCGACGAAGCTGCTCTTATTGAGGCTTAGCTGGCCGCTAAGCAGGGCAATGGCGCCGCCCGCATCCGCCGAGTTATCGCGGAATGTCGTGTCTTCGGTCTGGACTTGCGCGCCGCCATCCAGCCTGAGCGCGCCGCCCGCATCCATTAGCACTTGCTCGTTATTGATCATATACGTGAAGCCGCCGCTGCCTTCGGTCGCTTTACCGTTGTCCAGTGTCAGATTCCTAATTGTATAGTCCCGTAGTGAGATGGTGTGGTTTATGATGAAAGACTTCCGGGTTTTCCCGCCAGCGGTCGCAGATGAATTCATAGGGACTTCGCCCCTTC
>JAPOYT010000150.1:0-1763 GCA_026706445.1 Chloroflexota bacterium
TGAATGCTCTCCCGCGTCACGCTCAGCGGAAGATCCTCGCTATCGACCACGCCCTGCGCGAAGCTCAAATACTCCGGCAGCAAATCCCGATTGTATTCCTCGATCAGCACCTTGCGCGCATAAAGCTTCAAACCCGGCTCCTTGCGCGGACTGAACATATTCTGCTGCCCGCTGCCCGGCACAAACAGCAGCGCGTAAAACTGCATCGGCACATCGGCGCGCATGTGAATATGATGCTTCGCGCCAGCGAAATCCATCGTCAGCATCTTGTAGAAGCTGTCGTATTCCTCATCCTCGACTTCCGATGGTCCCCGCCGCCAGATCGCTTGCTGCTTATTGGTCGGCTCTTCATCATCGCCCACATAAATCGGAAAGGCCACATAATCCGAATGCCGCCGAACGATGTCCTTGACGCGGAAGCCGCGCGTGAATTCCTCCTCGTCATCCTTCAAATGAATCACGACCTCGGTGCCGCGCAGATCTTTCGATACCGCCTCCAGCGTGTAATTCGTCCCGCCAGTCGCCGACCACTTGACCGCCTCATCCTCGCTTCGGAAGGAACGCGAGACCACATCCACCTGCTTCGCCACCATAAAAGCGGAATAGAAGCCGACGCCGAACTGACCGATGATGGCGGCCGCGTCAGCCGGCTTGTCCGCCATCGCCTCGATGAAGGCTTTCGCCCCCGATTTCGCAATCGTGCCCAAACCGGCGATGATCTCCTCGCGATTCATGCCGATGCCGGTATCGCTGACCGTCAGCGTCTTCGCCTCTTCATCCAACTCGATGTGAATCTCCAAATCGGCTTGCGCGTCAACGACATCGTCATTGGTCAGCATCTCAAATTGCAGCCGATTCAGCGCGTCTGACGCATTCGAAATCAGCTCGCGCAGGAAAATCTCCTTCTCCGTGTACAGCGAGTGAATCAGAATGTTCAGCAACTGCTGCGTTTCCGCTTGAAAACTATGTTCTTCGCTCATCGCCCTTCCTTGAACTCGCGCTTCCGCCGATCGTGAACATATTGGATGTTACCATTCACAGATTCAACTCTGTTCTATAGCATTAGTGCGTGACGAAAGCAATGGCGTAAACTAAAGGTCAGATGGAATTACATAAAGATCGCGTCAGGTCTCAAGTCCGCTTAACACAATACACCGGGTCATTTTTGTCGTTCGCAGGCGAGATGTATCAGCTTATTGCGTCGTTGTTCTAACGAGCAACTCAGTGCCTTTCTCGTAACTTGAAAGAATAATGTAGTGTCTCTTATTGGACTCGGACGACTTCGTCAACTGTTGCATTCTTTGCGACGATAATGTTATGCTAACGTAACTCCTGTAAAATTAAGCAAATGGTCAGCAATTCACACTAAGGGAGAAATAAGAATGAGCGATAAATCTGCATTGCGTAGAGAAGCTATTCTCGACGGTATGACAGGTGTCGTAGGCATTCCTTCGGTCTTGCATTCAGGTAGTCGAGACTATCCCTTTCGTCGTTACTGGCAGTCCGATGTGGAACGGTCGTGGACATTAGTTGGCAAGTATTTGAGAGTAGCGATGCAAAAGAATGAGGCGGAGTCTGAAAGTGCCCTCGTCATCCGAGAAAACAAGTCCAAAGCATGAAGACCTGAGCGACGACGCTAAGAGTAACCGTAAGGACACCGAGAACGATAATCAAAACGTTGAGATAAGGCAAACTCAACGAATTACTAGCGTTCGAAGCTATTCCGGTCCCAACCCACCCGCCGACGGAGCTGCACGCAACGA
>JAPOYT010000150.1:1773-3550 GCA_026706445.1 Chloroflexota bacterium
AGCGCGGGTCGGATATTTTCGATGGCGGAGCGCGAACAAGAAGACATTGTTTCGCTCCGCAATAAATCACTTCTTTCTGCTACTGTTGTTGCGCTCGCAACAATTGCCGCTATCGCATATATCCTGACTGCAAATCCCAACGCGTTGATTCTATTGGCGTTGGCGGTTGCGCACGTTCTGCCGTCTATTACGGACTTCATCAGGGGAATGAATGAAAGTGCGTTGTCAAAAAAGGAACGAGAGCTAGAAATTCAAATCAGAAAAGACAACCATGAGCTTGACATGATAGCGGCCAAGCAAAGACTCGAGTTGGGATCCGGCTCTGAAGACTCCATTACTCAAAGGGCGCAACGTCTTGAATCGAACGACGAATCTGATGACATTATAGAAGCCAATCAGTAATACAGTCGGCCGATTCAAAGAGAGCCGAAATCGCTTATCTGGCACTTTCGCAGATTTGGAGCCAAATACTTTTCGCTACGGTGGCTGCCCTTCGGCAAACTGCGGGCAACCACCGCTCAGCGCCTCCCAATCCCCAAGCGCAGCATGACCAATCCCCGCCAAACTGCTATACTCCTCGCCAGTTTGCCAAAGCCCAGCCGGAGAATCCAACCAATGAAAGCCGTCCAGATTATCGCCCGCGGCCAGTGCGCCTTCGTAGATGCGCCCAAGCCAACCCTGCAGCCCGGCAGCGCCATCGTCAAGACCTTGCGCCTTGCCCTCTGCGGCAGCGATATCCGTCATATCCATTACTTGCCCGCTGACCGCTACCCCTCGCCAATCGGCGAAACCGGTCACGAAATGGTCGGCCTGGTCGAAGACATCGACCCCGCCAACGGCAGCGTCAAACCGGGCGATGTGGTGCTCTGCCTCGCGCCCGATCACCGCGCCATGCAGGAATACTACCGCGCGCCCATCGACCGCCTGCTGCCCTTCCCCGCCGGCACCCCGCTCGAGTACGCCGTCCAGGCGCAGCAATTCGGCACCGTGCTCTTCGCCGCCAAACACTTGCCCGACCTGCGCGGCAAGACCGTCGCCGTCATCGGCCAAGGCTCAGCGGGGCTCTGGTTCAACTTCGCCCTGCAACAGCGCGGCGCCGCCAAAATCATCGCCATGGATCTCAAAGCCTACCGCCTCGCCTTCAGCAAGCCCTACGGCGCCACCCACACCCTGCACAACGCCGACATCGACACCGCCGACGCCCTGCGCGAGCTCAACGGCGGCGAGCTGCCCGATGTCGTCATCGAAGCGGCCGGCGAAAACGAATCGATCCGCCTCGCGGTCGAGATCGCGCGCGAAGCCGGCTTCATCCTCTACTTCGGCGTGCCCCGCTTCGAGACGATGGACTTCCCCATCTTCCAGTACTTCTGGAAGTCGCTCACCGCCCGCTCCAATGTCGGCACGATTCAAGAGCCCAACCACGCCAGCACACGCCAGGCGCTGCAGTGGATCAGCGATGGCACGGTCGATGTCTCGCGCATGATCACGCATACCTTCAAATTCGAGGATGTCATCGAAGCCTACGAGCTCCACCGCATTCAGGACGAAGGCGCGGTCAAGATCGTGATTGATATGGAGGGGTAGTGTAGAAGATTGTAGGGGCGACAGACCCGCAGTGTCCACGCGCGGCGCCAAGTCGCCCGCCGCAGAGATTATTTGGGTCACCGAGGAGTGACGATGAGCGCGCCCGACAGCATCTGCCAACTGGTCGAAAAATTCGATCGCGACAAGCCCGACAGCGAAACCGAAGTGCGGATCCAATTTGTCGATCCGCTGT
>JAPOYT010000111.1 GCA_026706445.1 Chloroflexota bacterium
CGCCCCTCTGTGTTTCCTCGATTCCTCTGTGGTGAAGCCTTTGTACGCCTTTGCACTGCGCAAAGTCGGAAGCGAGCCATCAAGTTGCGGACAAGCCTTACACCTTTTGCGCTGCGGAGGGCGGCTCACAGGGTCTACCGCCGCCACTACTCGCAAGCCCTTATAGCACGATCATGCCTAGCTGGCTGGCGCGGACGACCGCTTCGGTGCGGCTCTGCGCATCCAGCTTGCCCATAATCGCGTTGACGTGGTATTTGACCGTGTGCTGGGTGATGCCCAGCTGGTGGGCGATGGCGCGGTTGGTCAGCCCGCGCGCCAGCAGCTGCAAGACTTCGATTTCCCGCGCAGTCAAGGGATTGCTTGGCGCTACGGCATCAACAGGCGGCGCGGCACTCAGCGAAGCGATCAGCCGCGGATCAAGCACGGTCAGCCCCTGCTCAAGCGCGGCGAGCGCGGCGACTATGGCATCGGGAGCGCTATCACGCAGCAGCAAGGCAAAGCAGGGGAAGGCGCGCAGCAGCCCCAGCAGAGGCGGCAAGTCCCCGTCATCGTCAACCGACAGCAGCGCCAGCAGCGGAATATCCCGCTCGATCCGCGCCAGTCGCTCGCGCATTTGCTCGGCGTCCCAGCCCATATCGACCACCAACAGATCCGGTTCCAGGCGGTCAAGATCTTGCTGCAAGTCGGCGCCGTCGACCTGGCCCAGCACGAAGCAGCCGCGTTCGTCCAGCAGCGCGCTCAAGCCGGCGCGGCTCAAGAGGCTCTCGGCGACGATGAGCAATAGCGCTTCGGAATCGGGTACGAGTTGGTCGTTCATCTTGGTCGGATTGCGCGCCATATTCGGGCGGTCGAGAAGTTCGTCCGCGAAGCGAGCCTGGGCTGGCGGCGGGCGATACAACAGTATACGAGGGGCTTCGACATTCGTTGTCGATCTTGCTATAATGTGCGCCGAAACGTAATCGAGCCGTTTATCCCTTCCGCTTCATTCCCACGGCAATTGCAAAAGGAGGTTCGCTGTGGCAAGGGCACTAGTCATGACGCGTGACAGCCATGTGGCAAACACGCTGGATCTGCTGACCGCTGTGTTTGAGAATTATCCCGGGCGCGATTTCGCCGTTCGCTTGTGGGACGGCACGGTTTGGGCGCCGCGCAACGCAACAAGCGCTCGCTTCACGATCGTGCTGAACGGACCATCGGCGCTGCGCCGCATGTTCTTCCCGCCGACCGAGCGCAAGCTGGGCGAATCGTATATGTTCGGCGATTTCGAAATTGAAGGCGAACTGTACGCGGCGATTGACCTGGCGCGCTTTCTCTGGGAAGGCTGGACCTGGTCGGATACGCTGCGCTTTGCGCCGAAACTGCTGCGCTTGCCCTCGCGCGACGCCGGCGGCAACAATCAGATCGCGCATTTGTCGGGCGAGAAACACTCGGTCAAGCGCGATATGCAAGCGATTCAATATCACTATGATGTCTCCAACGAGTTCTACCAGCTGTGGCTTGATGAGAAGATGGTCTACTCCTGCGCCTACTTCAAAGATCCGGAAGAGAGCATTGACGCGGCGCAAGCGCGCAAGCTGGATTATATCTGCCGCAAGCTGCGGCTGGCGCCGGGCGATCGCCTGCTGGATATCGGCTGCGGCTGGGGCGCGCTTATCATGCATGCGACCGAGCATTATGGCGTCGAGGCGCTGGGCATCACGCTAAGTGAGAAGCAATTGGCGCTGGCGAATGAGCGGATTGAGGCGGCCGGCATGGCCGACCGCTGCCGCGCCGAGCTGCTGGATTATCGCAATGTCGATGAAAGCCAGCCTTTCGACAAGATCGTCAGCGTCGGCATGGTGGAGCATGTCGGGCGCGAAAACCTGGCGACCTATTTCGAAAAAGCCTATCGCCTGTTGCGGCATGGCGGCGTCTTTCTCAATCACGGCATTACCCTCTTCCAAGCGCCGAAGATCCCGCAATATCAAGCCAAAGATTCGTTCGTGCAGCAGTATATCTTCCCCGATGGAGACAGCCAGCATATCGCCTATGTGCTTGATGTGGCGGCGAATGCCGGCTTTGAAGTGCGCGATGTGGAGAGCCTGCGCGAGCATTACGCGCTGACGCTTAAGAATTGGCTGGCGCGTTACGAAGCGCACAAAAAGACGATACTCGACATGCTGGGACCAGTCGGCTATCGGCGCTGGCGGATTTACCTGGCGGGCGCGCGCTGGGTATTTGAATCGGGTTATAACTCGATCCATCAGGCGCTGCTTTACAAGACGGTTGATGGCAAGGGCGCGGGTGGTTACTTGCCGCTCAATCGCGACGATTGGTATACCTGCTAGACGATAAGTGAAGCGGGCGGCATGGTATGTCGCCCCGACAAATCTCCATCTAAACGCAATGTGTAGGGGCGTCTCGCGCTACGCTCGCCAGCTATACCAAGCGCGGCTGAAGTTCCGCAAGGTAGACGTCGCTGATCGCCAGTTCGTAACGCTCGCGGCCGATGAAATAGCTGACGCGCTCGTAGCCGGCCTTCCGCAAGTTGGCAAGCGCCGCCTCGAAGTCGGCGCCGACGCGATGGGCATCGTGCGAATCGGAGCCGATCACCACCGGAATCGCCCGCAGCGCCATTTCCCGCAGCATCACATCGCCCGGGTTCATCTCGGGGTAAGATTTGTTCAAGCCGCTGGTGTTCAACTCCATGGCGATGCCCGTCGCCGCGATCCGATCGAGCACACGCCGAATGGTATCAAGATGGTCGGCTACATCATACTGCTTGGGATTGGCGATTTTGACCACATCGGGATGGCTGAGGCAATCGTAAAGACCGGTCTCAGCCGCGTTCGCCAGGTTTTCAAAATAACTCTTCTCGTATTCCAGCCGCGTTGGCCCGTCGAGGTATTTCGCCTTGTATTCCTTGGTCAAGGCGTGCACCGAGCCGAGGATGTAGCTGAAGTCGGCTCGGCCGTGAATTTCGTCGATCCAGGCTTCCAGGCCCGGGAAGTAATCGCTCTCCAAGCCCAGGCGCACTTCGACGCGTCCGGCGAATTCGGCACGCGCGCGCTCGACCAAAGCGACATACTGCGGCAGCTGCGCCAGGGTCATGCGCACGCCCGCGTCCCAACCGTCCGGCATCGGACTGTGACAGGTGAAGGTGATGCCGCGCAACCCGACACGCTCCGCTTGCTCGGCGTAGGCGCTCAGCGGTCCGCGCGCGTGCTTGCAGAGCGGCGTATGCATATGCGAGTCGTAATAGTTTGCTTGGCGCGTCATGGCGACTCCGGATTAGGCAAAGACGCCGCCTATTCTGCTGCAGAAGCGGGTTGGTGTCCATTGCGGGTTTAGATAGGCGAATCCTCGCTAGCCTCAGGCGCCGCATTCGCCGCGTGTATAAACATAGTCGCCGCTGATCCAGCCTTCGCGCCCCCTTAGGAGAACTTTGAAATAACCGTATCGCTTTTCACTGGCGGGCAGCCAATTCCGGCTGGACGTCACGAGAATGACGGCGCCGCCGGGCGGGCTTTGGCGGAAATTGAGATCGGCCCAGGGCCGCACCTCGCA
>JAPOYT010000053.1:0-30676 GCA_026706445.1 Chloroflexota bacterium
AGTAACCGACCGCCCGCAGCCGATGCGCCCAGGTGACCTGATCCGAGCGCATAGGCGTCCAGTTGTCCCAAGCGCCAATTTTGTTCACCAGGCGCCCGGTCATGAAAGACATGCGCGACGGCATGCAAAGCGGCGAATTGCAATAGGCGGCGTCGAAAGTCGCGCCTAGCTGCGCCAGCCGTTCCATATTGGGCGTCCGCACAATCGGGTGACTGTAGACGCTGCTGTACATCGGCGCGTGTTCATCGGACATGATAATCAGAATGTTTGGCTTTGACATGACCAACTCCTGCTTGGCATCCAAGGCGAGATTATAGCATTCGCCGCGTCATGCTTCTTGTCGCAGGCGCTGTGGTAAGATGACCGTGAACGACACGGCAGGGGCGGAATATCCATGACGGAAAAGGTCGACGTGCTAATCGTCGGCGCCGGAATCTCGGGCATCGCCGCCGCCTATTACCTGGGTGAGCGCTGCCCCCATCTAAGCTGGACCATTGTCGAAGGACGCGCCGCCATCGGCGGCACCTGGGATTTCTTCCGTTATCCCGGCGTCCGCTCCGATTCCGACATGTATACCCTGGGTTTTCGCTTTCGTCCCTGGCGCGGCGAGAAGGCGATTGCCGATGGTTCCGCGATCCTGCAGTACCTCAAGGACACCGCGCGCGAATTCGGCATCGACCGGGCGGTTCGCTTTGACCATCGCGTTCGCCGAGTATCGTGGTCATCGGGGGCGGCCGAATGGACGGTGGATATCGAGCGCCCTTCGCCGAGCGAGCCGCTGCAAATCCGCTGCAATTTCCTCTTCATGTGCACCGGTTATTATCGTTATGACCTCGGCTACAGGCCCGATTGGCTCGGCATGAAAGATTTCGCCGGCGATATCGCGCATCCGCAAGATTGGGGCGCGCTTAGGGCGCGTAGACAGAGCCCGTCACACGGAGTCAACCGCGATGATTTGGATTACGCTGGCAAGCGCGTCATTGTTATCGGCAGCGGCGCTACCGCCGTCACGATGGCGCCGGCTTTGGCGGAGCGGGCCGGGCATGTGACGGTGCTGCAGCGGTCGCCCAGTTATGTCGCCAGCATACCCGCGCGCGACCCGATGGCGGCTCGTTTGCAAAAGCGCTTGCCCTTCAAGCTGGCGGCCTGGCTCATGCGCTGGCTGCAAATCTTGCGGCAACGGTACCATTATCACCGGGCGCGCAGCCAACCGCAGAAAGCGCGCGACCAGCTTCTCGAGGGCGTCAGGGCGGCGCTGGGACCCGATTACGATGTCGAGCTCCATTTCAGTCCCCGCTACAATCCCTGGGATGAGCGGCTTTGCCTCGTGCCAGACAACGATCTTTTCAACGCAATCAAAGCGGGCGCTGTATCGATGGTGACCGATCATATCGAGCGCTTCGTCGAAAAGGGCATCTTGCTCAAGTCGGGCGAAGTGCTGCCGGCTGATGTCATTGTGACGGCGACCGGGCTGCGTATGAAGCTGATGCACGGCGTGGAAATCGTAGTTGATGGCGAAAGAGTGGAACTGGGCGACACGCTAAGCTACAAAGGCATCATGTACAGCAACATCCCCAATTTGGCTTCGTCCTTCGGCTATACCAACGCCTCCTGGACGCTAAAAGCGGAACTGATCTGTGAGTATGTATGCCGCCTGCTCAATTATATGGAGCGGCGCGGTTACAGACAGTGTAGGCCGCGCTTGGACGCAAACGACACTGAGACCGATCCCTTCATCAGTTTCAGCTCCGGCTACGTCAAGCGCGCGCTGGCTGACCTGCCCAAGCAGGGAAAGCGCCGCCCCTGGATGATTTATCAGAATTACCTGAAAGACCTGCTGATGATGCGCTACGGTCGCCTAAACGATGGCGTCATGGAGTTTCGCCGGCTGCAACAATAGAACGCTGTGGGGGCGACCGGCGGGCGGTGTCTACGCGCACTACGCGCCCCCGATGCTAAAACAAAATCAATGTGCGGCGCGATCCCGCAACTCAAACCCGCCTTCCTTAACCGCCGCGCGGAAGACCTCTTCCTTTAACGCCAGCCCAAAGCCCGGCGCATCGGGAATGACCACCTGTCCCGCTTCGACGCGGTAGCCTGAGGCGTCCAGCCCGGGCGTCGCTGCTTCGTCCCATTCCACGAAAGTAAAGCCCTTCACCGCTGTCGCCAGGTGACCCGATACATAATTGCCCAGGTGACGGCCATAATGATGCGGCGCCGCGCGGACGCCCCAGTCGTCGAGTTGCGCGCCTGTTTCCAGCCAATTGCTGAAGCCGTGACTGAAGATATCATACTGGATCACATCGACGAGCCCAGCGCGCGCCCAATCCATCAGCTCGGGCGGAGCGCCGCCTTCGCCATCGGCGATCAGCACGGATAGCCCTTCGCGCTCGATCCAGCCCTGCAGATCTTCGTATAGCGCCGGGTCTTCCTGAAAGGCTTCTTCCAGCCAGAAAAAATCGCAGTCGGCGGTATCCGCCAAGACGCGCTTGGCGATATTGAGGTTGTAGCCGTTGTTGGCGTCGATCATGATCTTGGCTTCGCTGCCGGCCGCTTCGCGCACCGCCTTGACCACGGCGATATCGCGTTGCGTGCCTTTTTCCAAGGGCATCCAACGGGCGCCGCGGCCAACTTTGATCTTGAAGTTGCGGTGGTTGTTTTCGTAGCCATAACGCGCTTCTTCAGCGATGAGCGCCGCTGCCGCTTCATTTGACGCCAAATGCAGATCGTCGATGAGCAGCGTCGTATCGTAGCACGGCACGCGTAGACACTGTGCCGTCGGCACGCGCAGACGCTCGCCGATACGCGTTTCATCCCTTGCCACCAATTCATAAACGGGCTTGCCCTTTAGATTCCCCAGCAAGTCCCAGAGCGGGAATTCGAATGCGCCGCTGTCTTCTTTTACGCGCCCCTCGGGCGAAAGCAAATCGCTAAAGCGCCGCCCCAGGAGCGCCTGCGCCGTTTCCGCATCGGCCCGCCCCGTCCCAAAGCCACTGGCGCCGTCAGCGGTCGTAAGGCGTATGAGCGGCAGTTCAACTTCAAGTCCGTGCACCGGGATGCGCGAATTGTTGCCAGCCAGGCGCGGGCGCTTGCCAACAAGCGTACCGTATTCAATTCTGTCGATGCCTGCGTTTGTCATCTGTCCAAATCCTCGGCGCCGGCCTTAAGCCTCGCCAAACATGACGCCGGTCGGTATCACATCGGTGGTCTCGCCACGCCGTATCGCCTCGGCCGTTTCCAGGACGCTATCAAAGTCATGGCGCGGCTCAAAACCGAGCTTGGTCTTGATCTTGCTCAAGTCATGGTCAATAAAGTTCCAAAATGGCACGCGCGCTTCCAGGTAGGGCATGTTGTAGCGTTCCGCCAGCTTCGGGACGATTTCGCCCCAATCGAATAAAGCGGCGCCGGACAGGTTGAAGATTTCGCCGACAGCGGCATCGTTTTCTAGCGCCAGCGTCAGTCCATCAGCAATATCGCGCACGTCGCCGAAGCGCTGACGGTAGGGCGAGCCATCAGGATTCAAGCTCAGCAGCAGCTTCTCTTCGCCGTCCCAACCCGCGAGCAGCGCCGCAATCATCGCCTGCGCATCCGGATCGTCCTTGTCCGGCATGTTCTGTATATGGCGTGAAGCGGGATCGCTATAATTCGCATAGGTCTCGCTATAAAGGAACATCGACGGCAAGCCCGCTTCGTTCAGGAATTCGCTCGGTTCAATCACCGTCGAGAAGCGCATGGCGCAGGCAGGCAGGCCATATTGATAGTGATAGACCATCGCCAATTCTTCGCCCAGCCACTTGGTCATCAAATAGCCCATATTGGGATACTTGATTCGCCTGTCTTCGGTATTGGGAACTGGCGAATAGCGGCCATTGACGCGCGCGTCCAGATAGACGCCTTCCGTGCTGGCATAGACGAAGCGATGCAGATTCGGGCATTGCTCGCGAACGCTCTCCAGCATATTCAGCGTGCCCATCGCGTTGATATCGAGGTATTGCCGATTGTCGAAGGGTCCCTGAAAGGCGGCCGCCAGATGATATATCGCATCGACCCCCGCGACCGCCGCGCCCACATCGTCGGGATTGCGCAAGTCGCCATAGACCGTTTCGACACCCTCGTAGGCATCCAGCTTGCGCGCGCGGCTGGCATCGCCCGGGTAGACGAAACTGCGGATCGAATGCCCGGCATCCAGCAAGCGCAGAACCAGGTTGGCGCCGATGCGTCCAGTACCTCCGGTGACGAGTATCTTCATGCGCGGGTCTCTCCTCAAGTTCTTGGCATTGACAGGCGAATTCTAGCGTAGCTGCTGAAGTCTTGCTAGAAGGGACGGCTAGTGTAGTTTCGAACACCGTAGCGTATACTCTCAGGCAAATGTCGCGAATTACCTGCAAGTTGACGCGCTTGAAGGAGAACCACATGTCCAAGATCCCCCGCAGCGAATACCCCCGCCCGCAATTCGTCCGCGACCGCTGGCTCTGTCTCAACGGCGAATGGGGCTTTGAAATCGACCGAGGCGACAGCGGCCTCCACCGCGGCTTGCTGGAGCGCGAGTTGAGCGGCCGCATCACCGTGCCCTTCTGCCCGGAATCACAACTGTCCGGCATCGGCAATCACGATTATTACAATGCCGTCTGGTATCGCCGCCGGGCAACGATCCCAGCGGAGTGGGCGGGCGCGCGCATCCTGCTCCACTTCCAGGCGGTGGACTACGACAGCACGGTCTGGGTCAACGGCGCGGAAGTCGGGCGGCATCGCGGCGGCTTCTCGCCTTTCTGCTGCGATATCAGTGATGTAGCTGGCGCAGGCGACGAGATCACCATCGTTTTGCGGGCGCGCGATGACGGGCAAAGCCCGCAGCCCCGCGGCAAACAAGCGCGCGATTACGGTCCAGAAGGCGCCATCTATGTGCGCACCACCGGCGTCTGGCAGTCGGTCTGGCTGGAGCCCGTGCCCGAAATCGCCTTGCGCCGGCCGCGCATCAGTCCCGATCTGGCCAATCGGACGATACGGCTCGAGCAGCCGATCAGCCGCAACGCGCCCGGCTTGCGCTTGCGAGCGACGCTTTCCGATGCCGCTGGCGAAGTCATCAGCGCCGAGCGCTCGGCTGAATACGACCTCTCGCCCCGCCTCGACCTGGCGATTCCCGAAGACAGGCTTGCGCTCTGGGCGCCGGGCGAACCCTATCTCTACGACCTCGATATCGCCCTGATCGACCGGGACGGCAAGCCAATCGACAGCGCGCGCAGCTACGCCGGCCTGCGCTCAATCGCCATCGACGGAAAAGCGATCAAAATCAACGGCAAAACTGTTTTCCAGCGCCTCGTGCTTGATCAAGGTTATTACCCCGATGGCATCATGACCGCGCCCAGCGACGCCGCCCTCATCGAAGATATCGAGCTGAGCATGGCGGCCGGCTTCAACGGCGCGCGCCTGCACCAAAAAGTCTTTGAGGAACGGTTCCTCTATCATGCCGACCGCTTGGGTTATATCGTCTGGGGCGAATTCGGCGACTGGGGCTGCGGCGGGCATGGTCCCCCCGATGGCGAGCATCAGCGGCCGGGTCCCGACTACATCACCCAATGGCTGGAATGCCTCGAGCGCGATTATTCTCATCCGAGCATCGTCGGCTGGTGCCCGCTGAACGAAACCTGGCAATCGATCACCGACCGAATTACCGCGCTGGACGATGTCACCCGCGGCTTGTACTTGGCGACCAAAGCGATGGACGGCAGCCGTCCCGTGCTCGATACCTCCGGTTATTCCCATCGCGTGCCCGAAGCCGATGTCTACGACAGCCACGACTACACACAAGACCCCGACATCTTCCGCGAGCGGCATGCTGGTTTCGCGCAAGGCGCGCCCTACGAAAATGACGGGGGGCAATGGGGGCTGCCGGCGCGCATGATGGGGAATGTTCGCTGGTCAATACCTTATAGCGGCCAGCCCTACTTCGTCAGCGAGTTCGGCGGCATCTGGTGGAATCCCGATGTCAAGGAGGGCGAAGACTCCTGGGGTTACGGCGAGCGCCCGCGCGACTTGGACGAATTCTACGACCGCTTCGAAAAGCTCTGCGCCATCCTGCTCGATGATGTCAACATGTTCGGCTATTGCTATACCCAGCTGACCGATATCTATCAGGAGCAGAACGGCATATACAAATTCGATCGCGGCGCCAAATTCGACCTGGACCGCATTCGCGCCGCCCAAGTCAAACCAGCCGCTATCGAGCTTGCCCACAGCTAAAAATCTGTCCTGTACGGGCGAGCCGGCGGCTCACCCAACCACCAGCGACGAAAACTGGCGTTTCTACCTCTCTCGCAATCTTGGCTGGAGTCTACGTCAAGATCGTGTACAATTACGCGGCTCATTAGAATTCGTTGAAACGAACCACAGTCTTCAAGCAAGTATTCGCCTATGGTTTACGATGTGAACGAAGAAAGGACTACCGTGCGAGTTGTCTTTTTGTTAATGCTGGCTCTATTTGCCCTTACCGGTTGCGCCTCACAGGCGACCTTCGGCGACGCCATTACGCAAGGCGAGCCCACAGCCATTCCCACCCCGGTCGTGCCGAGCAAACCGGTCTACCAAGTTGAACGCGGCAAAATCGTCTACGAGCGCCGCTTCTTCGGGCGCATAACACCCTTGGTCACGGAAGAGATCGCCTTTGAAATCGACGGCCGCGTCCTGGAGGTCTTTGTCGAAGCCGGCGCCGATGTGGCCGAAGGCGACATCCTGGCGCGCCTGAATACAGCAGGCTTGGAAAGCCAACTGCTGGACGCCGAAGAAGAATTGGCGATCGCCACATCGATCCTCGAAAGCGCCGATAGCAAAGCGCGCTTCGACAGCCGGCGCGCCGCCCTTACGCTGGAGATGGCGCAGTTGAAACTGGACCATGCCGACGCGCAAGCCGGCGCTTCGCCCAGCGCTGACGATGCGCTTCAAATCAATCTGCTGACGCTGGAGCGCAACTTGGCGCAAGTGGCTATTGACGAATTGACCAGCGGCGTTGATCCACAGTTGCGTTTTGATGTGACGCGCGCGCAGAAACGCGTGAATGAAATAAAAGCGACCATCGCCAAAGCGGAACTCGTCGCGCCGATGTCGGGTCGCTTGGTCAATTTCTCCGCAGATCCGGGACAACCGATTATTTCCTACGAGCCAGTTGGCTTGGTGGCGGATCTTTCTGCGATAGAGGTCACCGACGAGATGAATCCGGAAGACCTGACCGAGCTGGCTGAGGGGATGCCCCTGCTGATCAAGCGAGCGGCGTTGCCGGGCAAGGTCTACTCTGGCGCGATCGCCAGCCTGCCCGCTCCCTATGGCTTGGCAACCGATGAGTTGGTCCACGTCGCCTTTGACGAACAGCCCGCGACCGACGAATTCAAAGTCGGCGACCGCATGAACTTCACCGTCGTCATCGAAGAGCGCGAGGATGTGCTTTGGCTGCCCCAATCGGCTATCCGCCAGTTCAGCGGTCGAAATTTCATCGTGGTGCAAAACGAAGGCCTGCAGCAGCGCGCTGACGTGCGCCTGGGCTTGGAAGGCGATGGCCGCGTCGAAATCCTTGAAGGCGCCGAAGAAGGTCAGACGGTCATCGGTCCATGATGAATTGGTATTTGCGAAGTCGCGCAGTCGTCATCGTCGCCATCAAACGTTTGCTGGCGCAGCCTCTGCTTTCACTGGCGACGATTGTCGGTTTGACCGTCGCCGTCGCCCTGGTTTTGACGATTCCCATCTACTCGGAATCGGTGGCTTTTCGCGTCCTCACCGAGCGGCTGACCGAAGGACCCGATCGCATCAACCGGCCGCCCTTTTCCTTCCTCTTCAGTTATATCGGCTCCTGGAACGATCCGGTCAATTTAGAAGCGACGCATGACCTGGACCAGTATTTGCGCGAGAAGGGCGGCGCCGAGCTCGGCTTGGAAACCACGCTGATCGTCCGCCACCTGGAGACGCAGAACTTCCGCCTCTATCCCTCGGGCGAAACCAACTATCGCGATGAAAATCGCTCGCTCGATTACGTCAGCTTTGGCACGACCGAGAATATCGCCGAGCAAGTCGAACTGGTCGAGGGAAATTATCCGCCGCCCGCGGATCCATCGACCGACAGCTACGTCGATGTGATGATCCACGAAAACTTCGCTTCCGAATATGGCATGCAGTTGGGCGAATATTATCAGGGCTATAATTGGCGGCTTGACGCCGACGATCCCATGCAGATCACCTTGATCCGCGTTGCCGGCATTTGGCGGCCCCGCGACGAAGAAAGCGAATACTGGTTCTACCGTCCCAACGTCTTCAAAGACATCCTGCTCATCAACGAAGAGACTTACCGAACGCGGCTCGCGCCCTACACGGATTCGGAAGTCAACCTGGCCGTTTGGTATCTCGTCTCGGATGGCGGCAGCGTCAACACTTCGCGCGTAGACGAGCTCATCCGCCGTCACAACGATACCGAGAAAATCGCCGACCAATACTTGCCCGGAACCTATATCCAAGCGTCGCCGGAAGAAGAATTGCGCCCTTACCAGCGCATCGTCACCGTGCTCACACTTACGCTCACCGTATTCAGCATTCCCATCGTCGTCTTGCTCATCATCTTCTTGGTCATGCTGGTCGGCTTGGTGGTCGATGGCCAGCGCAACGAAACCGCCGTACTGCGCAGCCGCGGCACATCGCCCTTCCAAGTGGTCGGTTTGACCACCGTCGAGGGCATCATCATGGGTGTGATCGCCCTAGTCGTTGGCGGCTTGCTCGCCATTGGCTTCACGCAGCTCATCGGCACCACCCGCAGCTTCATGGACTTCCGCTGGGGTCATCATTTCATCGTCTCGGTGCCGCCGACAATTGGCTCGACCATTGTATTGGCGATTGTATTCACCATTCTCATCCGGGTCATGCCAACTATCGGCGCCGCTCGCCACACCATCATCAGCTACAAAATGGACCAATCGCGCCTGCTGCAGCGCCCCTGGTGGCAGCGCCTCGGCGTCGATATTCTGCTGCTGATCCTGATCGGCTACTTCTACTATCAAGTTATCCAGCAGGGTGGGCTTATTGATGTCGAAGGCGGCGTCCGCAACATTGAAGACGCTTATCAGCAGCCCTTCGTCTTCCTGATGCCGCCCTTGACCATCTTCGCTTTGACGCTATTTTTGCTGCGCTTCCTGGCGCCCATGCTGCGCGCGCTGGCTTGGCTGATCCAATGGACCAACAGCGTCGGCTTGCTGATCGTGACGCGCCAGTTGGAGCGCTCGCCCGGCGCCTATTATCTGCCCTTGATCCTGCTCGTTTCAACGATCAGCCTCGGCATTTACACCGCTTCCTTCGCCCGCACCATCGACCGCTATCTCTACGAGCAGCAGTATTACAAGGTCTCCGCCGATGTGTCGGTGCGCGTCTTCAGTCAAAATCCCGCCAGCTTGCCCGGCGGCGGTGGTGGGGGCGGGGACGCGCCGCCCGCCTATATGCACATCTCCGAGTTCACATCCATGCCCTTCGTCGAAGGCGCCACCCGCATCGGCGAATACACAGCCAAAGCGCGCTTGACCTCGGGCAGCGTCGAAGGCCGCTTCGTCGGCGTCGACCGCGCCGACCTCGGACCGGTCGTCTTTTGGCGGCCCGATTTCGCCGCCATTCGTCTTGGATATTTGACAAACGCGCTGGCGCTGCAGCAGGATGCCATTCTGGTCTCGCGCGAGTTTATGGAGGCGCGCGCCCTGGACATTGGCGACCTGCTTGAGCTGGACGTGCGCAGCGGCGGCGACACCTTCAAGGTCAACTTCCAGATCGTCGGCGCTCTTGAATATTTCCCGCGCTGGTATCCGGAGAAAGACGGCGCCCTCTTCGTCGGCAATCTCGATTATCTCTTCGAGCAGGCGCAGCTCGAATTGGCGCATCGCGTCATCATGCGCGTCGAGCCGGACTTTGACCAACGCGCGTTCTCCCGCGCCCTGTTCGACCGCGGCGCTGCGGGCGTACTCATCGACGAGCCAGTCACACGCATCAACCGCGAGCAAGCCCGGCCCGAGCGGCAGGGGCTCTTCGGCTTGCTGTCAATCGGCTTCATCACGTCGTCGCTGGCGACCATGATCGGCTTCCTGCTTTACACCATCTTTTCCTACCGGCGCCGTTATGTCGAGCTGGGCATCCTGCGCGCCATTGGCTTGTCGCAGGCATCGATGATCGTCTCGGTCGCCTGGGAGCTCGGTTTGCTCATCATCATGGGCTTGACGCTCGGCTTGGGCATTGGCTTGGTCGTCAGCGCGCTCTACATCCCCTACATGCAATTCGTCAGCAATCTTGAGGGGGTAGTGCCGCCCTATGTCGTTACCATGGCTTGGGTGGAGATCGCGCAGATCATCGCCTTGTTCTTCGCTACCTTCGTGATCATCATGCTCATCCTGCTGGTGATCCTGCGCCGCATGCGCATCTTCCAAGCCGTCAAATTGGGGGAGACAATCTAATGGCGACAAGCAACGGCGCCTTTCTTATTTGCGACGACCTCTACAAGATCTTCAAAGTCGCCGATATCGAAGTCATGGCGCTGCAAGGGCTCGACCTCACGGTGAAGCGCGGCGAGCTCGTCGGCGTAGTCGGCGCTAGCGGCAGCGGTAAAACCACGCTCATGAACGTGCTCGGCGGCTTAACACGCCCTTCAGCCGGTCAAGTCATCATCGACGGCAAGAACTTGCTCAAACTCAGTACGCGCGAGTTGACCGCTTATCGGCAAGTCGAAGTCGGCTTCGTCTGGCAGCAGGGCAGCCGCAACCTGATCCCCTACCTGTCCGCCCTAGACAATATCAAGCTGCCGATGACCTTGGCCGGAGGCGCCGGCAAGCAAAACGAGGTGCGGGCGCGCGAACTAATGGACCTGGTTGATCTCTCCCATCGCTACGACCACAAGCCGCTTCAGCTTTCCGGCGGCGAACAGCAGCGCGTCGCCATCGCTGTCGCTTTGGCCAATGAGCCGAAGTTGCTGCTGGCTGATGAACCGACCGGCGAGCTTGATTCCGACACCTCTGACCAAGTCTACGAACTCTTCAAACGGCTCAACCGCGACCTCGGCTTGACCATCTGCATCGTCAGCCACGATCCGCTCATCGCCCAGCATGTCGGGCGGGTGGTCGCCATCCGCGATGGCAAGCTGGCAAGCGAAACGGTTAAGCGGCGCCGCCCCCACCCTAAATCCCTCCCCGACGGGTCAGTGTCTACGCGACCCCAAGATGAGGGAGGGACTTCCATAACGGAAAGCTGGGATGAACATTTCGAAGAGTTGATCGTGCTTGATTCGGCCGGGCGCTTGCAAATCCCGAAACAATACCGTGAGCAGCTCGGCTTCGAGAATCGCGTCGAGATGGAAGTTACCGGAGAAAGCATCCTGATTCGACCAGCCAAAAACTTGGACGACACCTCATCGCAGGGGGAAATCCAGCTTGAGCGCGAAATCCCCGTCGATGAAATGGGCTCTCGCCCGCGTCTGCTGGACCTGTTGCGGAGGAAATCATGACCGATACTGTGATCGCCGCCAAGGATGTCGGGCGCGTCTATCCCTCCGAGTCAGGCGCTGTCCACGCCCTGCGCGACGTCAACTTCGAGGTCAAGCGCGGCGAATTCGTCGCCCTGCGCGGACGCTCCGGCAGTGGCAAGACGACGCTGCTGAATTGCCTCGGCGGCTTGGACAATCCCACCAGCGGCTTCATCTGGATTCAAGGCGTCGATATCTCCACCATGGAAGAGGTCGAGCGTACGCGCTGGCGCCGCGAAAGCATCGGCTTCGTCTTCCAGCAGATGGGCTTGCTGCATAGCTTCTCCGCCTACGAAAACCTCGAGCTGATGGCGCGCCTGGGCAATGTCCCGCGCCGCGATCGCCGCCGCCGCATCCACGAAACGCTGGAGAAGGTCGACTTGCTTGATTATCACGATCACCGCCCTTACGAGATGTCCGGCGGGCAGCAGCAGCGCATCGCCATCGCCCGCGCCTTGGTCACCGAGCCCGATCTGATCCTCGCCGATGAACCGAGCAGCGAGCTCGACAGCGATACCACCCACAATGTGCTCGCGGCGCTGCAAGAATTTGTGCGCGACAAAGGCTTGTCAATCCTGCTCTCCAGCCACGATCCAATCGTTGATGACTACGCCGATCGCATCATCAGCCTGCGCGATGGGCAAATCGACGACGCAGTCGGCTAGGGGCGGAGGGGCAAACCCCATCCCCGAAGGTCTATGTCTACGTGACCCGGCCCCCTCGCCATCTCTATGGCGAGCATCCCAGCCAGCTAGAGAAGGGGAGCTTAGCGCAGCGGGACGCAAGGTATTTTGCGTGGGCGGCGATATTGTCGAGCGGGTGTTAGCAGAAGCACTCGCTGCACATAGTCAGTTTGAGGCAGGCAGAATTCCTTTGTCTTTGTCAATATCCCCTCGGTGACCTCGTATGAACTCCCTGTCCGCGGTGGTGATCATTTTATTGTTTCTTTGCGGCTTAGGCTGGGCATCCGCCCTTGACGATACCGTCCTCTTCCGCGATGTCAGCGCCGAAGCCGGTATCACAGCGACGCATCGCGCCATCTGGAATGAAGACCTGCCAATTCCCTATGACGACGCCTACCTGGCCGCCGGTTCGGCCTGGGCTGACTATGACCGCGATGGTTGGGTCGATCTCTTCGTCACCGGCAATCTCGATCCCAATGCGCTCTATCGCAACAACGGCGATGGCAGTTTCGCCGTATCGGAATTCTCCGCGGCGCTGAGCCTGCCCGATACAGCCAGCGGCGGCGCGGTCTGGGCCGATTATGATAACGATGGCTGGCGCGATCTGTATGTGCTGAACAACGGACCCAACCGGCTCTTCCGCAATCTCGCTGGCACAGAATTTACGCGCGCCGACGGCACTGTGTCTACGCGTGCCTTCGAAGACGTGACCGCTACCGCCGGCCTTGGCGACATCGGCAAAGGCACGTCGGCCGCCTGGGGCGATTTCGATGAGGACGGCCACCTTGATCTCTACGTGACCAACTGGTCCTGCTATCCCGAATGCGTACTGCTCGATTTCTCCCGCAGCCGCGATGCGCTCTACCACAACAACGGCGACGGCACTTTCACCGATGTATCCGGACTGCTGGGCTTCGAGGCGCTGCTGGGCGCGGGCTTCGCGGTAAGCTGGCTGGATTATGACGACGATCGCGATTTGGATCTCTACGTGGTCAACGACAAAGCGGTCAACGCCCTCGGCAATGTCCTCTGGCGCAACGATGGCGCGGGCTGCGGCGGCTGGTGCTTTACCAATGTGTCAGCGCGGTCGGGCGCGGGTTCGGTCGTACACGGTATGGGCTTGGCCACAGGCGACTATGACAACGACGGCGACCTCGACCTCTACTTCTCCAACATGATTGGCGCCATGATTCTGCTGGAGAATCTCGGCGATGGAACCTTTGCCAACAGCGCGGATTACGCTGGCGTCGCTTATCGGACCGGCACAGCCGTCGGCTGGGGAACGGCTTTTTTCGATTACGATAACGATGGCTGGCTGGATTTGTACCTAGCTTCCACCGGTGTGTCAGCCCTGTCCGACATACCAAGCGCGCAGCCTGAAAACCCCGATCAGCGCTACGGACTGCCGCCGGAATACGGCTCAGGCGGCATGCACTTCGTCTATCCTGACATGCTCTATCACAATCAGCGCAACGGCAGCTTCCGGGCGATAGACCAGCGGCTTTTCAGCGACGGCAGCCGACCGACCATGGGATTGAGCACCGCCGATTACGACCGCGACGGACGCGTCGACTACGCCTTAACCTGGTGGAATCAGGCGCATGGGCTCTTTCGCAATACCGCCTACGCTGGCGAAAGAAACAACTGGATCACCTTTGAACTCGAGGGCGGCGGCGAGATCGACAGCGATGCCATCGGCACGCGCGTATCCGTCTTCACCAGCGATGGTCTGACACAAATGCGCGAACTGAAGTCCGGCTCGAGCCTCGGCGCCGGCAACGAAATGGCGCTGCATTTTGGCTTGGGCGCTGCCGAAATCGAGCGCGTCATCGTAAGCTGGCTCAACGGCGACTATCACGAATATACCAATGTGCCGCTGAATCATCGCTGCCGCATCACGCGGGCTGCAATGGATTGCTCGCGCTGAGTCAACCGCGGCAAGCTTAGCATCACAGGAGGGACTGATGAATAAGGCGCGCTTTGTGGCTATGATCCTGACTACGGCATTGGCTTTGTCCTTGACGGCGGCGGCGCTCGCGCATCAGCCATTCTGTGAATTCGCTGACCTAACCTCCGATGCGCCTTGGCATGTGCCTGATCCGACAATCTCTTACGCCTACTTCGGCAACATCTATCCCGCTGGCGACTTGGACTTCTTCAGCTTTGAAGCCTCGGCGAGCCAAGAGATTCTGCTAAGCCTGAGCATCCCCGCCATTGACGACCTGGCCGTTTTCTCACCAGTGATGACCCTTGTCGGACCCGGCGTCACTGGCGAACCGTCAGCGCAATTGCCCGAAACGCTGCGCAGCTCAACCGAAGAAGGATCGCAGACGATCTCGCTTGGGGATTCGCCGCGCTACTGGTTCGAGCCATTCGGCCGACGATATTATTGGAATTGGGAGGACTATTACTGGACCGCGCCGCAAACCGCAATCTATCGCGTCGCGCTCTGGCGCCCGGAGGAGAAAATTGGACGCTATTCCTTTGTGATTGGCAAACGAGAAGTATTCGGCGGTGAAGCGGATTGCTTTGCCTCCTACCATGAATACTGGTCGCCGCTTGAAGCTGGGCGCAATCCTTATCGAGATACGCTGATTATCGGCGACGCGCACAAGCATGATCACTCAAAGACCATTGACTTGGACCCGGACGGCTCGCCTCAGGTGACCCTAACACTGTTCCCGCTCAAAGGCGGAGGATACAATCTGCGCCTGCAAACCCAGAACTTTATCTTTACGCCACAAAATGTGGATGGCGAACCGATTCCGGGCGAAGGGCACGCGCATCTATATATCGATGATGTGAAGATCGCTCGACTCTATGGCGAATGGCATCACCTCGAATCCACCCCGGAAGGCGCTGAAACGCTGACCGTCGCGCTTTACGCCAATGACCATAGCGCCTTCACCGTCCGGGGCATCCATATCGCCGATTCTGTGGACTTAGCCGATTTGCCGCTTGCTGGCTAAACCTGAATAACGACAGATTCCATCGACATTCACAAGCTCGCGACTCGTTCTCATCACACGCAATCCGTCGGGACGACCTATCAATTCGCCCCCGCTTCACGCAAGCTGTAAGGTTAATCGAAGCCTATATCTACGTGACCCTTGAGCCGCCCTCAGCGTCCGGCTTTCGGCAAAAGCCAAATCAATGCCACCGAAGCCAGGCTGAAACCGGCCGCCAGCATCAGCATCGGATTGTAAGAGCCGAACAGGTCAAACATCACGCCGGCGGCAAAGGGCGACATCGTTCCAGCTAGCGTCACGAATATAACCATCGTGCTGCTGATTCGTCCGTAGAATGCGGTACCATAGGTATCGGCGACCATCAGCGGGCGCGTCAAGGTATGGGCGCCGATGGCCATGCCAAACAGCGCCACAAACACGACGATCAACCACGGCGCGCTGCCCAGCAGCAAGATCGTCATCGAAATAGCCAACAACATGAACACGCCGATCGCCATCGTCCGGCTGGAAAAGCGCCGCTCAACCGGGGCGAATATCATCCGCCCGACAACCTGCATCACGCCAATCGCGCCGCTCGCCAGCGCCGCGCTGCCTGGCTGGATGTTGACGCTTGTCAGCAAGGGAATGAAATGAATGCGCACAGCGAATATGCTCAAGCTCGACAGCGAGAAAGCCAGCGTCAGCAGCCAAAAATAGCGTGAGCGCAGCACAGCGCGCAAGCTGGTGGTCGGCACATCGCCGTTTTGCGCGGCCTTCTTTTGGTTCGCGAATTCAATTCCCAGATCGGCCGGCTTGCGGCGCAAGACCAGCGCATGCAAAGGGATCGTGATCGCACCCAGTACGATCGCCAAAATCAGGATAGCCTGCCGCCAGCCGTATGCCTCCAGCAGCGCATGAGAGAGCGGCGTGAAAATGGTGCTGGCAAAGCCGGCGACGAAGGTCACCACCGCCATCGCCGTGCCCCGCGAATGCGAAAACCAGGTTGCGATGACAGCGAAAGCCGGCTCATACAAGATCGCCGCGCCGAAAAAACCCATCAGCGCCATGACCGCGATGAACTCGGGAAAAGAGCTCACCTGCGACCATAAGAGCACCATGACCGTCGCGCCAATGGAGCCCACCGTCATCAGCAGCCGCGCGCCATGCCGGTCCAGCCAATGACCCACCGGAAATGCGGTCAATCCGCCGATGAGAATCGATAGAGAAAAGGCGCCGGAAAGCTCCCCGCGCGACCAGCCGAATTCCGCTTCCATCGGCTCGATGAAGACGGAAAAGGCATAAAACAGCACACCGAAGGATACCGTCGTGGTGATCGCCAGAACCAGCGCGATGTACCAGCCATAATAGATCGGCTCTCGCCGCAAGAAGCGTTTCATAAACCCGCGATCAGTCTTCGCATCTGCTGAAGAATATCGCCATCATCTCATAACTCAAGTGGCAACCCGGCTCGCGCGGCGTCGCTCGGCTGCCCGCAAAGCTCAAGCGCGAAGAGGCGACCTACGGTCAGTGCGCGCGGTCCGTATCTAGGCCACCCGCGCGCAATGCCTAGCTCCCCCTCTATAATGCTGTGGAGAGGGGGCCGGGGGAGAGGAAAACCGCGGACTATGTCGCAAATTCCTCGACCATCAGGATTCATGCTGTAAACTATGCTCATTGTTATACCAGTTGGAGAAAGCGCCACTCCATGCCAACACTTGAGAATTTCACGCAATTTGAAGGGCGGTATTGGGACACAGCCGCCATCCGCAACGCCTTGGATTATCAAGGCGTAAAGGCGCCGCATACCGGCGAGCCCTACAGCGAAGCGATGCTGCTCGGCATCAGCGGCGGCGTGACCTTCGGCTACTTCACCTTTCATTACCAAGGCTATGATCCCCAAGTCAACCTGTTGACGCGCAACACCTTTGACCCGATGGAGCGGATATTCGAACGCTTGAAATTACCGCGCGACTTGCGGCGCAGCGCCAGCGCAAACAAAGGCAGGCAGAACCTCATCGACGCGCTGGAAGAGGGCTACGCGCCGATCGCCCGCCCGGACGGTTCGCTGCTTCCCTATAACGCGCTGTCTTATGACGAAGCCAATTGGCATACCATGCCGCTGGTGATCTACGGATACGAGCCGGAAATAAGCGAAGCCTATATCTCAGACCGCAGCCGCGTTTCGCTGACCGTCAGCGCCGACGAACTGGACCAGGCGCGCGCGCGCATCAAGAAGGACCGGCACGGCTTGATTTTGCTTGGCGCGCCCGATGAAGCTGCGCTCGCCGACGCGATACGACAGGGCTTGCATGACTGCGTGAAGCTCATGACCGAAAAGCCGCCCAAGGGCTCCGCCAAGAATTTCGGTTTGCGCGCGCTGCAACACTGGGCGGAGATGCTGGCGAAGACCAGCCGCGGCAGTTGGGCGAAGGAATACCCGACCGGGCGTCCGCTGCTGGCGGCGCTGACAAGCGCCTATACCTTCTTGGGCCCGGCTTTTGGCAAGACCGTTCAAGCCGAGCGCGATGTCTACGCCGATTTCCTGGATGAGGCGGCGCAAGTCCTCGAATTGACCGCGCTGAGCGATGTCGCCGCGCGCTACCGCATCGCCGGTGAAGCCTGGCAAAAACTGCTCGAAAGCCTTTTGCCGAAAGACGCCCCCATGTTGAGTGAAGCGCGAGACGCGATTGAACGCAAGACCGCGCTCTTCATGGAAAGCGGCGCAGCGCGCCTCGACGAGATTATCGCCGAACGCGATCGTCTGGACTCGTTGAAGACGGCTTCTGAAACCGACTTTCCGCTCAGCGACGGCGAGATTTCAGACCTGCGCGCCGACATTCGCGACAAGGTCATAGAAGCGCGCGACACTGAAGAAGCCGCCATCATAGCGCTGAAGAAGACGATAGACTGACTCATTCTTTCGAGCCCCTAAGGCCCTCATTGGCAATGAGAACGCGCTGCGTTACAATTTGCGCGGTACGATTTACGAGCGATTTCCATACAGGTTTCGAATTGCTTCGAGGAGGCAGATCCTATGAGTGAGAAACTCTCACGACGCGATTTTCTGCGGATTGCGGCAACTTCTGGCACGGCGGCGGGCGTCGCCCTCATCGGCGTGCGTCCGATTGCGGCGCAAGCGGATGCGGCCCAGTTCTCGCTGGCGATGGTTGACTGGAGCGATCCGGTGCAGACCGCCTTTGAAGAAACGATCATCCCGCGCTTCGTTGAGGAGAATCCCGGCGCCAGCGTTACCGTCAACTGGACCAACTGGGGTCGGTACAACGAGGAAATGACGACCGCCTTCGCTTCCGGCGTGACGCCCGATGTCTTCCAGGGCGGCGCGGTCTGGGCGCCTCAGATGGCGCGCCGCAATTGGGCGGTGGCGCTCAATGACTTCATCAACGCCGATGACGAGTGGGATTGGGGCGATTTCCCCGCCGGCTTGCAAGCCGATGTCACCATTCGTGGCGATATCGTCGCCGTGCCCTACCGTCAGGACTTGCGCACCCTCTGGTACAACAAAGAGATGCTTGCCGACGCCGGCTTTGACGCGCCGCCCACCGACTGGGACGAATTTCTCGCCGTGGCTCAAGCGACCACCGTGCGCGATGGCGACGCTTTTGACGTCGAGGGTTACCACTACTCCGATGCCAGCGGCAACTGGCAGCGCGATTGGCAGCCCTTCCTCATGTGGGTGCACATGGCTGACGGGCAGTTCCTCAGCGACGATCTGACCAGCTGCGCCCTCGATCAGGCCGGGGCGCTTGAGGCGCTTGAATTCCTGGTGGCGCTGGTGCAGGAGCACGAGGTGACCGCCTACCCGGGCTTGGATCCGCAAGGCGACTTGAACGTCCTGGCTGGGCGCAACGCCGCGATGCAACTGTCCAGCGCCAATATGGAGCGAGACGTCAATCTCTACGCGCCCGATGAGAAAGAGACGATCTACCCGACGCTCCCCCTTACGGGCAAGGTGCAAGCGACGCACTCCTGGGTGAACAAATTCTTCGTCTCCTCGCAGACCGCCGACGAAGCCGCCAGCTGGGGCTTGCTGCGCTTCATGACGCGCAAGGATATGCTGGAGGTGTATTCGGCTTCAAACAACAATACGCCGCCGCGACTGTCCTTGCTCGACGCGGAATACATGTCGGAAAAGCACAAGATCATCCTGGAATCGGCCGTCTACGCCCGCACATTCCCGCAGCATCATAACCTGATCGCGCTCTTCCGCCCGATCGCCGCCGAACTCGAACAAGCGCTCAGCGGCATTAAGGCGCCGGCTGATGCCTTGGCCGATGCGACCAGCGCCATCAACGAGATTCTTGCCGACGAATAAAGGCTTGGTCTCTTCGCAAGTCGCCAACTGAACTGAAGCCATTGAAGGGGCGGCCCATTGGGTCGCCTGCCAAACTGATACCATTGTAGGGGCGGCTCCATGAGTCGCCCGCCAGGGTAGTCCGCCGCCAATGAACCACGCCCTACGAAGACCATCGCTGTCGAGCTCCGAAACCGACGATTTGCGGCAGCGCCTTTACCGTGTGATGAATAGCCAGGCATTTGTCGCCTTGCTGTTCTTGCTCGTGCCGGTGACGCTCTTGGCCGCCTTGAAAATCTGGCCCGTCTTCTACAACCTTTTCTTGAGCTTCACCCGTTATGAACTCTTCGAGCCACCGCGATTCTACGCTCTGAAAAACTACAATTACGTCTTCACCAATACGACCGTCCGCCAGTCGATCTTCAACACGCTGCTCTTCACAATCGAGGCGGTGCCCATCGGCACAGCCCTCGCGCTGGTCATCGCCAAGCTGCTCAATCAGTCGATTCGCGGGCGCGTCTTCCTGCGCACGCTCTACTACCTGCCGGTCGTTAGTTCAGTCGTCGTCTCCGCGATGATCTGGCGCTGGATCTACAGCCCGCAGCACGGCCTGCTGAATCACCTGCTGGGCACGGTCGGCATCCCGCCGCAGAACTGGCTGAACGACCCCAATCTGGCGCTGATCAGTCTGGTCATCGTCACCATTTGGGGCAGCATCGGCAGCAACATGGTCATCTTTCTGGCGGGCTTGCAAGACATTCCGCGCGACATCATTGAAGCGGCCCGCGTTGACGGCGCCAATGCCCTGCAGAACTTCCTTCTCATCACCGTACCCTTGCTGCGCCCGGTCATCCTCTTCGTAGTCGTCACTTTCACCATCAGCATATTCCGCAACTTCGGCCTCATCTTCATGCTCACCCAAGGCGGTCCCTTCAACCGCACCAACACCATGGTCTGGGAAGTCTATCAGAATGTATTTGGCTACCTGCGCTTCGGGCGCGGCGCCGCCATTTCTGTGGTTATGCTGGTGATCGTGCTAATCCTGACGATGATCAGTTTCCGCGTCCTGCGTGATCGGCAAGGGGCTTGACCATGGCGGCGAACGCAGCGGCTCAAAGCGGTCACCCGGGCAGCTTCAAAACCTGGGAAGCGCGCTTGCCCTTGCTGTTGACATACGTCCTTCTGTCAATCGGCGCCATCGTGATGATCATGCCCTTCGTCTGGATGGTTTCGACATCGGTCAAGCCCGATCGCGAAATCTTTGGCGATACAATTCGCTGGATCCCGAACGAACTCGACCTGCAAAATTACAGCGACGCCTTTGAGCAGACCAATATGCCGCGGATTTTCGCCAATACCGTTCTGGTGACGGCGGTGGCGGTCTTCTCACAGGTATTGCTTGGTTCGATGGCCGGCTACGTGTTCGCCCGCTTGCAATTCCGCGGCAAGACGCTGATTTTCTTCGCCCTCCTCACGACCATGATGGTGCCATTCGAGGTGCTGATTATTCCGGTCTTCTTGCTCATCCGCGCCTTTCCCTTGGCCGGCGGCAATGACATCCTGGGGCAGGGCGGCACCGGTCTTATCAACACGCTTGGAGGCGTCATGTTTCCCAACTTCGTCTCAGTCTTTGGCGTCTTTCTCTTCCGTCAGTTTTATCTCGGTTTCCCGAAAGAGATTGAAGAAGCGGCTATCGTCGATGGCTGCTCGCGCATTGGCGTCTACTGGCGCATCCTGATTCCCAATTCAAAGCCGGTCATGGGTACGATGGCGCTTTTCGCCTTTCTCTGGTCCTGGAACGATTTCCTCTGGCCCCTCGTCGTGGTGAAAGAGGACAGCCTCAAAACAATACAGTTGGGCTTGAGCGTCTTCGATCAAGAGCAGGGCACCGCCTGGGCCGAGTTGATGGCGGCGTCGGTCATGGCGGTCGTTCCAGTTATTTTCCTTTACATATTTTTGCAGCGTTTCCTTGTCAGCGGCGGTATCACCAGCGGCATTAAGGGCTGACCGGCCGCCGAGACGCAATTAGGGAGAGTCTGCTTCTTCCTCCAAGGGGGGACTGACGATGACGAAAAGACGATCATCCAGCCGTTGTATATCCGCGCTTAGCTCCGAGCGTACGCTTTCTATGTCCGCTTTGAGTTCCGTACGCACCGCCTGTATGTTTGTCTCCAAACGATCAATGTCCGATTTGAGTTCCATACGTACGGTGTCTATGTCCGCTTTGAGCTCAGTGCGAACTGTGTCTATGTCCGCTTTGAGCTCAGTGCGAACTGTGTCGATCTTGGTGTCCAAGCGATAGTGTAAATCGTTATTGAAGTAAATTATGGCGAGCAATAACAGGACCGCGCCGACAATCGTTACCAACCCGTCCATGGAGATGCTGGGCATTTGTTGCTGGTTCGGTATTGTCGCCACGCTTCGTTCCTTCTCCGCATACACGCATAATTGTATCATAGCGATACGGTCTTTTCCAACCAAACTCAATTCAGGGTTGTCATTTTACAATCGAGTATCCGGGAGCGCCTCATTATGAAAGCAATCATGGTCATGTTCGACTCGCTGAATCGCCGCCTGATGGAACCCTACGGCTGCGATTGGGTGCATACGCCCAACTTCACCCGCCTGGCGCAGCGAAGCGCGGCATTCGAAAACGCCTTCATCGGCAGCATGCCTTGTATGCCCGCCCGTCGCGAGCTGCATACGGGCCGCTACAACTTCCTCCATCGCAGCTGGGGTCCGCTGGAGCCATTCGACGACTCCATGCCCCAAATCCTCGACGAAAACGGCGTTCATTCGCACAAAGTCACCGATCATCAGCATTACTGGGAAGATGGCGGCGCCACCTATCACACCCGCTTCACAACGCATGAATTCAACCGCGGGCAAGAAGGCGATCCCTGGAAAGGCGTCGTCGAAGCCGGCGTCGCCGCCAAAGATGCCGATCGGCGATCCCGCACCCGCCAGCAGGATAGCGTCAACCGCGAATATATCAACGAAGAAAGCCTGATGCCCCAAGCGCAGACATTCGCCAAAGGCATCGAGTTCATCCGCACAAACGCGGGCGCGGACAACTGGTATCTGCAAATTGAGACTTTCGACCCGCACGAGCCCTTCTTCACCCAGCCGGGCTGGAAAGAACTCTACCCGCATGAATACGACGGACCGCTATTCGACTGGCCGCCCTACACGCGCATCACCGAGCCGCCGGAGCAAGTCCAGCACATGCGCTACGAATACGCCGCCCTGATGAGCATGTGCGATCATTATTTAGGGACGGTCCTTGATGTGATGGACGAACTTAGTCTGTGGGACGACACGCTGCTGATTGTCACGACTGACCACGGCTTCCATCTGGGCGAGCATGATTGGTGGGGCAAGATGCGCATGCCCTGGTACAACGAATTGGCGAATATCCCCTTCTTCGTCTGGGACCCGCGGTCAAAGGTGGCGGGCGAGCGCCGGAGCAGCCTGGCGCAGAACATTGATGTGCCGGCGACCCTGCTGGAATACTTTGGCATCGACCGACCGAAGGACATGCAAGGCCGTCCTTTGCGGGACGCGGTCGCCGATGACAGCCCCGTGCGCGAAGCCGCGCTCTTTGGCGCCCACGGCGGGCACGTCAACGTCACCGACGGCAGGCATGTCTATATGCGCGCGGGCGGCGATTTGTCAACGCGCGGCACAGCCAGCGATGACAATATGCCGCTCTACAATTACACCTTGATGGCGACGCACATGCGTCACCGCTTCCAGGTGGAGGAGCTGCAGGCGATTGAGTTGGCGCCGCCTTTCTCCTTCACCAAGGGTTGCCCGACCCTGAAGATCGGCGCCAAGCGCGCGCCCCTGTGGATTCCCTTCTACGAGACCTTGCTCTTTGACCTGGCATCGGATCCCGGGCAACTGAATCCTATCGAAGACGCCAGCGTCGAAACGGACATGATCGACAAGCTGGTCGCTTTGATGCGCGCGAACGATGCGCCGTCCGAGCAGTATGAGCGGCTCGGCTTAAAGGCCTAAGAGCCGGACCGTGACTACGGGGCAGGCGATTGGGCGGGCGAAGCCGCCAAGCTGGGCCTTGGTTGGCGGCCGGCGACGCGGGATTGGCTGCTCACTCGACGGCGGCCAGCTCCTCCAGCCGATGGTATTGGCTCATATAGAGTTGGTGATAGAAGCCGCGAGCCGCCAGCAGCTCGTCGTGGGCGCCGCGCTCGATGATGCGATGGTCATTGACCACCAGGACCTGGTCAGCATTGCGGATGGTGCTCAAGCGGTGGGCGATGACGAAGGCGGTCCGTCCCTCGAGCAAGCGCAGCAGCGCCTCCTGGATATGGATTTCGGTGCGGGTGTCGACGCTGCTGGTGGCTTCATCGAGGATCAGAATCCGCGGATCGGCGAGGATTGCGCGGGCGATCGCCAGCAGCTGCCGCTGCCCCTGGCTGAAGTTATGGCCTTTCTCCGACACCTGTGTCTGATAGCCGCGCGGCAGCAAATGGATGAAGCCGTCGGCGTTCGCCAGTTTCGCCGCCTCAATGATCTCCGCGTCGGTGGCATCCAGCCGGCCATAGCGGATATTCTCCATCACCGTGCCGCTGAAGAGGAAGGTATCTTGCAGGACGATGCCCAACTGTTCGCGGATCGAATTCTGCGTGACGGCGCGGATATCGACGCCGTCGATGCAAATGCGGCCGCCGCTGACATCATAGAAGCGGCTTAGCAGGCTGATGATGGTCGTTTTGCCGGCGCCGGTCGGTCCTACCAAGGCGATAGTCGCGCCGGGCCTTACATCGAGGCTGATGTCGTTAAGCACCAACTCGCCCGGCTGGTAGGCGAAGCTGACGCGCTCGAAGCGTACTGCGCCGCGGATATCGCGCAGGGGCTCGGCGTCGGCGGCATCGGTCACGGTCGGCGTCGCGTCCAGCACGGCGAAGATTCTTTCGGCGCCGGCCAGCGCCGATTGCAGTTGGTTGTAGACCATGGCGATGCCGCGCATGGGCCGGAAGAAATTCATGATGTAGATGACGAAGGTCGCCAGCACGCCAACCGACACCAGATCGCGCAGGGCCAGCCAGCCGCCCAAAAGCGCGGTCGCCGCCACCGACAAGATCATCATCGTCGTGAACATCGGTCCGAGGGCCGCGGTGATGAAATCGGCGCGAATGCCGACCTTGCGATAAGCGGCGCTGGCATCCTGGAATTGCGTGATCGCCGCGCTTTCCTGCGCGTAAGCCTGCACGGCGCGGATGCCGGTGATATTTTCTTCCATCACCGCGTTCAGAATGCCGAGGTTCTTCTGCATGCCGCGAAAAGCGACCCGTGTTCGCTCGGTGATGGTTTTGGTGATGAACAGCATGATCGGCAGAATGATCAGCGTGCCGATCGCCAGTGGCAGATTGAGCAGGAGCATGGCCACCATGATGCCGCCCAAGGACAGGATGTTGGTGGTGAATTGAATCAAGCCGTTGGAAAGGATCTGATTGATCGTCTCGCTGTCGTTGCTAATGCGGCTCATCAGATCGCCGGTGCGGTGGCGGTCGTGATAGTCCATCGAGAGCGCCTGAAAATGGCGGAAGAGCGCCATGCGGATATCGGCGACGAAGTATTGGCCAACGCGAATCATGATGATGCCGTGCAGCGTGGTGAATATGCCCTGCGCCAAATACACGACCGCCATGATCAGGACGATTCTCGCCAGCCCGTCGATGTCATTGTGAATCACGTACTGATCGATGGCGCGCCCCAGCAGCGCCGGACCCGCCAAGCCGAGGATGGTGGCGAGCAGCACCAGCAGGGCGACGAGCAGCAGGCGGCCGTGGTAGGGCTTGAGATAGTCGGACAGGCGCCGCAGCGTGCCGCGCCGGTCCTTGGCTTTCTCGCCCGTGGGGCGTCCGCCGCCGTGCCCGCCGATGAAACGCGGACGGGAGTTTGAGGAGGACTGGTTAGTCATCAATGGCGCTCCATGTCAGTGTCGACAAATTTTTCACCACCGAGGACACCGAGTTCATCGAGATCAACGAGGTTGGCTTATACACTGATTCGTTTAATTCCTGATTTTAGAAGTCTTACATTGAAGTTTATCAGGAGGCCAGTTTTGAGTTTGGCCGCCTTTAGGTAGGCAATAAGCTGAGCTTCGTGTATCGGCAGCAATTCCTTTACGGATTTAAGTTCAACGATTACTTCTTCTTCCACAACCAGGTCCGCAACCATGTGGCCCACCGGCTCGCCCTGATATTCCACTTGAAACCGTTTTTGCCGCTGATATTGAATGCCGCGCTGTTGGAATTCAATGCAAAGCGCATTTTCGTAGATGCTTTCAAACAGGCCCGCTCCCAGTTCTCGGTGAACGACAATGGCCGCCCCATTGATGCGATATGTCAGTTCATCGTGCTCGAAGTCGGGAGCCTGTTTTCGATCCGTTTTCAATGTGTGTACCGTCCTTGTCAAGCACATGCCATTCTGGTTTTACCGCCGAGTGCGCCGAGTTGTTAGAGGGCGCCGAGAAAAGATAAACCATTGCATTGCCCGACGCCCGACTTTCGGAAAGAGAAAGTTAAGGTGATCAGCATACCGGACCATCCGGTTTAGCGTATGGGCTTTCCGCAAATCGCCCATACACCAAATCGCTCAGATAATTCATAGCCCCTCGGCGCCCTCATTAAACTCGGTGTCGTAGGTCAGTGTCTACGCGACCCTCGGTGGTTAATCTTTTGTCCGCCCTCCTCCATTAGCCACGCGCCGCCTCACCCAGCTGGGACTCATAGATTTCGCGGTAGATTTCGCTGCTGTCCAGCAATTGTTGATGCGCGCCGCGCGCCGCGATGCGTCCGTTGTCGAGCACGAGGATTTGATCCGCATGGGTGACGCTGGTGATGCGCTGGGCGATAATGAAGGCAGTCGTCTGCGCCGCCAGCCCTTCCAGCGCCGCCTGGATACGGTATTCGGTCTCCATGTCGACAGCGCTGGTGCTGTCGTCGAAAACCAGAATGCCGGGCTTAATCAGCAGGGCGCGGGCGATGGCGATACGCTGCTTTTGCCCGCCGGAGAGGTTCGCGCCCCCCGCCTCGACCCGGCTATTGTAGCCCTGTGGCATCTGCGAGATGAATTTGTGGGCTTGCGCCGCTTTCGCCGCGTCAACGACTTCTTCATCAGTGGCGGAGGGCGCGCCGTAGGCGATGTTGTCGCGCACGCTGCCGCTGAAGAGGATGGACTCTTGCATTACCATGCCGATGCCGGCGCGCAGTGCGGCTGGGTCCCAGTCACGCACATCGACGTCATCTACTTTCACCGAGCCGCCGCTGACGTCGTAGAAGCGAGAAATCAGGTTGACCAAGGTGCTCTTGCCGGCGCCGGTCGCGCCCAGCAGCGCGATTTGCTGCCCGGCATCGGCGCTGAAGCTAATGCCGTGCAGGACGTCGTCGCCGCTTACGCCATTGGATCCATTAGTCTGGCTCGGGTCACGGCGGCTGTAGTGAAAGGACACATCCTCGAAGCTGACGCGTCCGGCGATGCGCTCGGCACGATGCGGGCTTGGCGCGATTTTCAGCGTCGGCGCGGTGTCAAGCACTTCCATTACCCGTTCGGCGGAGGCTTCGGCGCGGGCGGACATCATCAGCAGATTGCCGAGGAAAAGCAGTGGACCCATGCCGGTCATCAGGTAGTTGTTGAAGGCGATGAGTTCGCCGATGGTGAGGCGATCGCCAAGGACGGACAAACCTCCGAACCAGAGTACCGCAACCGTTCCCACGTTGGTCAGCACCTGCAGGATTGGCATGGCAACCGCCATAAGCTGGCCCACTTCGATATTCCGTTCGCGGTAATCCAGGTTGCTGACGTGGAATTGGTCAATCTCGAACCGGCCGCGGACAAAGGCTTTGACCACCTGAATGCCGGCCAGATTTTCCTGCACCAGCGTATTCAGCGCGCCGAGCCGCTGCTGCACCACCGTGAAGAGGCGCGTTGCTTTCAGCATCAAGTAGCGGATGAAGAGGCCCGAGACGGCGGCGACGGCGAACATGATGAGCGAAAGCTGCCAATCGGTGAGCAGCAGCATCACCATACTGCCGATGATCATCAGCAGCACGCGCAGCAGCAGCGCCAAGCCAGCGCTGGAAAACATGCGCACAACATCGACATCGCTGGAGACGCGTGTCATCAGCTGGCCCGTCTGCATTTGATCAAGGTTGGCGAAGGAAAGCGATTGGATGTGGCGAAAAAGGGCGTGGCGGATATCAAAAGCCAGCCCTTGCGAAACAACGGCGCGGCAATAGCCCTGCCCGAGTGTGCTCAAGGCGCCGATCATCGCGGCGACGAACATCCAGAAGGCGCCAAGCAGGATCATGTCCATATCGCGCGGTCGGATGCCTTCATCAATCATGAATTGGAGCAAACGCGGCACGCTCAACTCCATCGCGACCGGCAGCACTGTCGCCCAGAATCCGAAGAAGAGCTGCCAGGAATAGGGTCGCATGAATTGGAAGATGCGCCGCAGGGACTTCATGAGACAAGTGTAACCATGCGGGGGCGCGGGTTCAAGTAGCGGGGGCGGTGTAATGATTTTACCGCCGAGGGTCGCGTAGGTCGCGTGGACACTGACCGCCGACACTGACCTACGACACCGAGGACTTTGAGAGCGCAAAGGAAAAGCCAAAGGCCGGACCTTCAATTCGCTGGTGGGGCGGGGATTGCGCTAGGGCGGCGCCGCATGGTTTATAATGTTTGAGACAGGTGGTCGGCGGAGGAGGGACGAAAATGGAATATCGCGTATTGGGCCGCAGCGGGGTCAAAGTCGCGCCGCTGGGGTTGGGAACGGGCAATTTCGCCGATCCGACTTCCGAAGAGGAGTCTATCGCCATTTTGCAGCGCGCCCTCGAAGCGGGCATCAATCTGATTGACACCGCCAATTCATATACGAACGGCGAAAGCGAGCGCTACATCGGCCGCGCCTTTGCCAAAGGGCTTCCCCGGCATGATGTCATCTTGGCGACCAAAGCATTTCAACGCGTAGGGCCGGGACCGAATGATGAGGACCTGTCGCGCCTGCATCTCATACGCGCATGTGAAGATTCATTGCGCCGGCTGCAAACGGATTATATCGACCTTTATCAAGCGCATCGGCCCTCGCCGACAATCCCGGTAGACGAAACCCTGGGCGCGCTCACTGATCTGGTGCAGCAGGGCAAGGTGCGTTATATCGGCAGTTCGACGCATCCGGCTTGGAAGGTCATGGAAGGGATCATGGTGAGCGAGTTGAAGGGTTACGCCCGCTATGTTTGCGAGCAGCCGCCCTACAATTTGCTGGATCGGCGGATCGAAAACGAGTTGGTTCCCGTGTGCCAGGCTTACGGGCTGGGCATTATCACTTGGTCGCCACTGGCGCAGGGCGTCTTGGCCGGGCGGTATGCCAGCGCGACCGAGATGCCGGCGGATTCGCGCGGCGCGCTGCGGGGCGGCATTTATTCGGAGCGGATCAACAAGCCGGGCATTGAGGTCGGCAACGAGGTAATCCGTCTCGCGCAAGAGCACGGCATGTCAGGGGCGCAGTTGGCGACGCTCTGGGTGAAAGACCAGCCGGGCATCACCGCGCCCTTGATTGGTCCGCGCACGGTGGCACATCTCGAGCATTTGCTGCCCGTCCTGGAAATGACGCTGGGCGATGAATTGGCGGGCGCCTGCGACGAGTTGGTTCCGCCAGGCGGCGCGGTGGCGAGCTTTTTCAACACGGCGGCGTGGATGAAGCAGCGGTTGATTTAGGAAGATCGTTTGTGTGGCGGGCGGCATTGCCGTGCAGGAGTCTTCAGGTGGTCGTATTGGCGGGAGGGCGACCCACTGGGTCGTCCCTACTAAGAATGGTATTGGCGCGAGGCGGGCGAGCCAAGGCTCGCCCCTACACGACGTCGGATTGGCAGGCGGGCGACGCAAGGGTTGTCCTTACAGAGCGCGGGATTGGCGGGCGTGGAGGGCGGCGCCGACCAGGCAGACGTCTTCGCCGAGTTTCGCCGATCTCAAGACATTATGCGGCAGGAAGCCCTCGTACAAAATGTGCTCCTCAATTGCTAGTCGAGCCGGATCCAGCATTAGATTGCCCAGCTTCATCACGCTGCCGCCTAAGACTATGGCGGCCGGATTGAAAAGGTGCAGCAAGTTCACCAGTCCCAATCCCAGCCAGGTTCCCGCCTCTCGCACGCACTCCAGCGCCAGGAAGTCACCCGCAAGCGCAGCCTCGCCGACCGCCCTGCCGTCAATGGACTGCGCATTGCGCAAGGGCGATGGCAACGGGCTTGCGGCCAATTGACGCCACGCCAACTTGCCCAGCGCCGTGCCGGAGGCCAATTCTTCCCAGCGGCGGATGCTTCCGTCGGGCAGGGTCAGGCGCATGTGTCCCGGCTCAATCGCGTGGCCGCCAGCGCCAGTGAAGATTTCCCCGCCGATGATTGCGCCGCCGCCGATGCCGGTGCTGATCGTCAGATAGATCATGGGATCTGCGCCCTGCCCCGCGCCCAAATGGTATTCAGCCAAGGCGCCAAGGTTGGCGTCGTTTTCAACATAAGCGGGAGCGCCGGCGAAGGCATCGCTCAATGCCCCCGCAATCGGTACTTGCGACCAGCCGGGCAGGGTTTCCGCCTTGATGATCACACCGGCTTTGGTATCGAGCGGAGCGGGCGCGGCGATGCCAATTGCCGAGGGCGCGACACCAGCATTGCTTAGTGATTTGCCCAATTTCACCAGGCGATTGAGAACGGCGTCCGGTCCATCGCTGACGCGGCTGAGCGTTTCGGCGCGCCGGATCAGGCGCATGTCGTCGTCAAAGAGAGCGGCGCGGCTTCGCGTACCGCCGAAGTCAATCGCCAGATAGCAGCTCATAGGAGTTGAATCCATTTCAGTTGAAACATTCAAAACCTTACCGCCGAGATCACCGAGAAAATCGAGTACACCGAGAATCTTGCGCGTAATATTCCATGTGAGGGGCTGGACTGGGTTAAGCTCCTGCGTGACCCTAAGTTGGCCAGGGCAGCGAATAAGTTTTTACGTTGGTAAAGAATTTCATTGCCGCCAGCACCCCTTCCTTGACGCCATTGCCCGAATCTTTGATGCCGCCAACGGGCTGCAGCTTTCATACACGCTGCCAATTCACCCAGGATATTTGTCGGACCACTGCGCCCGAGTGGCAAGAACATGCCGCAGGTCAGTTTGCCGCCTGCCACTTCGCCGA
>JAPOYT010000053.1:30686-31102 GCA_026706445.1 Chloroflexota bacterium
TTTGATGCCGCCAAAGGGCGACATCTCTATGCGGTAACCCGGCTGCTCCCAGATGTTCACCGTACCGACACTGAACCCTTCGATTCGCGCGGAAATTTTGAATCTGCTGGAGCAGCTTCGGCAAGACTTTCAACTGACCTTTTTGTTCATTGCCCACGATTTGCAGGTTGTTCAACACATTTGTGACCGGGTCGCAGTTATGTATGTCGGGCAACTGGTCGAACTGGGATCAACCCCGCAGATATTCTCCAACCCGCTGCATCCCTACACCGCTGCGCTGATGTCGGCAATCCCTGAAGCCGACCCAACGAAACCGATGAAACTATCAGCCTTGAAGGGCGAAGTCCCCAACCCGGTTAATCCGCCAACGGGCTGCCGCTTTCATACACGCTGCCAATTCACCCAGGATATTTGTC
>JAPOYT010000078.1 GCA_026706445.1 Chloroflexota bacterium
GCATATCGGCATACTGGAAGCGGGCGAGATCATCATGCAGGGCAGCATCGACGAATTGAAACTGGAACTGATGGCGCATCGTGAAATCGTCATCACGGTGATGGATCACGGGGCGGCCGAGACCGTGAAGAGCGTCGTGGGCGGTATTGGGCATGTTGTCGCCGCCGAGATTATCACGCCGAAGAACGGTCGGGCGCGCGTTCGGGTCGATTTTGCTGGCAATGATGAAGAATTGGGCGCCTTAAGCCGGCAGCTGGTCGAGAGCGAAATCCTGCTGCTGGGCTTCAACGAAGAAGAAAAAGACCTGGAGCACATGTTCATGCGCGTCACGCGCGGCTTGGTCACGTAAAGGAAATCGATGATGGCGAGTTTCACAGCCGAGCGCCTGCATATCCCCGCCGACGACAGCGGCCGCGTCGGCGCTTTCGCCGCGCTGGATGCCAAGCGCGCCGGCTGGGATACGCTGAACTTCGCCGCCCTGCGCCTGGGCAAGGACCGCACCTTTGAAATCGCCATTGACGCTTTTGAGTATGTCGCGGTGGTCTTGAGCGGCCGTTGCAATATCCGAACCAATCGCGGCGACTTTGAGAATGTCGGAAGGCGCGACAATGTCTTCTGCGGCATGCCTCACGCGCTATATCTGCCGCCCCAGACCGAGTTCGAGATTGAAGCGATCACTGACGACTTTGAGTTCGCATCCTGCTGGGCGCCAACCGAGAAGGAGAATCCGCCCAGGCTGATCGCGCCGAGCGATGTGGAGCTGCTGCTGCTGGGCGGCGGCAATTGCTCGCGGCAAATGAACCGGCTTATCGGCGGCGATTTTCCGGCTGACCGCCTGCTGGTCTATGAGCTCTATACACCGGGCGGCAATTGGTCCAGTGTTCCGCCGCATAAACACGACACACACCGCACCGATGAAAAGGGAAAAGTGCTGGAAGCGCAGCTCAACCGCTTCAGCTTTTACAAATTTGACCGGCCGACCGGCTACGCCTACCAGCGCGTCTACAGCGCCGACAAGCGATCCGATGTGACGATGATGGCGCGGCAGCATGATATCATCCTCATGCCGGAAGGCTACTACACGATGGCGAGCGCCCCCGGGACGACGACCTATACGCTGAACTTTCTGGCCGGTTCTACACGAGAATTCGCCTACAGCGATGACCCCGACTACGCTTGGGCGCGCCATATCATGACCGGCATGGACCCGCGCTTGCCGCTGGTGGACCCAGGCATGGATGTCGGTCATTAGTCCGCGGCCGCGCTCCAAGCACAGGCGGAACCGGCAGTACAGCATACGATTTGAGCGCGTTGGAATGCGCGGGCAGGCGTCAGCGTGTTTCTTCGACTCATGCTAGACTGAATTCTCGTAAAGACAATTCAATAGCGAACCGTGCAGTCAAGGAGCGAAGATGCGCCGTCTAACCGTATTTCTAATGACAACAATTCTGTTGATGTCGCTCGGGTCAGCCGCTGTTTTGGCGCAGCAAGCGCATGTAGTCCAACGGGGCGAAAACCTGTTCAACATCGCGCAGCAGTATGGCCGTAGCGTTGAAGAGCTGGCGCAGGCGAATGGCATCGCCCCGCCCTACGTCATTCATGCGGGCAATCAGATCACCATTCCGGCGCCGGGTGGCGGGGCGCAAGCGCCCGCCCCAGCAGCGCCAGCGGCGCCACAGCAGCCAGCGGGCGAGACCACCCATATCGTGCAGCGCGGAGAGTCCTTGGCGATCATCGCCGCGCAGTATGGCACGACCTACATCGTTTTGGCGGAGATGAATGGCATCGCCAATCCGGACGCGCTTAATGTCGGGCAGGTTTTGCGGGTCCCGATGCGCGCTTCAGCGCCGGCGCCGACGGATACTGGCGCCCAGGCGCCCGCTCCACAGCCGACAACCGGTACTTATACGGTACAGCGCGGTGATTCGCTGGCGATCATCGCCGCCAAATTCAACGTCAACTACCTCGAATTGGCGCGGCTCAATGGCATCGCCGATCCAAATATCCTGCATGTGGGTCAAGTGCTGCAGGTGCCGGGCGCTCCACCACCGGCAGCGCCTGCGCCTGCGCCTGCGGAGGCTGGACCGGCGCCTGCGGGACCGCCCCCGCCCAGCACAGCCAATACAGGCGGATTCGAACTGGGCGGCCAGGCCTTGAGCTTTGCCCATCCTGGCCACATGCGCAACGCCCGCATGACTTGGGTCAAGCGGCAGGTCAAGTGGCATGGCGAGCCGGCGAGCAACTTCCAGCACATGATCGACAGCGCCAAAGCCAATGGTTTCAAAGTGCTGCTGAGCGTGATCGGCGACAAGAACGCGATTTCCGGCAATCCGGCGGGTTACTATCAGAATTTCGCCAACTTCGTGGCGCAGTTGGCGCGCGGCGGCGCCGATGCCATCGAAGTCTGGAATGAGATGAATATCGACCGCGAATGGCCCTCGGGGCAGATCAGCGGCCACAACTATACGCAGATGCTGGCGGCCGCCTATCACGCGATCAAATCAGCCAATTCGGGCACGATGGTCATCAGCGGCGCGCCGGCGCCCACCGGCTTCTTCCAGGGTTGTGGGGCTGGCGGCGGCGATGACGACTGCTTCTTGCAGCAAATGCGCGACGCTGGCGCGGCCAATTACATGGATTGCGTCGGCGTTCACTATAACGCCGGCATCGTGCCGCCGGATGCGACCAGTGGCGCGCCAGTCGGCAGTTCGGGCCACTACTCCTGGTATCTGCCGCGCATGATGCAGCTCTACCGCAGCTTCTTCCCCAGCAAGCCGCTCTGCTTCACCGAGCTCGGCTATCTGACGGGTGAAGGCATCGGCGAGCTGCCGGGTGGATTTGCCTGGGCTTCCGGCATTTCATTGGCGCAGCAAGCAGCCTGGCTGGCGGGCGCGGTTCATCGCCTGCGCGGTTCCGGCTATGTTCGCATGTTCATCGTCTGGAATGTCGACGCGACGCATTGGGGGGCAGATCCGCAAGCCGGTTACGCGATCGTGCGTCCCGGTGGCGGCTGCCCGGCCTGTGATTCGCTGCGCGTGGCGATGGGCGGCTAAGGCAATTAAAATGCCGACAGATTGTAAGGCTTGTCCGCTACTTGTTTTCTCGCTTCCGACGGTTCGCAGTGCAAAGGCCTACAAAGGCTTCACCACAGAGGAATCGAGGAAACACAGAGGGCACAGAGGGATGGACGTTTGTAACTCAATCGACGTTGCAGGGGCGTCCGGCGATCAGTGTCTGCACGGCCTAGGCGCGGCGGCCAAACTACGGCTTACGCTGTCAGATGCCCGTAGACCTTGCCCCAAATATGGCGTGTGTACGGGCGAGCGATCTGCAGTGTCGGCGGTCAGTGTCTACGCGACCTACGCGCAGCGGTGGCTCGCCCCCGCAGAATCCTGTTTCAATTTCCGTTAATTTGAATTGACACAGTAGCGGACAAGCCTTGTAGACACACGCGCGACTATGCCGCCGCCCACGCAAAATACCTTGCGTCCCGCTGCGCTAAGCTCCCCTTCCCTAGC
>JAPOYT010000086.1:0-1835 GCA_026706445.1 Chloroflexota bacterium
GCGTCGAGGGCTGGATCAGCGGCGATTATGTCTACAGCCACGGGGATTGCGGCGCCTGAAGCCGGAGCCGGGAAGCCGAGCATAGCTCAAATCAGCCAGCCCAGCGCCACAAACACGACGCCCAGCAGCGCGAACACTAGCGCCGAGCGCCGCGTCTTGGCCTCCCATGCCTCGCTGCGTTCAGGGTTGTCGGCGCGCCAGCGCGGCTCCAGCGAATAGAGGCGCCAGACCAGATCCCGCCGGAAAGCGCAGAGCCCGCCGAGCAGCCAGAAGGCGATGCCGCCCAGAATCAGAATGCCGTCGCCCATTCAATAGCCCAGGTATATTTCATGTAAACTTCGGGCGGGCGACCTGCTAGGTCGCCCCTACAAATCTTGCGTATCGTCGGGCGAGCCGCCGTCTCGCCCCTACAACGTCTTGTTGGGGGTTTAATTCGGATGAAGGATGATCTTGGCGTCTGCGCGGCTCTCCAGGCGCTTGAAAGCCGCCAACGCATCGTCAAGCGGCAGGCGCGCGCTGACCATTTTGCGCATGTCGATTCGGCCCGCCGCCATCAGCCGGATGACGTGCATGAAGGGTCCGCCGGCGTGCCCCAGCGAACCGGCGTACTGCACGCCCATGCGCTTGTAAGCCACGATCGGCACAGTCGGGTTGTCGCCGCCCATGCCGATATCGATAATCGAGGCATTGACCGCCAGGCAGCGGTCCAGCGGCTCGATGGTCTTGTCGGCAAAGCCGGCGCATTCCACCACGTAGTCGACGCCGCGCCCCAATGTATGCTGCATGATGGCCTCGTCGAGATCGATGCCCGTCGGATCCAGCGCGGCTGACGCGCCCATGTTCAGCGCGATTTGACGCCGGCTCGCGGACGGGTCGAACATGATGACCTGCCCGGCGCCGGCGGCGATGACTAAAGCCTCAGCCGCCAGCCCGATCGGTCCCGCGCCGAAGATGACGACATTGTTGCCCGGCTGCCAATTCCGCAGGCGGTTAAACAGCCCCTGATACGAGACGCCGGTGGGCTCGACCATCGCGCCCATCACCAGCGCTTCTTCTTCGCCGTAGCGCTCGGCGACCTCGTCCAGCTTCCAGCAATGCTTGGCGCGGGCGGGCAGGTATTGCGCCATCGCGCCGGGGATGGTGAAGCCGAGCTCTTCGATATCGAGGCAGTGATTGACGAAGCCGCGCCGGCAAGCGGTGCATTCGCCGCACCACTGAATCTCCTCAACCGCCACCAGATCGCCAAGCTGCAAGTCTTTCACATCGGCGCCCACTTCGACGATGCGGCCGGCGAATTCATGCCCGAGGATATTGGGCGTATGCACCAAGCCGGGATAGATCATGTAGCCGTCAGCGCCGGCTTCGTACATGTGCATGTCCGAGCCGCAGATGCCGACGGCCGCAATCTCCAGCATGACGTGGTCGGGCTTGAGCGCCGGGTCGGGCGCATCGCCCAGCGTCAGCTTGGGCGCTTTCCAGGTCATGTTGGCGTTGCGCGGGCGGCGCAGCTCGCGCTCGCTGTCGCTCATGTCATAGCCGGGCTTGGGCGCCCATTCGGCTGTTAGGGTCAGGGCTTTCATCAGATTGATTGCTCCAGTTGTCGGTAGTTTGTGGGGGGCGAGACAAATCTCGCGCCTACAGTCTTCTCTTTGGCGGGCGACGGAGCGAAGCGCGCCTACCCGATCTAATTTTGCCGCATGTGGGCGCGAAACGCCCGTATCAATTTTGCGCGCGCGGGCGGCTCACAGAGTCGCCTCTACAAGGCTTGTCCGGTAGTGTGCCAAAGTGCGGTTGTTTGAGTAGTTTATGTCTCCATACCCCCCACCCCAAACCCC
>JAPOYT010000086.1:1892-3514 GCA_026706445.1 Chloroflexota bacterium
CAGATTTCGGAGTTTCTAGCTCCCCTTCCCTCCTTGTGGGGGAAGGGGCCGGGGATGGGGGTAGAATTGTGCGTCAACCTCCCAGTAGCGGACAAGCCCTACAGCTGTGTTCTGGCGGGCGACCTTAAAAGCCGAGCGTTGGGAAGCCAGCTGACGGCAACTCTGTAGACACACGCGGCCCAGCCACCGCCCACGCAAAATACCTTGCGTCCCGCTGTGTTAAGCCCCCTCGTTATGAGGCCGGGGAGTCGGGGTTGACTGCCCGCAACGTAAACAGGGGCGTTTCGTGAAACACCCTTCAAAAGCCAACATCGCCGAGAAGTTCGCGAAAAAGTTTGCATTTGCGCCATGTTGCGGATACTATCCACACGAAGGTAAGAAATCAACATATTTCAGTTCATTCGAGAAGGAGCTAGAAATGAATAAAGTTAAAGATATGTCACGCCGCACGTTCTTGAAAGGGGCGGGCGCCGTCGCGGCCAGCTCGCTGCTGCCGCACTTCCCCAACATCGTCCGCGCCGACAACCACGAGATCAACCTCGTCGGCTGGGGCGGGGAAACCTGGGAGTCGCTTTCTGAACAGGCTAGGGAAGCGACCGGGATTACGATCATTCAGGAGGGTTTGCCGACGGGGAGCTGGAGCGATGTGATGCAGAAGTTCACGCTCTGGGGTCAAACGGGTTATTCCCACTACGATATCATGTACACCGATGACCTGCTGGCCGGCATGTATGGCATGAACGGCTGGGCGCTCGATCTGAGCGACCTGAAAGCCTATACCGACAACGCCGATGACCTCACCGATAGTGTCAACGTCTTGGACAATGCGATGGGCGGCGTCTTCCGCATCTTCTTCTTCATGGGCGCGACGCCCTTCTTCTACAACACCGACCTGGCGCCGGAGCACCCCTCGACCTGGGATGACTTCATCTCCGCCGGGTTGGCAGCCACCGACCAGGAAGCCGGCGTCTGGGGCTGGCGTCCGTTGGGCGGCGGGGGCCACGCCTTCAATACCGTGCTGTTGGCGCTGCACCATACGGGCGCCGATCTGCAAGCGCTCGATGATGACGCCACCAGAGCCGCGCTCCAGTGGATGTACGACTGGGTCAACGACTACGAAATCACGCCGCCATCCACCATCAACGAAGGCTGGAACGAGGTCATCGGGCTGATGGCCGGCGGCAAAGCGGGCATGGTTTGGGGCTACGAGGGCATGTACAACAATATCACCAGTACGGTTGATACCGTCGTGACCGAGGACAACCTCGCGTGGGGGCGTTTCCCGATGGGTCCCGCCAACGATAGCCTGCTGATACATGGCTGGGGCTATTCGATTCCCACCGCCTCGAAAAAGCGTGAGCAAGCCAGAGAAGTGCTTGAGTTCCTGGGTCATTACGACCAACTGCGATTTATCGCGCTGAACAATACCATGCCCGGCTTGAAATCGCTCTTTGAAGACGAAGAGGTCGTCGCCCAGATCCCGATTCTAGGCTTGCAGAATCCGTCTTGGGGCGAGATCACGCAGGGCGCACAATTCCGCTATCCGATTGTGAACAATCGGCAGGTGGCGCAGCTCTGGTCGATGTTTGACCAGCTCGGGGAGTCGATCCTCTCTGGCGAAC
>JAPOYT010000050.1 GCA_026706445.1 Chloroflexota bacterium
GACTTCGCTCGACATAGGTCGAATAAGGCGAGAACCAGCGCATCATGCCGTCAGTTGCCGGTGAGATGGACTCTTCAATCGGCAGTCGAAAATAGAATGTCGCGCCCTGTTCCGGCTCGCTTTCCAACCACATCCTGCCTTTGTGCAATTCCACGAAATGCTTGCTGACGCTCAACCCTAAGCCGCTGCCCGCCCAGTGACTCTGCACGGAGCCATCTATCTGTTGAAAAGGTTTGAAGATCTCTTCCATTTCCTCAGCTACGATGCCGGGACCAGTATCCGCGACGCTGACGATGATCGCCTGCTCTTCCCGCCGCGCGCATACTTGCACACCGCCCCGCTCGGTGAAACGGCCCGCGTTGCTCAAGAGATTGAGCAAGACCTGCCGGATACGTACGCGATCGCAATACAGCGCTGGCAGATTCAGCGGGATATCCCGGCGCAAGGTCAAGCCTTTGGAGTTGAACAGCGGGCGCACTGCCGTAACCGCTTCGTCTACGATCTCGCCTAACGCGGCGCCTTCCTTCATCAAAGCCATTTGCCCGGCTTCAATCTGGCTCAGGTCGAGCACATCGTCAATCAGGCTCGACAAGTGCTGGCTGTTGCGCAACACGATCTCGAGGTCGGCCAACAAGGTCTGGGGTATAGGGCGTCCATAGGTTTCCGGCGAATTCAGCGCCATCTCGCTGAAACCGATGATCATGTTCAGCGGCGTGCGCAGTTCGTGGCTCACGTTGGCGACAAACTGTTCTTTGGCGCGGCGCGCCTCGTCCGCTTGATGGCGCAGGTCATGCGCCAGCTGGTTAAGCTGCGTGAGCTGATAATGGGCTTCGGTCAGATCGTCCAGCGCTTGCCGCAGCTGGAACTGATAATCGCGGCTCTTTTCCAGGGCGGCGCGGCTCAATTCGTAGTTGGATGCGAACCATTGCCTGGCCAGCAGCAGCGGGCGCGCCGACAACCAGATCATCCAGAGCGTCGCCCAAACATTGACAACCGCGACTATGCGCAAAACGGCCTCGACCTGCGAGACGCCGAATAGCAAAAACAGCGAGCAAGCGACGGCGGCCGCAGCGCCGAAAGGTATTCCGAGTAACACGGCCGTTAATCCGGTCGGCAATGCCAGGAACATCACTGCCCCTTCGGGAACGCGCCAGTGTATCAGCAGCAGATTCGCGCAGAACAATCCGGAGACCAGCGCCAGAGCGGCGACGCGATAATGCGACTTATGCACCAGCCACCAGACGGCCGGCGTCAGCAGCAGCAAAATGACACCGGGCAAGGTCGCGGTTGCCGGGTCTGGCAAGCGCGCCGCAAATACATAAATCGCGAAGGCTATCGGAGTCACCGGCGCTACCGACAGCCACAGGGCGCCGCTCTTCAATTCCTCAATCTCGGCTTGGATTCCGTCGACCCTGGTCGTCATGGCTGCGCTTCCCCCTGTTCTCAGAAGTTCCTACAAAATAATTAGGAATTGTAGGGGCGAGCGGCAAACCCCATCCCCGAAGGTCTATGTCTACGTGACCCGGCCCCCTCGCCATCTCTATGGCGAGCATCCCAGCAAGCTAGGGAAGGGGAGCTTAGCGCAGCGAGACGCAAGGTATTTTGCGTGGGCGGCGGCATTTTCGCGCGAGGGTCTACAGTTTCCATTGAAACTTCGCATGACTAACTTGGAACTACTTCTGTCGGCCGCTGGCAAGCAGCCGTCAGCCCGTCGCGGGGCGCCAGCGAATCGGCAAGACCTTGTTCGATGCCAGACGCTCACATGATGCCGAAGGTTTTGAAAGCCTCGCTCGCGCTCATGCCTTCTTCAATCGCCTTCTGCACCAGCTTTTCACCGCGCGCCTTTTCGAGCGCGCCCATGAAGATCTCTTCTTCCGCCTCGCGCGGCACAACCAGCACGCCATCCACATCGCCGAAAACGATGTCGCCCGAATTGATGCGCACACCCTCCATTTCAATCGGTGCGCGAAAGTCGATCACCTTGCCGCGCGGTCCTTGATCCTGCGCATAGGCGCCATAGGAGAATGCGGGAAAGTTTTGCGCCAGGATGCCGTGCGTGTCGCGCAGGTAGCCATCGACGACAGCGCCAGCCGCTCCCAGTTTGATGGCGCGCGTACTCATCAACTCGCCCCAAAGCGCGTAACGCGGCGACGCGCCCGTGCAAACATAGACCTCGTTGGGCTTCAGGTCGTCCAGCGCCTCAAACATCAAGCCGAAGGACTGCGCCATCGCCGCCCCGCCCCCCGCGGACGAAGCGCTTTCGGCATAGACATCGGCTTCCAGCACGGTCATCGCCCGTCCGATCGCCACCATATCCGCCCGCAGCGGACGTATGCGCGGCGGCAAAAACTGATGCAGAAATCCCAGCTTGTCCATGATATCGCCCACCACCGCCGTGAACAGTTCCGCCCGAGCCAGGCTGAACAGCCCCTCGTCATCGCTCCATTTGACTCTTGTCATTTTGTCCCTCGTCCAAGTTCATCCGCGATCCAAAGGCCGCGCTTACATTACAGCGACCGTCGCGTTTTCGATAAAGTCCCAATCCCATACGATGCCTAAGCCGTCGCCCGTCGGCGGATGCGCATAGCCCTCATCATCGATATGAATCGGGTTCGATATCCCCAGCTTCATCAGCGAACTCGGGATCAGCGCCTCAAAGAATTCGCAATTGGAAATGGCGCAGCAGCAATGCAGATTGACAATCTCCAGCGCCGGGTAAATCGTCGTGTGCACTTCACAGCGCATGCCGAAGGCTTCCGCCAGGTGCGCCGTTTTCATCACCGCCGTCACGCCGCCCTTCCAGGAGACATCGCTGCGGACAATATCAACCACGCCGCTCGCGATGCATTCGGCGGTCGAATAATGCGAGCCAACCAATACCTCGGTACCGCAGATCGGGATATCCAGATCGCGCGTCAGTTTGCGCAGCCCATTGAAGTCCACATCGTAGAGCGGTTCTTCAAACCAATAGTAGTCAAGCTTCTCCAACTCGCGCCCCATGCGCAGCGCCTCTTCATAATAGGTATGCGCTGTGACCGGATCGGCCATCAGCTTGAAATGCGGGTCATCGCCAACTGCTTGGCGGCAGAGCCTGTAAGCCTCCAGCGCTTCGTGATAATCGCCCGGCGGGTGCAGTTTGTAGCCGTGGAAGCCGCGCGACTTGAATTCTATCGCTTGATCGGCGTAGTCGCTTGGGCTATCCAAATACATGGAACTCACATAGGTCGGCGCCTTCTCGCGATAATGCCCGAGCAACTGGTAAAGCGGCATTTCAGCGAGTTTGCCGGCGATATCCCACAGCGCGATATCGAACGGCCCATAGGAATAAATCGGCGTATGGTGCCAGTGACGTTCGTAGCGCCGGAATTCATGCCAGTGCTTTTCACGCGCCAGCGGATCCTTGCCCAGGAAGAAGGGCTTGATCGATTGCGCCGCGATTGAGCCGGCCATCTCCGCCCCCATGCCGGCGAAGCCCATGCTGAGGCCCTCAACGCCGGCATCGGTTCGCATGGTGATGATGAGAAAGTTAAGCTCGGAGCGGTGACTGTCTCGCAGCTCATTGGCGCCCATCACTTCTTCCTGATGTTTGCACAGCCGAATTTCGATATCTGTTATCTTCATGGTCATTCTCCCGTGGACAGGTACACCAGAAGATTCTAGCGAATTGCGCTGAACTTGACAGCCGTCGCGATTGCAAAAACGCTGCGGCGGCGCTGGGACATTGCGGGCGACCTAATAGGTTGCCCCTGTTTACGTTGCGAGCGGCAAACCCTATCCCCGAAGGTCTATGTCTACGTGACCCGGCCCCTTCCCGCCATCTCTATGGCGGGCATCCAGCAAGCTAGGGATGGAGAACTTAGCGCAGCGGGACGCAAGGTATTTTGCGTGGGCGGCGGATTCTCCGCGCGTGTGTCTACAATTTCTAATTATTTTGTAGGAACTACTTCTGTGTCTCGGTGGTGAATCAAATATGACCAACAACTTCAATCGACCCGAATTCATCGACAACCGCGAAGGCCGCGAGATGCTGGCGGCGCTGCGCGGGCATCTGGCGTGGCTCGCCGATACCTACAAAGAGCCGGTGTCCGTTGATATCGCCACCGGCTATTTCCACCCGGCCGCCCTGGCCCTGCTCGCCGATCAGCTGCGCGCGACCAAGGGGCTGCGCCTTCTGCTCGGCGCCGAGCCGACCGCGCCGCCGAAGACCCCGCGCCGTCAACCGGGCGATAAACGCGGACGGGCTTATGAGGCGCAGCGGATCAATGCCGCGCTCAAAGCGGTGGAAAGCGGCTTGCGCGAAGACCGCGATATCCTCGGCTTCTCGCTTGCGATGGACGAGACCATGCAAAAGCTGCTGGACTTCCTCGCCTCTGAGGTGATCGAAGTGCGCCGTTACAGTCATGGCTTCCTGCATGGCAAAGCTTATCTCTTCAGCGACCATGAAGGCGAGGGCGAGGGGGTGATCGCCGGCTCGTCGAACCTGACAATGGCCGGGCTCGCATCAAACCGCGAACTCAATCTTGGGCATTATGAGCCGCGCGTGGTGGAGCAAGTCGCCGCCTGGTTCGAGGATATGTGGGCGGAATCCGAACCCTATGACCTGGCGGCCATTTATCAGGCGCGCTTCGAGCCCTATGACCCTTACCTGATTTATCTGCGCGCGCTCTATGAACTCTACGGCGACGAGTTGCGCCAGGAAATCGAAGCGAAGAAAACGAATGAGCTGGAGCTGACCAGCTTCCAGAATGATGGGCTATTCCGCGCCCGCCGCATTCTGGATAACTACAATGGCGTGATCATCGCCGATGGCGTCGGGCTGGGCAAAACTTTCATCGGCGGCGAACTCATCCGGGATATCGTCTATGAGCAGCGTCAGCGCGTCTTGCTGATCGCGCCCGCCGTTCTGCGCGATGGCGCCTGGGACTGGTTCAAGAATCAGTACAGCATGCAATTTGAGGTGCTGTCTTATCAAGAGTTCGCTGAGCTGCCCGAGCTTGGCGGCAAGGGGCGAAGGCGCCTGCATTTCCCGGTTAATGACTACCAGATGATCATCATTGACGAAGCGCATGCCCTGCGCAATCCGGATACGACTTATGTGCGCGCCTTGCGCCGGCTGCTGCAGGGGCATCCGCCAAAGAAACTGGTGTTGATGACGGCCACGCCGGTAAATAATTCGCTCTGGGATTTGTACAACCTGCTGTCGTATTTTGTCGGGCATGATGCCGCATTCGCCAACCAAGGCATTCGTTCGCTGCGGGGGCGCTTTAAGTCGGCCACGGACCAAGACCCTTACGACTTGCGACCCGATACCCTCTTTGATGTGCTGGACGAAACGACCGTCCGGCGCACCCGCCACTTCATTAAGAAGTATTATCCCAACGAACCGATCCCGGGCATGGGCGGGCAGGTCATTCGTTTTCCCGAACCGATAGTCAAACAAGTGGAGTACAGCCTGGACGCGGTGCTGCCGGGCTTCTTTGATGATTTCGCGGAGGCGCTGGCGCCCGCTGAAGGCGACCCGAAACTGACTTTGGCTCGTTACTGGCCCTCGCGCTACCGGCATGAGCCCGACCCCGAAATCAATCAGCGGGAAGCGGCTTTGGTCGGCTTGCTCCGTTCTGGGCTGCTCAAGCGCTTCGAGTCTTCGGTAAATGCCTTCGCCCGCACAGCCAAGCGCATGGCCGATTCGCAGGACCGCTTCCTGGCTGCGATGGATCGGGGTTTTGTACTCAACTCCAAGGCGCTGGGTGACTGGAGCGAAACCGACAACGATGAGGCGCTGGCCGAACTGCTGGCCGACTCCGGCTCGGAATCGATTGAGCTTTACCGGGAGGCGGATCTGCGCCGCGATATCGAGGCGGATAGGGACATATTGCGCCGCCTGTCGCAGCGCGCGTTTCAAGTGGAGCGCGAGACCGATCCCAAATTGGAGCAGCTGGTCGAGGAACTTGCGGAAATCGCCGCCGAAGCGGAACGGGAAGCTATCAACGAACGCGAACTTGTGGATAAACGAAAGGTCGTCATCTTCTGCTACTTTTCCGATACCGTCGGCTGGATTGAGAAGTTTCTCTTCAGCGCGGTCGAAAGCGATTCTCGCTTGGCCGCGTATCGCGGGCGTGTTGTCTCGGTTTCATCCAGCGAGCGGCAGCACAGCGTAAACCGCCGCGACGCCGTATTCGGCTTTGTGCCGCGCTCGACGCGCGCGCCTAATCAATCCGATCGCTTCGATATCTTGATCACCACCGATGTGCTGGCCGAAGGCGAGAACTTGCAGCAGTGCCGGCATATCGTCAACTACGATTTGCCTTGGAATCCCATGCGTCTGGTCCAGCGCAACGGCCGTATAAACCGTATCGGCAGCCCCCACCTGGATGTCTTCATTCGCTGTTTCTTCCCCGATCGTGAGTTGGACGCCTTGCTTGCGCTCGAAGAACGCATCCGCGCCAAGCTGGAGCAGGCTGCTAGGTCCATCGGTGTTGAAGACGAGGTCATCCCCAGGGGCGCCGTCAGTCAGCGTGTCTTTACCGAAACCCGCGAGCAAATTGAAGCGCTTCGGCGCGAAGATGCTGGCCTGCTGGAGAATAACGGCGAGGGCGCAAATGCCTACTCCGGCGAAGAATATCGTCAAGAGCTCCGTCAAGGATTAGATGAATATGGCGAAGAACTCACCTCGCTTCCCTGGGCAGTGGGCGCCGGTTTCAAAGGCCTGCGAAGAGGCCACTTCTTCTGCGCCAGGATCGGCGATACGCCCTATCTGCGCTTTGTTCCCGCTGATGGCGGCGACATCATTGAAGATCGCTTGGGCTGTCTACGTCTTGTCACTTGCGAGCCCAACACCGAGCGCCATCTGCCTGACGATATGCGCATGGGCGCCTACGCCGCGTGGGACAAAGCGCGCGATCATATTCATGCGGAATGGACATTCTTTACCGACCCGGCAAATGTACAGCCCAAAGTCAGTTCACTCCTCCGCCGGGCAGCGCAACATCTGAGAGCCAATCCGCCACTGGATGTGACGCTGGCTTACCTCAACGCGATTGTTGAGTCGCTCGAAGCGCCGCTTTCGAGGAGATTGGAGAATTCTATCCGCGAAGTATTCAAGCCGGATAGCGATGATCGCCGGGCGGTCTCGGCAGCCATAATCGCAAAAGTTCAAGAGCTCGGGCTGCAACCTTTCCGCGCGCCAGATGCCCTGCCACCCATCGATCAAGATGAGATTCAGCTCATCGCCTGGATGGCGGTTGATCAGGAATAGCCTTCCCCGTTGCCCCAGCCGCAGTGACTTCATCGCCTGTGGTTTATTCAGCTCGGTTGTGGAGGGCGGTTGCGAGCATTTTTGCAAATAGTTCGCTTTCGCTAGCTGCGCTGTTCGTTTCCAGTGGCTAATTCGGACAGTGCGTCATTGAGCCGCTCTGTCTGGCATTGGCGCGCTATCTACAGCGCTTCGGTGGAATCAAAACCGGGCGAAAAAACGCGAGATCAACGCGCAGAATCCAGGACCAGCCGGGTCGCTCGACATATCTCTCCCAGCGCCACATCCTCGAATCGGCCATCTCCGCTGAGGCCTGCGTGGAGCATTCGGCATGGAGCGGGCAGAATGCGCTGGTCTGGCGGACAAGGCGCTGCAATGGATGCTCACGCGCCGCCCGCCGCCGTCTGCTCAACTCGGCTGATTGCGAAAGTCACCGCGCGCCTGTTCACACATATCTTGCGCCTTCGCTATCATATTGACATTCAGACTTTTCAATGCCCAAGTGATTTCACATGGCCTATGATAGAATCGCCTTTATGGACAGGAGCGCAAGCCATCGCAAGACGGCACTCATTTTGGTCGGTTTCGTGCTGCTGCTGATCTCTTGCAATATGGGAACCAGCGACACCGGTCCGCCAACTTTGGCGCCACTGCGAAGGCCAACGCCGCTCGCGACTCGGGGCTATGCCGAAGCGCGGCCCGTCATCCGGCCCGAGATTGGCCTGACGCCGGCAGCGCCAAGCGAAGACCTTATGAAGCAGTTGCTCGAAAAGGTGGAATCTGACCGGCTGATGTCACATATTCGCAGCCTGCAAGATCTGCGGACGCGGCATATCAGCTCTAGCCAAACATCCGCCAATGAAGGAATTGGCGCGGCGCGGCGCTATATCAATGACCAGTTTGAGATCTTTCGCGCCGCCTCCGGCGGGAGGTTCTACACCTTTGAGGTCGGCTTTTACGCTTATGCCACGCCGGACGAACGATCGCCGCAATACAATATTGTTGGCGCCATCGGCGGCACGGAGTTGAACGCCGGCGCCGTCATCGTTGGCGCGCATTACGACAGCATCGGCACGCCGCGCGATTCCGGCGCCGCCTACGCGCCGGGCGCCAATGACAACGGCTCGGGCGTGGCGGCGGTCCTGGAGCTGGCGCGCATCATGAGCGCGTCCCAGTACAAGGCGACGATCATGTTCGTACTATTTTCCGCCGAAGAAATCCAGCGGCAAGGCAGCATTGCCTTCGCCCAATGGATACACGACGACGATGTGGATGTGATCGGCATGATCAATCTCGATACCATCGGCAATATACACGATTTCGTTGGCAACCGCGAAGACCGCTACCTGCGCGTATACTCGGCCGGACCCAATGACAACTCGCCCTCGCGGCGCTTGGCGCGGGAAGCCAACTTCCTGAGCCATAATTACGATCTCGCGATTGGCTTGCAGGTGATGGATGCTGTTGACCGTGAGAATCGCTACGGCGATCATCAGTCCTTCAGCGATCTAGGCTATCCGGCGATGCGCTTCATCAACGCCTTTGAAGAGAAACGCAATGCCGACCCGACCGATACGATAGAGTTTATCGAGCCGGATTACCTGCGCCGCTCGACACAAGCGGCCCTGGCGCTCGTCACTGCCCTGGCTGATGGCCCCCGGCCGCCAGCCAACGTCGCCTTGCGCGAACGCGATGGCGGCAAAAAAGAGCTGGTCTGGGAACCAGTAGACGACGCCACCGAATATATCATCGCTTTGCGCCCGGCCGGCTCGCTGATCTATGCCGACCAACTGCCCATCAGCGAAACGAAGGTAGTATGGGCAGGCTTCTCGGATTACGCCGGGATCGCGATCGCCGCCCGGGATTCTCGCGGATTGCTCGGTCCCTTGTCCCACGAGATCATCCCGCGATAGGACTATTCTATTCCGTTAATCGGGAAAATAAGGGCATGGCGACCGACAATGCGATATCCGAAGAAAATCGATGTTGGGGCGACTGACGATCGGTGTCTGGGCAGCCAGGCGAGTCACCCGCCAGTACAATATGTAATTCTTGGGGCGAGCCACCGGCTCGCCCGTACAGGCTTTGATGCTTGTGGAGGTTGCGGGGTGAACGGGGAACGATGCGCATCGCCCACATCATCAAAGTAACCCGCATAAGCGGCGCCGAACGACACCTCCTCTTCCTGGTGGAAGGATTGCGGAAGCGTGGAATTGACGCCTATCTGATCATTCTTGTTGAGCGCGACGGGCCGATGGACGAAGTGGCAGAAGCCGCCGAGAAGCGCGACATTCCCTTGACGCGCTTGACCATCCAGCGCGACTATGACTTATCATTGCTTTGGCGGCTGCAGCGCGCGCTGCGCAGCATTCAGCCTGATATTGTCCACACGCACTTGATCCATGCCGATCTCTTCGGATACGCGGCCGCCAAGCTGGCGCGCGTCTCCGCAGTTGTCAGCAGCCGACACCTCAATGATGACTTTCGCTATCGCTCGCGCTGGCGCCGCATTAATCGTTGGCTCTGGCGCCGGATTGACGCCGGCATAGCGATTTCGGCCGCGATGGAACGGTTCGCGCTGGAGATCGAGGACGCGCCTGCCGACAAAGTCAGCATCGTGCTCTACGGCATGCAATACCGTTGGCGCAGCGACGAAGACATTGCCTCCTCCCGCAATCGACTCAGAGCGGAACTAAACCTGCCGCCGGACGCGCAAGCGCTGGGAATGGCCAGCCGCCTGGTGGAGCAGAAAGGCATACCCTATGCGCTGGAGGCGCTGCGCCGCATCCGTGCTGACTTCCCGCGCGCGCATCTAGTGATTGCGGGCGATGGCGAGAAAGCGCGCGAACTGCGGCGCCTGGCGAGCATGCTCGGCATCGCCGATCGCGTTTGCTGGCTGGGCTGGCGCGAAGACGCGGCCGATTTGATGGCTGCATTCGATATCTTCCTGTTGCCCAGCCTGCGCGAGGGCTTCGGCTTGGTGCTGCTGGAAGCGATGTCGCGCCGCGTGCCCATCATCGCCAGCCGGGTCGGCGCTATACCGGAAGTCGTCGTCGACGGCGAAACCGGCATCCTGGTCGAGGCGCGCAATGTCGATCAGCTTGCCGAGGCGATGGCGCGCCTGCTAAAGGATCGAGCGCTGCGCAAGTATATGGGGCTGCTGGGCGCCGCGCGCCTGGAGGAGCATTTCAGCGTCGAGAAGATGGTGGACGGCACAGTCGCCATTTATGAAAAGATTCTGGAGTGAGCGGAACGGAAGATGAAAAACGTTTACCTGTCATTTGCGCCGGAAGACGGTAAGCGCGCGGAAGAATTGCGGCGGATTTTGCTGGCGCAGGGCCATCGCCCCTGGCTCGACCCCCAGCCCGTCGACGGCGAACGCTGGCGCTATGAGATGGAAGCGGCGATTGGCGCGGCTGACGCGCTGATTGTTCTCGTGACAGCAAGTTCGGCGGTATCGCCATTCGTCACTTATGAGTGGGCGCTGGCTCTGGGCGCAGGCGCGCCCGTTTTCGCCATCATTTACGAAGAGACGGCCGAACATCCGCGCCTGGCAATGGTCCATCGCTATGACCAGCGGGCATTCAGCGATGAGAATCACTTCTGGGATCACTTCCTGGGCGAATTCAACAAGCGGATTGAAGAGGCCGCTGCCGCGAAGCGACCTTTAGCGATTCCAAGCGAAGAGGCGCTCGACATCGACAAGAGCGTCATGCCGACCGAACCCGGTTACTGGATCGTCATGAGGCGCGGACCGCTGCAGAACCAGTTGTTTCGGCTGGAGCAGGCGGTGGTCAACATCGGGCGCGACCTGGCAAACGATATCGCCATACGCGACGGACAGGTAAGCCGCTACCATCTGCGTCTAAACCTGCAGGGGCAAGATTATCACCTGGAAGATTTGGGGAGCGCCAACGGCACATGCGTCAATGGCGCGCAAGTCTCGGGGCGGACGCGCCTGAACGATGGCGATTTAATCGCCTTGGGCGATGCGATTTTGCTCAGCTACGATCTGGTCTATTTGGAATAGTTCGCGCTTCTTGAAAAGCCAGCTCCATCTTGGCGCATCAAGGCACAACAAAAATGACATCGGAGGCTTGCACGATGTTGCCGCCCTTCACCAGCGCCAGCCGCAGGACATAATTGCCTGGGCGCAGGGCATCGGCATGAAGCGTTTCCAACTGACCCTGCACCACCGGGTTGTGGCGCGGGCTGCCGAGGGGCGTCCAATCGGCAAACTGTCCGCCGCGAATATAGAAGTGGTAATTCTCGGCTTGACCGGGATCAAAATGCGCGGTGCCGATGATGGGGATTGCGCTGCTGACCGATTGGCCCGGCGCCGGCTGCTGAATCTGCAGCGCCGCGCCAACGCTGCCGATGGCTTGCATGCCGTAGACGCCGGGCCAGCAATCCACTGTCGGCAGGTAAGCCAAGCCTTTTTCGCGCGCGTAGCGCTCGGCTTCAACGGCGTCATTATGCGAGGTGCTGGGTCCGCCGATGAAGAAGAGATTCTGCGCGCCGGCGGCGATCGCTTCATGCGCGTCTTGTACCGGCACGCGACAGAATTTGGGCGGGACCGGTGGCTTATCGCCTGGTCCAACCTGGAATTGAAGCCCGGCCGCTACATCCGGCGGCAGGGGATATACAAGCGTCTGATAAACGCCGGGCGAGACCTCGCGCAAGACCGAGCCCTGCGTCGGGACCGGAGTCGGATAGCGCTGCGCCACGGGCGGGTACATGAGGCCGCCTGCCCCATCGGGCACTCCGGCGGGTCCGTCTAGCGTCCACTCGGTGATCGTATCGCGGCAACTGGTCGATAGCTCAGTCAGGCGGCGCACATCGCATATCTGCCGTAATGTCATGCCGCTGGGCGGAATCGGCTGATCGTTCAGCAGCCGCCCATCAGTCGCAAAGGCGGCCAGCAGCTGCCTGTCGCCATAGATGCCGCTCAGCACGGTATTCCAGATCGGCGCCGCGCCGGTCAAACCGGAAGAATCAATCATCGGGTCGCCATCGTTGTTGCCAACCCAAACGCCGACGGCGACATTGCGCGTGTAGCCAATTGTCCAGTTGTCCTTCACATCATCGGTCGTTCCCGTTTTGACCGCGGCCGTGATATTGTCGGCGCGCAGCGCGCTAAAGGCGCCCATCGCCGGGCTGCGCGCTCGGTTGTCGCTGAGCATATCGCTGATGACAAAGGCGACCCGCGGATCGAGAACACGCGCCGCCGACGCGCCTTGCAAGACCGTAGCGTCGTTGATCTGCCCCTCGGGACAGCCGTCTTGGTATTGATACAAAATCTGATCATCGCTGTCGACCACACAAAGGATGGATGTCACCGGCACATAACCGCCCTGATTGGCGAAGACGGCAAAGGCGTTGGTCAATTCGATCAGCGTGACCTCGCCGCCACCGAGCGTCAGGGACAAGCCGTAATTCGAGGCGTCCTCGTCCAGCGTGGTGATGCCGAAGCGCCGCAGCAGACTCAGCAGATACTCGACGCCGACCAGGCGCAATGTCTGAACGGCCGGAATGTTGTAGCTGTTGGCCAGCGCCGCGCGCATCGTCATCGGTCCATGAAAAACGTTGTCGAAATTGCGGGGTGTATAAACCGGCAAGCCCGGAAGCGCGATTTGCGTGCGCGTGTCCCATAGCGCGTCTGTCGTTGACATGCCACGCTCCATCGCCGCTGAATAAGTAAAGGGCTTCATAGTGCTGCCGGGCTGGCGGAAGGCGGTGGTGACATTAACGCTGCCATCGATCGCCTCATTGTCGTAATCAATGCTGCCAACCATGGCGATGATCTCGCCGCTGGCCGGCTTGGTGACAACCACCGCCGCGTTGCTGACGTTTTTCGCCTGTAACTGCGCCACTTGATTGGCGGCCGCCCGCTGCGCCAGGCGGTTCACATCTTGGTCGAGCGTAGTATAGACGCGCAAGCCGCCGCCAGTGATGTCTTCGGGGCTATAGCCGAGGCTGCGCATCAGCCGTTCCAGCTCGCCTTGAGCGTAAACGGTGAAATGAGGCGCTGCCAGCGAGACATTGGCTGGCGCGAAAGACAAGCCCTCGCTTAACGACAGCCGTACCTGCTCCTGCGAGATGAAGCCTTCTTCCGCCATCTCCCCGAGCACCTGCCGCCAACGTTCATCAACCGCCGCTTGCACCGCCGGATCGGGATTCAGCGGATCCAGCCAGGCTGGCGCCTGCGGCAAACCGGCCAACATCGCCGCTTCGCCGACGCTGAGTTGGTCAACATCTTTGCCGAAGAAGGTTTGCGACGCCGTCTGTACGCCGTAAGCCAGATTGCCGTAGTAGATCTCGTTGAAATACATTTCGAGGATTTCATCTTTGCTCTTGGATTGCGTCAGCACAATCGCGAGCAGGATTTCTTCGGCTTTGCGCGCAATGCTGCGCTGAGCGCGTTTCTCGAAGTCGAAGAAGATATTGCGAACCAACTGCTGGGTGATGGTGCTGCCGCCGGGCGTACTGCTGCGGTCGGCGGCGCCCAAATAATTGAGCGCGGCCAGCGCCGTATGCCCCAGGTCAATGCCGATGTTTGTAAAGAAGGAATCATCCTCAATGGCAATCGTGGCCAAGGTCAAGGCAGCGGGAATATGCTCGTAGCTGACGCGCGTACGCCGCCCCTCGCCAAATGCCTCATAGAGTTCGTTGCCGTAGCGATCGTAAATGAAAGTGCTTTCGAAACCGCGATAATTGTCGACTTCGGCGACGCGCGCAGTCCATTCGGCTTCGACTTGAGGCAGAATCACCATTGCCGCGCCAACTGTCAGCAAGCTCAAGCCGCCGCAAAAGCTTAGCATTAAGCCGGCCAGCAACCACAGGCAGCCGAAGGGCAAACCCAGAAAACGACGCTTGCGCCGTCGTCCGCGCGAAAGCTGCAATGAGTCGTTCTTCCGCGAGCGCGGCATCTGCGCCGTCGCGGGCGCTGGACTGAAGGCGCTGGCAAGCTGCGGGACGGCCGGCGCGTCATCAAGGGCTGGTCTTGCTGGCGCGTCGCCAGGAGAGGCGGTGATCTCCTGCGGCCGATGCTTGCCTGCATCCGGCAGCGGCGACGCAACTTGCCCATAAGCGGGCAGCGTAACTAAATCGCTGCGGGCATCGCGCGGGGTCGCTTCATCCAGCTCCGATACATGCGGCAGTGAAAAGGGCATATCCGCCCCCTGCTCCACCGTAACCACTTCTGTGGTCATCGTATCGTCGTCTAAGGGCGGGGCCGGCGGGGATTGTGTAACCGAGTCGATTTCCTCTCCATCGCTGCCGCGCCTTTTGCCGTCTTGCTCCATAGCGATTCCCGTCTTGCCGTCGCGCCTATTCTATCAGAATAAAACAGACGAGGCTGACACAATTGACGCCCCGCCAACGAGCGACCTACGATTGCGGCGACAAATGATTGCAGGTCGCGCCCTGCGGTCCCAATTGGCGGGAGTGTATCCTTTTCGGTTGAAACACAAAAAACTTTACCACCGAGGACACCGAGAAAAGCGAGAGCACCGAGAAATTGTCTGCGAAATATGCCATTTTCTTTGTGTCCTTTGCGCCTTTGTGGTGAAGTTGGATTCGGCTCATTTGAATTTCAACCGAGTTCGATACACTACCCAATTGGCGTATTCTAGTTATGCCGACGCTAGAATGTTAAAATTGGCCTGTAGAGACTTCGGAGAACAAACATGAGTGTCGCGCCGGAGACTATGAAGGGTCCGGAACTTGAGTTGACCATCGTCGTGCCTGTCTTCAATGAGGAAGGCAATATCGACCGGCTGCACCAGGAGTTGACCGAGGCGCTCACCGAGCTTGGGCGCGATTACGAGGTCATCGCCATCAACGACGGCAGTCAAGATCGCAGTTACGAAAAACTAAACGCGGTGCAGGCGCGCGACAGTCGCTGGCATATCATCCACTTCCGCCGCAATTTCGGGCAGACGGCGGCGATGGCGGCCGGCTTTGACGCTGCTCGCGGCGAGGTCGTAGTGACGATTGACGCCGACCTGCAGAATGATCCGCGCGATATCGGGCGGATTCTCGATAAATTCGCCGAGGGTTATGACATCGTCAGCGGCTGGCGGCAGAATCGCAAAGAGTCCCTTTTCCTGCGCCGCATCCCGTCAATGATTGCGAACTGGCTGATTTCGCGCAGCACCGGCATCAAGCTGCATGACTATGGCTGTACCTTAAAAGCCTATCACTTTGACGTGGTCAAAGGCGTCCGACTATATGGCGAGCTGCACCGCTTCATTCCAGCGCTCGCCAGCCAGATGGGCGTGCGCGTGGCCGAGGCGCCGGTCATGGACCGGGCGCGGCGCTGGGGCAGCAGCAAATACGGCTTCAGCCGCACCTTTAAGGTCATCCTCGATCTGATCGTTGTCGTCTTCGTTCTCAGTTATTTCGGTCGGCCGCTTTACGTATTCGGCGCGGCCGGCTTCCTGGTTGGCGGCATCGGCACGCTGCTGGGCGCCTATCTGACGATCTTCAAGCTGCTAACCGAGAACAAAATCGGTGATCGCCCGCTGCTGCAATTGGCGGCGCTGCTGATGGTGCTGGGCGTACAGTTCATCAGCACCGGCATCGTCGCCGATATGATCATGCGCACCTATCACGAATCCCAACACAAGCCGATTTATTTCATCCGCGAGCGGCGGCGGAAAGCCCCCACCCCAAACCCCTCCTCGGAGGGTCAGTGTCTACGCGACCCCAAAATGAGGGAGGGGCTTTGATTCGATATTGCATAACCGGACTTTACTCCGTGCGGGTCTAACCGGCCGGCGCTTCAAATCCGCGCGGGGCGTCGTAATCGAAGAATCTGATATGCCAGACCGACGGCTCGGCATTGGGGTCGCCGTCGGATTCCAGCATGAGAATCTCGATCAGCGCCAGATGTCCGCTGTCAGCCGTGATATAAGCGTCAAGCAGCACGTCGTCCTGCGGATCGATAAAGCCGAATAGCAGGCCCTCCACCGCATCGCCGGCGGCGATCGCTTGAATATGCCAGGCGAGTTGATCGTCGACCAGCGCCTCGGAGTCGACGAGCTTCGGATCTTGCAAATCCGTCATCACCCTGTCAATGCCATCGTCGGGCGCCAGCAAACGGCTGACATCAAAACCTTCGAAGGCGGGCAGCTGCCACCAAGGCGCGCCGCTGGGGAAGCTGAGCCACTGGCGGTCGTCGCGCGAATAGATTTCCAAAGACAGCGGAATGACCAACTGCACGCGAGCGCTGATATACAGTTCATTGGGGCTGATGACCTGGGCTTCGGCGCTTCGCAGCGTGGCCGGCAGCATGTTGACGCCGTCGAAGGTCAGCGCCAATTGGTGGGGCGCGCCGCTCTGCTCAATGGCCAGACGAAAGCTGTCAGCGGATTGCAGCAGTTCCACGGATCTATCCAGCAGCGCCTGCGGCTCGGCGAGGGGCGCTTCCTGCGCGCCCGCGAATCCGGCGCAAAATACCATGCAAGCGACAATAATGAACCTAATCCGATTCTTCAAAACGTGACCTTTCATTCTTATGGCCTGATGGTACGGCTGCGCATCTATCCTCGGCTAAAACTCGCGGGCGATCAGGTATTCCGCCCACAGCGTCAGCAGTCGCCGGTAATCATTATCCGGCAGCATATTGAGGTGAGCAAGCGCCTCGTTTACATAACGATGAGATATGTTCTGCGCATAGCGTATGACCCCCAGTTCGCGCATTAGCGCCGAAACGGACGCGATGTCATCGGCGCTGGCGGCAGCGTCGCCCAAGGTTCGCAGGAGTTGCTCGCGCTGGCGCCCGTCGGCTCGTTCGAGCGCCTTTAGCATAAGCAAGGTGGATTTGCCTTCACGAATATCGGAGCCGACCGGCTTGCCCAGCTGGCCGGCATCGCCGATGATGCCCAGGATGTCGTCTTGAATCTGAAAGGCAATGCCACAGAGACTGCCGAAGCGGGCGATCGCCTGCACCTCGGGCCGATTGGCATCGGCGTCGTTCAGCGCGACTGCGGCGCCCGCCCGCCCCGCAAACTCGTAGAGCGCGCCCGTTTTCTTCCAGAGCATGTCAAGGACCAACTCCTCATCGAGTTGACGCGCGCGCCCGGAATACTGTACGTCAAGCGCTTCGCCCTCGACCAGCAGCGGCGTCACCTCGCTCGCCAGTTCTTGCGCCAGCCGCAGCACGATTTCCGCCGACAGGCCACGCTCCAGATGCGCTTCAAATAACAGCGACCAAGCCCAGGATTGCTGCACATCGCCGGCGAGCATGGCGATCGTCATGCCATAGTGCTCAGCTTCAACCGTAGCCCAGCCAAATTCTTCCGCCGCCCGCCGCGTGAAATCACGGTGTACGGTTGGCTGACCGCGGCGTGTATCATCGCGATCGATCACGTCATCGTGAACCAAGGTCCAGGTGTGATAAATCTCGATCGCGGCGGCGACCGGCAAGGCTTGCAACTCATCGCCGCCGAGCGCGCCACAAGCGAGCATCGTCACCGCCGGGCGCAGCGATTTGCCGCCTCCCATCAGGTAACTGTAGGCGGCTTCGCGGATATGACCTGGGCGAAAGCGCTGGACGAAGCGCTCCTTCAGCAGATAATCCAGCAAGATCCGCTTGCGGCTATCCACCGCATCCAGCAACTCGTCAAAGGGCAGCTCACCCGTCGCATCAGCCATATAGCGTTGCGATCCTGACACTTGGATTCAGGGACATTGTATCATCTCGGTGGGGCGCGCCCAATGCGAAGCGCAGCAGTGCTCGTCAAAGGCGCGTGATTGAGATCTCGCGCAACTGGAGCGATTGAAGCTGCGGGATATCGAGCAAGCCCCGCCCAAAGCGGCCCTGGGGCGTGACGATCGCGTATTGGTTGTCGATCCAGGCGATGAAGCCGAGGCGGCTGCCTGGTACCCTGCAGGCGCGAAGGACTACTTCACCGTCGACCGCAAATACGGCGCTGCCCGCGCGCCATTCAATGCTGTAGTGGTGAAAGTCAGCCAGAAGAGCCGAGTCCAAAGCAACTTCGGAAACGCCGATGGCCGCCTGCCCGAAGGACCAAAGCGCATCATAAAGCCATTGGCTGCGCATGAGCAGGAAGCCAAGCGGCGCGAAAGGCAGAATCGCGCGGAAGCGCCAATTCCTCGCGTCAAATGTCGCCGCTTTCCAGCCATTGCCAGCCACGTCTTTCGCCAGGGAGATTTCGTTCTCTGGTCCGCCGAAGAAAAACCACAGCGCTTGCGGCAGGCGGAATCCGCGCTCGCCGGGCGCAAAAGCATGATTCCAGAAGCCGAAGCCAGCTGTTCCGCCAATCTCGCCATGGGCGCGAGCGCGCAATTCCAGGCGCAGCGGCGGCTCGTTCGCGAAATCGCGGGCGGTCGCGCTGTAATCGCTGATCTGCGCATCATGGTAGACTGAGGCTGGTCCCGGCCTAAGCGTAAGGCTGGCCTCATCGGCGGTCTGACAAACAGCGCCGCCGCCGAGTTCGGTCGCGCGCCACTGATTTGGCGACGGCATATCGCTTCACCTCACGACGAAGTTGCAGCTTTCCTCTTCAAATTCGGTATCGGCGCCAGGTCCATAGGCGGCGTAGCCATCACTGATGGGATTGCGCCAGGTGACGCGATACGTGATGACATGCGGGCCGGCTTCCAGCGGACCATAAGGCACATACCAGTAGACGACATGCTGATTTCCGCTGCGCGAGGGAGTCACGCGGTAGCGGTTGACATCCGATATGGTCAGGCCATTGATGCGCAGCTCGTGCGTGGCGTTTGACATGTGCTGACGAAGATAAGCCTCCGTGCTGGCGAACCAAGCCCAGTAGATCCTGATGGTCGACCCGGCAGTCAAATTCGATGGCGCGGCGATGCCGAAGGCGGGATCATTGCAAAAGGCGAAGACGTTGACGTTGAAGCGTGGCGTCGCGTTGGGACGCGCGGCGGGCGCCTCCACTGTGGGCGCGCTCGCCTGCTCTTGCGGAGTGCCGGGCGCGGCGTCGGCGGTTGCGGTAAATTCGTCGCCAACCAGCACCGTAGCGGTCAGTCTCATCGCATCCACATCGGCGATCGGCAGGTTAATGACCAGGATGCCGTCTTCGGTTTCCGCGCTTTCGTCTGCGGCGCCAAGCTCGACAACAATGCGCGTTTCTTCGCTCAGGCGCTGCGCCTCGCCCTCGCTTAACAGATCCTCAACCGGCGGGACCTCCAGCCGGAGCAGGGACGCGCTCACCCAGCCTTCCTCGCCGTCTTCCAGCCGCACCTGATACCAGTCTCCATCGTCGTTCCGCCCGATGACCTGCACGCCAGTTTCAGGCGCAAGCGACCCAAAAGCGGCAAATTGCGTACCAGGACCCCGCCGCACATTGACGCGCCGCTGCGAGCGAACGAGGGCGAAGACGGTCGGCGTCGCTGTTGGCGTAGACGTGTTGGTCGCCGTTGCCGTCGCCGTCGGCCTGTTCGTCAGCGTGAAGGTCGCGGTGGCGGTTGGCCTCAGTGTCGGCGTGGCGGTATCGGTTGGCAGCGAAGTCGAGGTCGCCGATGGTGTTGAAGTGGCGGTGGCTGGCAGCAGCGCTTCGAGGCTGCAGCCAGAGAGCATCACACAGACTAGCAGACCTGCGAACATCCGTCGCAGTTGTCGCGCGGACCATGCTCGGCTGATATGCGGTCTTGCGGCGAGCAAGAGTCAGTTTCTCCTCTGGAATCCACGCCAGGCGGAACGAGGTGTATTGATACAGATTACGACTTCTCTATATGGTTTACCATTATAGGGGCGTTCGGCGAATACGCGCAAAGCGCTGGGGCAATACTCCCTGATGAATGGCGGGCATATCGCTATTGACTTATGCGGGCGGGAGATTTATCCTCAGTTATGTAAAAGTGCCTGTAGCTCAGTGGATAGAGCACTGGTCTACGGAACCAGGTGTCGGGAGTTCGAATCTCTCCAGGCACGACACATAAGCCAGCCTGCGGGTTGGCTTATTGTTTTGCGACTTGCCGGCGCGCGAAGTTGGCGCGAATCAGTCGTCCTTCGCGGCAGCGATTGCTACACTTTGGGCTGGGCGCCCCGCAGATTAGAGAATTTGGAGCAATACTTATGGTCGAGACGACTTACCGAGTCGCGCCAAATGGATTCACAACCGAGCAATGGGAAACGTTCATGCGCGATGGCATCGTCATCATTGAAGATGCGCTCTCGCAAGATGCAATCGACGAGTACTTGGCGGCGATTGATCGGCTTACCGCGGCCGATCCCGATTTTGAGGACGGCGACCGCTTCTATCGCCAGAATTTCGTCGAGTTGGATCCAACGCTGACCGGGCTGATCGATCACCCGCGCCATGTCGGCTACGCCTACGACATTTATGGAGAATTGCTCAAACTGCGCGAGACGCAGTTGTTTCTGCGCGAACCGATGCAGGTCCAGCGCAACAAATGGCGCCCGGACGGCGCGCGCGTCGTGCCTTATGGCGTCTTTTCGCCCGTGCTGCCTTTGCAGATCAAGGTCGCCTACTGGCTGACCGATTTGCCAAGGGCGGATATGGGCAATCTGGTAGTCTTGCCCGGCAGCCACCGCAGCCAATATCAGGAAGCCTACGACACCTTGCCCGGCGCGTGGTCATGGAGCGGCGCAAGCGCTTGACATTCCACGAGAAGCTAGACCGCGTACCCGCCAGTGCATAGCGCGGCGAGGCTCTGGAGATTAAAATTTGTAGGGGCGACTCGGTGAGTCGCCCGTAGTTTATAATTGTCAAAATGGGCGAGCCGTCGGCTCGCCCCTACGAATCATCTCTTGCTGAGCACGACTGGGTCAGTCGCCAGCCTTGACGAAGCGGCGGAACTTGGGCGTTTCGCCCGGCGCTGGCGAATTGGTGAAGACGCCGCGCGCCACCACCGCCTCGCGCCCGCCGAGGGACTCAATTCGCGCCGCCTGATCGGCTTTGGCGCGCCGGTCCACCGCCTCTGGATCCAAAATCTCACGCAATTGCGCTTCGTATCCGGCGAGCAATTGGCGCGTCCGCGCATCGGGATCCATGGCGAGATCATTCAACTCGCAGGGGTCAGCGGTCAAATCGAATAGCTGAGCGGGCGCAGCGACATGATAGATATATTTGTAGCGCCGGTCGCGCAGCATGTAATAGGCGTTGCGCGACCCTATCGCGTGATACTCGGAGAAAACGGTTCGCTCCTGCTCATCTCCTGAGGCGATATCCCAGAGCGAATTGCCGGGCTTTCGTACGCTGTCGTCAGGCGGAGGGCAACCGACGGCATCGAGAATCGTCGGATAACAGTCAATCAGCGATATCGGCGTATCGACGACTTTGCCCGGCGGCACATCCGGACCCGACATGATGAAGGGAATGTTCGACGCTTCTTCATACATGGTGAACTTGCCATAGATGCCGCGCGCGCCGATATGCTCGCCGTGATCGGAGGTGTAGACGATTCGCGTTGAATCGCGCAGATTCAGCGCGTCCATTTCCGCCAGCACCTGCCCAATCTGCTGATCGAGGAAGGTGCAGATGCCATAATAAACGGCGTTCAGGCGGCGGATCATCGCTTCGGGGAAGGGCTGCTCGCTGCTGAAGAAGCGCCGCATGTACTCGTAGGCGGGGTGGCGGGGCCAATCCGATTCCCGCCACTGCGCTGGCATGGCTATCGAATCATGAGGGTATTGGTCGTAGGTATCCGGCGGCGAAAACCAGGGCGGATGCGGCGTCACGAAAGAGAGGAATAGCACCCAGGGCTTATCGTCATCGGCATGGGCGCGCAGCCACTTTATCGCATTTTCACGATTGCGGATATCGTACTGCTGGTAGGTCGAATCGGCCGGACCTGCTTCTTCAATGGCGGGCCGCCAATCGCGGCGAATCGAGCCATCACGGATGCCGCTGGCCGGGTCGCCGATGCCGTCAACCACGTGCAGCGGCTCAATCTCGCGCGTGAAGCCGTTGTCATCATCCGCGCTGCGGAAGTGCAGCTTCCCGATGGAGTCAACGATATAGCCCTCCTCTTTGAGCCGATGACCCCAGCTGGGTACCGACCCATCGTAAGGAAAGCCATTGTCCCACTTCCCGATCTGATGGACGTACTGGCCCGTCGCGAGCGCGGCGCGAACCGGAACACAGATGGCGCAATTGGTGTACGCGTTGCTGAAGCGCGTTCCGCCCTCGGCAATGCGATCGAGATTGGGCGTCTGCACGAGCGGATGGCCGGCGCAGCCCATCGCCGCCGCTTGATGTTGATCGGAAATGATGAATAGCAGGTTTGCCGGTTTCATGGGGCACCCTTCGATCGCAGTAAAGTCAGGGTTGAAATGATAGCGCGTGGCGCGCATTCAGGGCAAATGTGTTCGGATCTCGTCACAGTTTGGGGGGGACAGGCGAACCACGGCCGCTTCGTAAGGGCGAGCCGCCGGCTCGCCCCTACAATTCCTATTGGCGCGTGTTAGTGTGACGATATGCGGCGCAGCTTGGTCGGCAAAAAACCTTGCCCCACATTGAGGCCGCAGCTACACTCCAGCAGATTAGTCGCCGACGAGCAAGGATTCTCCCGTGACAGTCATCATGCGGGCGGAACCACTGCAAAGCCTCGCGCGCGAGATCTTCGCCGCCGCCGGCGCGCCCGAAGATATCGCCGCCGTCGTTGCCGAATCGCTGGTGACGACCAACCTGCTGGGTCATGACTCCCACGGCGTGCTGCGCGTGAAGCAGTATATCGGCATGATCCGCCGTGGCATGATACAGCCGGCTGAGCGTCCGCGAATCCGCAAGCGTTTCGGCGCTACGGCGATGGTGACGCTGGGCTACGGTTTCGGGCAGATCGGCGCGCGTTACGCCGCAGAGCTGGCGACTGATATTGCGCGGGAGCATGGCATCGCGGCGGTATCGCTGGGGCAGACGACTCATGTCGGGCGTCTGGGCGAGTGGACGCAGATGATCGCGGCGCAGGGGCTGATCGGCATCGGCTTTGCTGGCGGCGGCTTCTCGCATGGCTTCGTGGCGCCTTATGGCGGGCGCGAGCGCGTCTTCAGCACCAATCCGATCTCCTTCGCCGTGCCTTGCGCCGATGAAGAGACGCTGCTGCTTGATTTCGCCACTTCCGGCGTGGCGCATGGCAAAGTGATGCTGGCCCAATCCAAGGGCGCGCCTGTGCCGCAGGGCATGATGTTGGATAAGGCGGGCCGGCCGACGACAAGGGCGGCAGACCTGGACGATGGCGGCGCGCTGCTGGCGATGGGGCGGCACAAGGGCTCAGGCTTGTCGATGATGATGGAGATCATCCCCAATCTGCTGGCTGGCGACCGGCCAATGAGCTCGCCCGAATTTCATTATGGCAATCCCATGTTGTTGCTGGCGCTGCTGCCGAAGGCTTTCGACGAAGCGACCGATTTCGCCGCCCATGTTGAGACCTTGAAGACGCGCGTCAAATCGGTCAAACCCGCGGCTGGCTTCGATGAAGTGCTGGCGCCCGGCGAGCCGGAAACGCGCTCATACGAGGAACGGGTGAAAGACGGTATACCGTTGCCGGATCAAGTGTGGGCGGATCTCTGTGAGCTGGCGCGTGAGTTGGGGGTTTGCGCGCCAGCCCCGGACGGATAACCTTTTGGGCGGCGGAAGCGGACGACCTAATAGGTCGCCCCTACAATTCGAAACGTAGTTTCAAGTATGTAGACTGGCGGGCAAGGAGTAAAACAAGATGTTTCAACCGAAACCGACCAAAGGCAATACCGACTGGTTCACGCATGACCGCTTTGGCATGTTCATCCACTGGGGGCTGTATGCGCTGCCGGCGCGCCACGAATGGGTGAAGAACCGCGAAGAGCTGACTGACGAGCAATACGCGCCCTATTTCAAGTATTTCAACCCGAAGCGCTTCGATCCCGAACATTGGGCTGACCTGGCGCAGGCGGCCGGCATGAAGTATATGGTCATCACCTCCAAGCATCACGAGGGCTTCTGCCTCTGGGATTCGCAATACACCGATTACAAGGCGACCAACACGCCCTGGGGCAAAGACCTGCTGGGCGAAGTCGTCCGCGCCTTTCGCAGCCGCGGGCTTAAGGTCGGCTTCTATTATTCGCTGATCGACTGGCATCATCCCGATTTCACCGTCGACATGCGTCATTCACAGCGCAACCACCCTGACCGCGCCGCCTTGAACCAGGGGCGGGATATGAGCAAATACCGCGCCTATATGAAGAATCAGGTGCGCGAGCTGCTGAGCAATTTCGGGGTGATTGATGTGATCTGGTATGACTTCTCGTATCCCGGTCCCGATGGCAAGGGGCGCGACGACTGGGACAGCGAAGGGCTGGAGACGCTTAGCCGCGCGCTGCAGCCGGAGATTATCATCAATAATCGACTTGACCTGCCGTCGTCAGCCGACATCTACACGCCCGAGCAGTTTCAGCCGCGCGAATGGGTGCATGTCGATGGCGAACCGGTGGTCTGGGAGACCTGCCAAACCTTCAGCGGCTCCTGGGGCTATCATCGCGATGAAGCCACCTGGAAGAGCCCGGGACAGTTGATACGCATGCTGGTCAATACCGTGTCTACCGGCGGCAATCTGCTGATGAATGTGGGTCCGACCGCGCTCGGAGAATTGGACAGCCGCGCGGAGGACGCGCTGGGCGTCTATCGCGACTGGATGGCGCAGCACAGCGAGTCAATCTATGGCTGCGCCGCCAGCGCTTTGAGGCCCCCGCAAGATTGCCGCCTGACACAAAATGGCGACCTGCTCTATGTGCATGTCTTCGCCTATCCCTTCCGTCATTTGCATATTGACGACTTCGGCGACCAGATTGAATACGCCGAATTCTTGCATGACGGCAGCGAGATCCATTACAACGTTGACGAAGCGGGAACAGCGAGCTTGCAGTTGCCGGTGATTCAGCCGCGCAGTGAAGTTCCGGTGATCAAGCTGTATTTGAAGTCGTGATTATACTTCAATTCACAATTCGTAGGGGCGAGCGTCGGTCAGTGTCTACGCGACCCGGCGGCTCGCCCGTACACACCAACGTTTGTCGAAACTTCGCAGAAATGGGGCCGATAGGTAGATACTCATTATACTCCACTTCCAGAAACTGATTGACGGCGACATCCTGCAGCCTCTCTTCGACGCCATTGGGCCAGCGGACTCGGATCTCGCTGATGCCCGCCCTGCCCAAGCCGAAGTGCAGCGCGGTGTCATTGCCGGCGCCCAGGCTGGAGCCGGATTTCACCTCTTGCAGCAAAGTCCGCCCGTCATCGGTCCTGAGGTAGACGCGCGCGCCGATGGCATCGCGGTTGATATCGCCGCCGCCAACGAGCCTGATATTGATCCAGTTGTTGGCGCCGCCGTCCGCGCCAGTGTTGCGATAGAGAACGTAGCCTTCGTTCCAGTTCCCCAGCACAAAATCGAGAAAACCATCGCGGTCGTAATCGGCGTAAGCCACGCCCATGCTCGGCTTGAGATTGGTCAGCCAGTCAGGCGGCGTGACATCGGCAAAGGCGCCATCGCCGCGATTCCTGAACAGAAAATCGCGATACTCGAACATCATGCCTTCGGGACCGGTTTCGATATCAAACTGGATGAATTCGGTGGCGGTGAGGATGAGATCAAGCCAACTATCGTTGTTGTAGTCGAAGAATATGGCGCCCCAGCCGACGGCGCTGCTGGGCCCGACGACGACGCCGGCTTCCTCCGCCACATCGTCGAATGTGCCATCGCCCTGGTTTTGCAGCAGGACCATGCCATTGACCATGTCGGAGAAATAGAAGTCCAGGTCGAGGTCGTTGTCATAATCGCCGACTGCCAAGCCCATGCCGTGAATGAATGTGCGGGCGCCCGCCTCGACTGAGACATCGCGCCAACACCAGCCACGACAGCCGGGCCCATCGTTGCGCCAGAGGATATTGCCCAGCATATTCTTGAATTGATCGTTGACGACATAAATGTCGGGGTCGCCATCGTCATCGTAATCGGTGAAGCTGGCGCTGAAGCCGGCGCCCAGCAGCAGGTCATAATCCAGCATGTGGGTGACGTCCTCAAATGTGCCATCGCCGCGATTGTGATAGAGCGTATCGCGCGCTTCGTCATGTTCACGGGTGATGTTGGGGTCGCCGCATTCAGGAAAGCAGGACCAGTTGACGACGTAGAGATCGAGGAAGCTGTCACCATCAAAATCGCCCCAAGTTGCGGTTGTGCCTTTGCCGGCATCGCCCACGCCAGCCTGCTCAGTTACATCGGTGAATCCGCGCCCGCCTTCATTGTGAAAGAGCCTATTGGGTCCGTGGTTCAGCACATAGAGGTCAAGCCAGCCATCGTTGTCGTAATCAGCCCAGACAGCGCCGCCGGTGTCCACATCGTCAAGGGCGACCTGTGGCGTCAAGTCAGAGACCGAAAAGGCGCCATCGCCATTGTTGCGGTAGAGCACACTGGGATCGCGATTGCCGGTGACGTAGAGATCCAGCCAGCCGTCGCGGTCGTAATCGCCCCAGGCTTGACCGATGCCGAGGTAACCGGTGATAAAGTCGTCGTCAAAAAGCTGCCAATCGCCGCTGTGGGTAGCGCTGATGCCGGCGGCTTCGCTGACATCGACGAATGGCGAAACTTTGCCGATAGCGGTTAGGACAAAAAGACAAAGAGGAAGCAGTAGGCGCTGGAAAAACTTCGGCATGCCGGTTCGCGCGTGGAAAAGCCCTATGCGCTAGGTCCTCAGCGCCAGTGTGACCAAAACATTAACGACCGCCACGCCAACCGAAGCGGCCGCAATCAGTACGCCAATCATCCAACGGGTGGAGCGTATATCTGCCTTCAGCGTCGCTATTTCTGACGACAGCCTGCCGAATTTTTCGTTCGTTTCTGATCGCAGCGACTCGACTTCGGTGCGTCCAGATTCGACTTCGGTGCGTACAGATTCGACTTCGGTGCGTACCTTTTCCACTTCCGTCCGCACGGATCCAACATCGGCTTTTGTTGACAGGTGCTCGTATGCGCCTTCTAGCCTGGCCACGCGTTCGCCTACAGGCATGCTTTCCCGCGTTTCTTCCGCTTGGGCAGTCACTTGCGATGTGGGTTCGGAAATTGCCATGATTGGCCTCTAACTGGCTTTCACCATCGCCATTATAACACGCGAAACTCGGTCCTGGCTCAGCAATGCAATTATCCCTTGACGCCGGTGGTGGCGATGCCTTCGACAAAGTAACGCTGGCCGAAGATGAAGATGATCAAGACGGGGATGACCGCGATGGTCGCCACCGCCATCATCAGGTGCCATTCGGTGTTGCCGTAAGCGCCCTGATATTGGACGAGGCAAACCGGCAGCGTCTGTACATCGGGCGTACGCAGGTAAAGCAAAGGGCCGAAGAAGTTATTCCAGTTGCCGATGAAGGCGAAGATGGCGAGCGTCGCCAGCGCCGGTTTGGATAGCGGGATGAAGATTTGCAGCAGGATGCGCGCGTGCCCGGCGCCATCAATCTTGGCGGCGTCAACCAGTTCTTCCGGAATCGTGAGGAAGAATTGGCGCAGCAAGAAAATGAAGAAGGGCCAACCGAACCAGGGCGGCACCATCAGCGGCAGGTGGGTATCCAGCCAGCCAAAGCGATTAAAGAGAACATATTGCGGCACCACCAGCGCTTCGTTGGGCAAGAGCATGGTCGCCAGGACGATTGCGAAGAAGAAGTTCTTGCCGCGCGCCTTCAAACGAGCGAAGGCGTAGGCCGCCAACGTGCAAGAAACGATATTGCCGATGATGTTGTTGACCGTGATCTTTAGCGAATTCCAGGTGCAGGTGGTGAAATTGACGTAGCCGTAGCCGTACCAGCCATCGGCGAAGTTTTCCCATTGGACAGTTTCGGGTATTAGCCGCGGCGGGAAAGCGAAGACTTGATTCAGCGGCTTCAGCGCGGTCGACACCATTACGATGAAGGGCAAAATGAAAGCAATGCCGAGCGGCAACAACAAGGCGAAAGTAACAAAGATGCCAATGGCGCGGCGCCCCTGAACCGACTTGCGCCAGGCAACGGTTTCTTTGCGTTTTCGCGTCGTCATCCCGTGTCAGCCTCGTAGTAAACCCAGCGCCTGCCAACCCAGAATTGGGCGCCCGTCAGCAACATGAGAACGACGAACATAATCCAGGCGACGGCGGCGGCGATGCCCAATTGCAAGAAGATAAAGGCGTTCTCCCATAAGTACCAAATCAAGACATTGCTGGATTCGCCGGGACCTCCTTCCGTCATCACGCGGATCTCAGTGAAGTTCTGGAATGAACTCACGACAGAAATAATGATTACGAAGAAAAGCACCGGCGACAGCATAGGCAGCGTCACATTGCGGAATTTCGCCCAATTGCCGGCGCCATCGATTTCCGCTGATTCGTACAATTCTTTTGGAACGCCCTGCAAGCCGGCCAGCAAGATGATCATGATAGGACCGACAGAAAACATGCTCATCAAGATGAGTGACGGTTTGACCCAGGTTTTGCTGAATATCCAGGGCGGGCCCTGGATGCCGATCTGCTTCAAGGTGTAATTGAGGATGCCGAGGCGCGGATTGAAGATCCAGATCCAAACCAGCGCTACCGCCACACCCGCGGTCACCGTCGGCAGATAGTAGACGGCGCGAAAGAAGGCGATGCCCGCCACCCTTTGATTGAGCAGGATCGCAAGCAGCAGGGCAAATGACACGCCGAAAACCACCCGCCCAACGACGATGTAAAGCGTGTTGCCGACTGATGTCCAAAATATCGGATCGTCAAACAGCTTGGCATAGTTGTCTAGCCCGATGAACTGCAGATCGTCCAGCGAGATGCGCCAATCGGTGAAGCTCAAACCAAGCATGCCGAAGACAGGCCCGATGCTGAATACAACCAAGCCGATGAGCCAAGGCAGGATGAATAGGTAGAAAATTCGCTCTTCGCGCTTGGCGCTGGGTGAAATGGGCTTGGTCAATCGTCGAAACATTGATCGTGCGCTCGGTCTACGCTAAACAGAATTGAGGGAGACCGTCGCAGGATCTCCCTCAGCTAGTGCAATCTACGATCCCGAACTACATGTCGGCGACTTCGTCGAGCGCAGCCTGTCCCTCTTCCTGAATCGTGGCGATGGCTTCGTCGACCGATGCCTCGCCCAGACGCAGCAAGTCGGCCTCGCGACTCAATATCTGGCTGACCTGCGCGGCCGCCAGCGACTGGAAGGGAGGACCTGTCACCGCATAGTCGAACATGGCTTCCAGGAAGTAATGTCCGCTCGGCGGCGCCGGGTCGGAGGTCAACCAGGCTTCCAAGCCCTCCGGACGCGCCGGTGAACCGCGGCCCGACAGACTCCACATGAAGATCATGCCGTCAAGCGAGAGGTATTCACGCAGGTAGCGCCAAGCCACATCCGGCTTGTCGCTGGTCGGCGTGATGCCGTAGCCACTGCCGAAGGCGCCGGTATAGCGGGAGCCGTCGGCGCCCATCGGCGTCGGCGCGACATCCCATTCGAAATTGGCCAGCGCGCGCATGCTCGGCGTGCTCCAGGTGGCAATATGACCCATAGCGGCGACGCCGGCGCGGAAGGGCTGCGAGTTGGGGAAAGCCTCCATCTCCGTGCCGCTGGCGCCCGCGTTTTCGACATGCGTCAGGTTGTACCAATGGTTGAGCGCGGCGCGAACTTCGGGCGTATCCATGGTCATGGCCGATTCGTCTTCGTTCATGTGAACGCCGCCCCAGGCGCCGGTGAAGAAACCGCCACCACCGTTGCCCAAGTCCAGCCGGCCATCCCAGCCCCAGACGCCCATATCGGGGTCGGTCAACTCAATGGCGGCGGCCGCCATGTCTTCCATCGTCCAGTCTTCGCTCGGGTAGTCCATGCCGGCGGCATCAAACATATCCTTGTTGTAGCCCAGGATGATGGGACCATGGTCATAAGGCAGCGCGTGGATGCGACCGTCGACGCGGTAGAGGCGCACGGATTCTTCCCACATGCCGTCAACGTTGAACTCCTCATCAGCGGTGACGATATCGTGGATGTCGATGATGATGCCCTCATGCGCCCACGGCGTGGCGCGGCTGCCATGTACGTAGATGATGTCGGGCAGGGTGCCGGCGGCGGCCCAGGCGGGAACCACGTTGTTGTGATCGGCCCAGGTATTGTAGGTGATGTTGATCTTAATATCCGGATGCCGCTCCATGAAGCCTTCGTCGTACTCGGCTTGGCGCGGACGGAATGCCGCTTCCCAGTGACGGCCGAAAGTCAGCTCGACCTGGTCTTGCGCGGCGGCGATGCTGCTTAGCGGTCCCAGCCCAGCAAGGGCGGCGCCGGTGCTGGTCGCAGCTGTCAGCTTAAGGAAATCACGGCGTGAAAGTTTTTCAGTGCTCATGTCGGTTCCTTTCCATATCTCTATCTCCGACGGAATTTAGTGCTGCCTGTGCTTCTTGATTCTTGCCGCTGGCGCCTCCTTGATTGAGAACCGGGCTTCAAAACGTCATTGCAACGTTCCTCAACCTAACGCATATTTGAATATTGTTCGTATACTAGACGAGAAATGCAAATTTGTCAAAGTCTCTGTTGACAGCGGCGGCAGTGTATCCTTTTTGGTTGAAATAGGTAAATTGCATCCACCTGACAGTCTGTAGGGGCGAGCCTTGGC
>JAPOYT010000129.1 GCA_026706445.1 Chloroflexota bacterium
ACGTACTTGGGGTTGGGGATATAATCTCGAGGATGGCTCAAAGAATTTCCACCGACTTCGATACACTTCCCGCACAAGCCGGCAATGGCGGTCTTCAGCCAGCGAACAAGACAGCCACACCAGCGATCGCGACGCAAGTGCCGATCACCGCGCGATAGGTTATCTTTTCGCCGAAGACAAGATAGCCAATTGGAATTAGCACAATCGGCGTCGTGGCGTTCAAGGTCGACGATACGCCCACACTGGTAAACTGAAGCGAAAGCAGAACGAGGGTTGTTCCCATAACCGGGCCGGCGAGGGAAGCGAATATCAGGAAGATCATCGCTCGTGGTTCAGCGACCATGGGCTTGAGCCGGTTGCTCCAGGAACCGCGCAGGCAAATGAACAAGGCGAGGACGGCGACGCCTGCAACTGTGCGTATCAAGCTGGCGCTAATGGCGTGGTAGCCGTCAGCGACGCCAGCCGACATCAGCGTGAACGACGCGCCCTGCGTAGCGGCAGCGGCGACTGCGGTCAACAAACCCTTCCGGTAGTCGGCGTTTTCGTCTTTTAAGGACTCGCCGGCATTTTCTGACACAACCCAAATGACGCCAGCAAGCACTAATATGATGCCGGCGGCCACATAAGCAGGCAGCGCTTGCCCAAGCAAGAACCAGGAAAGCACGGCGGCGAAAACCGGACTGGTTGATCCGATCAGCATGGTGAGCCGCGGTCCAATGAATTGGAAAGAGCGCAGCAGCAGCAGCGCCGAGACGACGAAGCCCGCGACGCTGGACGAGCCGAGAATGAGCCAGCGCTCGAGGGTGGCGCCCAGCGGAAAGAATTCGCCCCGCGCAAGGTAATGAATTGGCAGCAGAAATACCAGCGAAACGGCCAAACTGAGCGCCATCGAAACACTCGCGCCGATTCTGCGTCCGGCCAAAGTATACATGGTCGACGCCAAGCCAAAACAGAAGGCGGCGCCTAACGCTGAAATCTCGCCAACGAAGTTTTCCAGATTCTTTGCTCGCTTGCTGGATTATAGAGTTTGGGGAATTCTAGAAGCTATGGCGCCTGAACGCAATCACCGGCCGCAATTGCGAAGGCCAGGTGAAGCAGATTCCGGCAGCATTTCCGCTCGGGCGGTATCCGTTCAGATCAGCCTGAGGAATTCTTTGATCCAGGCCTGACAGTGGCCTTCGCGCTGATCTTCACTTTCGGCGAAAGCCGCGGCCGCCGATGTCATCCATTTCACGGCTTCCGAATTGTGGCCCAGCCGATGATTGACCATCGCCAGATAATACTGCGTTTCGGCGCGCTCAGGTTGTGCCGCCAACGCGTTGGTGAAACAGGCCGCCGCCCTTTCCCAGTCCTTGTCGCGATAGGCCATCATGCCCTGCCCGTAATTCGCCAGCATTTCGTAGGGATGCAATTCCAGCGCGCGCGCGAAAGCCTCCATCGCCCCGAGCGCGTCTTTGTCCTCGAGCAGAAAATAACCCAATGTCGCGTGATATTCGGCTCGCGTCGGCAGCCGCTCGATTGCGAGTTTGACCTCCGCCTTGGCTGTCTTTAGGTTCCGCTCGCGATACGCGCGCAAGGCGGCATGATAGCGCTCATCCGCCTGATAGCGAGAAAGACCAAGGCGTCGAGCAAGTATTCCCATTTTTCGACCAGTGATTAATCCGTCGGCCTACAGAAGCCAAACAGAACCGGCGCCGCAAAAGTTACCCATTTCCATGGCGCAGCGTGTCACTTCGTAATCTCGACAATTCTGCGTTGACGATCATTGCGCACCACATAAGTACGCGCCAGTTTGTCGTGCCAAGTCTGGCTATTTCTGTCCAGGAGCGCCCAAAGGAAGCCCACTCCAAAGAGCAGCGCGCTCACGTTGTAGCCGATTGCGCGAATCACGGCGTCAGTATCGCTCAGTGCCGTGCCATCCATCTTGACGACACGGATGCCGAGCGCGAACTTGCCCGGGGTTTGCCCGTCTCGCCGCGTCCAGAAATACCAATGATAGGCAACCGGCACCGCCAATCCCACAAACTGCGCCATTTGCCCCGGCACATTGGCGTCAGAAAACGCTGCCACAAGCAGCATGACGATCGTCAGTAGCAATACCAGCAGGAAGCTGTCGATAATGGTGGCTGCCAGGCGCTGGACGAAACCGGCCAGCTCATAGACTTCTGTGCCTTGCCATTGGTCATTCTTGGGTTTCTCATCCATTTTGAATTCTCTCCTTCGACCTTGACGTCCCGCTTTGAAAACGCATTGATGCCCGTCGGATGATTCAAGTGTACCGTCAGCGCGCGCCCACGGTCAACTACGCCATTTGCTGCGTTTGCGTGTCAGTCGTGCAATTCATAAAGAATCGCCGGGTTCGGCTCCGCCTCGAATTCTTTCAGGTTTGCAATTGAAATATGGCCGTGTTGATAGAGGTACTCGATATGCGCCCCCGCTTCTTCAATCGCCAGCAAGATATGATAGCCCTCGACATCGGGGTACATCGCCTTAGAAATCTGGCTGATCGTCATCGGCGCGCCCTGATCCCGCATGATCTTGCGAATGCGATCAAGCTTGCGGCTATGGCTCGCGCGTATCGCGTGAATCCGCCCGTAGAGATCGTGAATCGGATCTTCGTGCCCTCCCAGCGCCAGGCGAATCCCCTCATAGCGCAGCAGTTTGCGCAGCGAATCGGCATAATGATCCAGCCCCATATAGTGGGTGATGCTCTCCGGCGATTGGTGCGGCGTCGTGCGCGACAGAACGTGGTCGGCGCTAAGCAATATGTCTCCCAGGCGAATGCAGACCTGCCCGGGACAGTGTCCCGGCGTATGAATGAACTCCATGCCGTCAATGAGGCCTTCGTCGACGAGGCTGAAGTCGACATCAACTGATGTGACATGTTGCTTGGCGAATCCATACATGTTGAAGAGCGTTTCGCGCATCGACGGATTGATACCCGCGCGCTCGAAATAAATGCCGAGCGCCTTCGTCGCCACAATCACGCGCTCTTCATAATTCGTGAGCACGCGCCGATCAAGCTCATGGATGCCGACCGCGGCGTCGGTATGTTCCTTGACGAAAGCCAAGCCGCCAAAGTGATCGATATGGCCATGGCTGATGATGATTCGTTCGATATCGCTCAATGTGAAGGGCCGGTCGAATCGCTCGCGAATCTGCCGAAAGCCATCGAGCAAATCGTCATTGCTGCGCCCCATGCCGGAGCCGGTATCGACAAGCGTCAACGCGCCGGCGCCTTCCAGGACGAAGGCATGACCGGTGAAATTATTGGGAAACAGCACCATTGGCAGGCGGTAAATGTCGACGCCGCTGCTGCTTCTAAAGCGTTCAACTGGCGGTAACGTATGCATCATATTGTCTTCCGCTATAGCTATGAATGATGCCACAGATATTGCGCATCGGCGAGATTCATCAATCTAAGGAAGTGTATCCTTTTCGGTTGAAACACAAAAAGCTTTACCACCGAGGACACCGA
>JAPOYT010000267.1 GCA_026706445.1 Chloroflexota bacterium
TGGCTGACGCCATTCTAATCGAGGCCTCGCTGAGTTTTCTGGGCATCGGCGTGCGCCCGCCGACGCCGACCTGGGGCGGCATCCTCAGCGCCGGGCGCGATTATGTCTTCACTGGATTCTGGTGGTTTACCGTCTTCCCCGGCTTGGCCATCTTTCTCGCCGTATTCTCTTTGAACGTTTTGGGTGACGGCTTGCGCGACTTCATCGATCCGACTACGCGCCCGCGCGGCGCAGGCAAATAGCAAATGGACATCGGGCAAATCAAGAACTTTCTCGAAGGGAGCGACAACTTATGAACATCCTAATCTCCGGCGTCAGCGGACGAGTCGGCGCAAACCTTGCGCATCAACTTATGGCGCGAGGCAATCATGTACGCGGGCTGGTGATGCCGGGCGACCCTAAAGCGGACAAGGCGGCGAGCCTTGGGGTCGAGATCGTGGAAGCCGATATTGCCGATTCTGACCGTGTGCGGGCGGCGGCCGACGGCGTTGACATCGTCATTCATCAAGCCGCCCAGATTCTCGAGGGCATCTACCCGTCCGAGCGCATGCTGGAGATCAACACCCAATCCACCATCAGTTTGCTGGAAGGCGCATTGGCGTCATCTACGCCGGTCAAGCGGTTCATTCTTGCCAGCACTGACCAAACCTACCAACCCTTCGTCACCCGCCAGGTCACCTTCTATGAAGACTCGCCGCAGCAGCCGGCCGATATCTACGCGCTGACCAAGCTGCTTTCGGAAAATGCCTGCCGAGCCTATATGGCTGAATATGGCTTGCCAGTGACGATCTTGCGTTACAGTTCGATTCTGGCCGCCAACGAGGTGCTTGGCGTGCTCAACCCCGTCTGGCTCAACTACTTCGTCGAGCTGGCCACGGCGAAGAACCGCATCCCATGGTTTGGCGCGCAGCATGTGGACGAAGCGCAGGCGATCATCAAGGACTTGCTGGCGACGCCGGACGCCGTCTGCGCCGTGACCGACCCGAACGGCAAGTCCTGGGCGCTGGCTTTCACTGATGTGCGCGATGTGGTGGCTGGCACCTTGTTGGCATTGGATAGCGATACTGCCATCGGCGAAGCCTTTAACATGGTGAGTCCCGTTCCGGTCAGCTACACCAGAGCCGCTCGCCTCATCGCCGACAACACCGATCGTCCCTACGTCGATGTCAAGATGCCTTTTTATTGGGGACCCCATGTCTCCAATGAAAAGGCGCGCTCAATGCTTGGATACAAGCCACAGTACAGCTTCGACAAAATGGTGGAGACCGCCTTGGCTTTTCAGCGCGGCGATGCCATTGATCAGATCCCGAATTAGCGATTGCGGCGCCTGGCTCGAACCGGCGACGCGCGAAAAGACCAGCGCTGAGCAAATCTACATTGATGAAACGCACAAGGAGTGAAGCGATGTTGGACTTCCCAATAATTGACACGCACCTTCACGTTTGGGACCCTCGTCTCTTGCGCTATCCCTGGCTGGATGACATCCCCTTGCTGAATAAGCCCTATTTGCTGGAAGACTACAATCGCGCTTGCGGATCGGTCGCCGTTGAGAAGATGGTCTTTCTGCAAGCCGAGGTGGACTTCTCCCAATTCCAGGAAGAAGCGGATTGGGTCGATAGCCTGGCCGAGCAGGATAGTCGGTTGGGTGGCATCGTCCCTTGGGCGCCGCTGGAGCTAGGCGATGCCGCCCGTCCCGCGCTGGAGAAGCTGGCGGCCAATCCGCGCGTCAAAAGCATCCGCCGCATCATCCAGTTTGAGCCGGATATCGACTTCTGCCTGCGTCCGGATTTTGTGCGCGGTGTGCAGCTGCTGCCCGAATTTGGCTTGAACTTCGACATCTGCATCCATCACCCGCAGATGGCCAATACCATCAAAATGGTGGCGCAGTGTCCCGATGTTCAGTTCATCCTTGATCATATCGGCAAGCCCGATATCAAGAATGGTCTCATGGATCCCTGGCGCGCTGAACTCAAGACCCTGTCCCAATTCCCCAACGTCTGGTGCAAGATTTCGGGTCTGGTCACCGAAGCTGATCACGAGAATTGGACGCGGGCGCAGCTCAAGCCCTATATTGATCACGTCATCGAATGCTTCGGCTTCGACCGCGTGATGTATGGCGGCGACTGGCCCGTCGCCTATCAAGCGACTGAATATCCGCGCTGGGTGGAGACGCTTGCCTGGGCGGTTGAGGGCTGCTCTGAAGACGATCGGCGGAAACTCTTCCGCGAAAACGCCGCCGCCTTCTACCGATTGGACGACTGAGCGCCAACGCTTTGCATAAGGCGTGCCGCTGCGATATAGTTCGTTGGCTAGAACGCTACGACCGGGTGTTGATGGAGGAATGGTCAATCAATGAATTGGAACGGACATGTCGCCATCGTCACCGGCGCAGCTAGCGGTATCGGAACCGGCATCGCCGAGTGCTTTGCCGAAGCGGGGGCCGAGATAGTTGTCGCCGACATTAATGTGACGCAGGGCGAGCGTGTCACTGCCGATCTGCAAAAGCGCTATAGCAAGGGTCTCTTCGTCGAGACAGACGTCTCCAAAGCTGAAGACTGCAAAAGGCTAATCGATCAAGCATTGGCGACTTACGGTCAGATCGACACGCTGGTCAACAATGCCGGCGTGAACTTCGTCAAGCCGACGCTCGAGATGGACGAAGCCGATTGGGACCGGGTCGTCGATGTCGATCTGAAAGGTACATTTCTTTGCAGCCGCTATGCCCTTGAGGCGATGGTCGCGCGCCGCAGCGGCGCCATCATCAATATCGCCAGCGTGCATACCGTCGCCACCTTGCCAGCGGCCGCGCCTTATGCCGCGTCGAAAGGCGGCGTTGATATGATGACCCGTTCCATGGCGATTGAGTTCGCGCCTTTCGGCATTCGCGTCAACGCCGTCAGCCCGGGGCTGACCGACACCCAAATCTGGAACGATATTCAAGACGCCGCCGAAGACGCCGAGTTGGCGAGGCAGCACTGGATGGACAATATCCCGCTTGGTCGTGTGCAAACGCCGCGCGAAGTCGGCAATGTCGCGCTCTTCCTGGCGAGCGAGCAGTCCTCGTATGTTACCGGCGCCAATATCTTCACCGACGGCGGCATGACGATTCAGCTGACTAACCGTGAGCGTTTCGCCAGCAAGTCTTTGGAGGGCGTGGCGCCGCAAGACTGAAGAGTTTGCTGAGCTTGGCCAAGTGTAGGGAGAAGATATCTGTTGGCGGCTTATGATTAGACAAAAGCCGAGGAGGTGCAGCCAAAAGAAAAACGCGTTATCTTTCGTCCGTAGCTAATGATTACCGTTGTGAAAGGCAAAATCATGTCAAAGAATCTGTCACTACTTCTGGTATTCGCGCTTCTCTTCGCAGCCTTCGGTACGGCCTTGGCGCAGGATAGCGATATTTCGGGTGAAATCGTTGTCCACCTTCAGGTCTATTACCGGC
>JAPOYT010000027.1 GCA_026706445.1 Chloroflexota bacterium
GAGCTTATGTACACAGGAGATCTTCAATTGGAATCCGATCGCGGTTTATGAGGCGCTTTCACGGCGTGATGACTTCGTTTATTGTCCCTTCGCCTATGGCTATTCGAATTATTCCCGCGCCGGCTACTCGCAAACTGTGCTGGTATTCGATGATATGGTGGATATTGAAGGACACGGGCGCTGCCAGACGACACTCGGCGGCACGGGCCTGGCGATTTCCTCTCGCTGTCAAGCGCCAGAGATCGCGCGGGATTACGCTATGTTCACAGCAGGTCCGGGAATACAACGTACGCTCTTTTTTGACAATGGCGGTCAGCCTGGCCATCGGAGCGCGTGGCTCGACGCCGCAGTCAACCGCAGATCAAATATGTATTTTCGCAATACCTTGCCGGCATTGGACCGGGCCTATTTACGGCCAAGGTTTCCCGGTTATCTGCATTTTCAAGACCATGCAGGCGCGCCGATTCGTCGGTACTGCATGGAGGGAGGCGACGCGCGGCAAGTGCTTGCGGAATTAAAGCGCCTGTTTGATGAAGCCAAAGCAATCTACCAGGCTTGAGCCGAGGCATACAACGCAGTGCCATCGCCGCGACGAAAGAGGCGCATCTGGCCTTTGCCGCGCGCCGGGAAGGACCTCGCTGAAGCAAACTCGAAAGGAAATACGATCCGAACAGACACTTCCTGGATAAGGGTATCGAGATTGCGCAATCAGCCGCAGATTATGTTGAGGTACAAGAGCGGCTCTATGAAGCTGATTGCGCAACTCTTATGAACGATAGGCGATTCTGGAGTTTTGCCAACCGAACGATTTCGGTTGCGAATACGCGAGTCTTATCCTGGTCTCGATCGTTCATGCGCTCATAAGCTGGATGCCCCCGGTGAACAGGCGCAATCCCATGCTGCCGCGCTTCGGCGCAGGTTATGCGCCCGTTGCCGTTGGTATGCCACACTGCTATGCGCCGACGATTGCCAAGTTGCGCAACCCAAGTAACGATCTTTTGAAGACATGGCGCTTGCGAAGCCCGCTGGGCCGGGTTTTTGCAGTGGTATTGCGCGCATGTTATGATTTGTCAGTCGTTGGCTTATGCGACGCGTTTCTATGGTCGGCGCGAACGAGTAGCGTATCGTCTTGCTTGTGGGTTAGAATCAGGGCGTCGGCTGGATTGAAGTACACTTGTATCATGATTGGCGAAGTTTGAAGGAGAAAGAGCAATGAAGAACCGAAGATCAATTTCAAGAAGGCAGTTCTTGCAAAGCGCCGGGGCCGGGCTTGCTTCCTTGGCGCTTGCAGGCGCGCCCGCCAGCCGTTTGATGGCGCAGGGTAACGCGCTGCAATTCTATGGCTGGGATTTCCAACCGGATACCATCCGCCAGCATTTGGACAACTACACGGCACAGTCCGGCACACCGGTAGAATTGAACATTATCCCCAATGTCGGCTATTCCACCGGCCTGCAGACCAAGATCCTCGGTGGTGTGCACATGGATGTCTATTACAACTTCAAGTACAATTCCACCCGCTTCTTTAACGCCGGCTGGGCGCGGCGCATGGACGACTTGCCGGATGCCGATGCGGTCATGAGCGAGATGTTTGCCAGCTCCGTTCCTTCCTACACTACGCCGGACGGGCAGCTAATCAGCATGCCCTACTTCAGCGCCGTCCACGTCTTGCACTACAACGAACGCCTGCTCAGCGCATCGGGTTTTGATGCGCCGCCGGAGACCAAGCAGGATCTCTACGATCAGTGCAAGAAATTGAAGGAAGATGGTGTAGAAGCCCCCTATCTGGCGTACTGGATCAAGGAATTCTGCGAAGAATACCTGCAAGTCTATCTGCTTTCGGAAGGCGTCACGCCCTTCTCGCCGGAAGGCGAACCGACCTTTGCCGATGATTCCCGGACGGCGGACGTATTCGAATGGTGGCAGGCGATGTTCCAGGACGGAATGACCTCGCCGACACAGCTAACCGACCAGCCGGGCGAACAGATGACGGCGATGCAGAATGGCGCATCGGCATTCTATGTCTTGCATCATTATTTCTTGAAGCTGATGAATAGCGGCGGCGGTCCGGAAGTTGACCATCTGCGCATTGCCGGCCGCATGCCCGGTTCCGATGGCAAGACCTTCCAGATGGGCGAAGTGGTGCAGATGTCCGATGGTCCCAATGTCGACAAGTCATGGGACCTGGTCAAATTCTATACTTGGAAGGACGCGAACGGTGAGCGGTCAGTGCACAAATCCTGGGCGGCGGCGGCGGCACTGGGCGCGCCATATCCCGATTTCTACGACGATCCCGAGGTGCAAGCCAACTACGGCGGCTACTACGACTTCGATCAGATCAAGGATATGTTCGCGAACAATTCGGATGTGGTCCAAGCGCGCAACCAGCCCTGGTACAGCGAATTCCAGACTCATGTCGGCGATGAGATACAGCGTATGCTCCAAGGAAATCTGGCGCCAGCCGACGCTGTTACCAGTTTGGCCGATAAGGTAGTGGAACTGCGCGAGCAATACTCATAGGCCGGTGTTCACTCCGCTTAATCCACAAAAGCGCGATTGAATTCAGATACAGTTTGGGACTCTGCGCCCAAACTGTATCGCATAGTCGCTGCGCAACTATAAAGCAAACTGGGTGGGGACCAGGTTTTGGCGTCAGCAGATTTTGGAAAAGCAGCGGCGCGACAGCGCAAACACTGGGACCGCAAGTGGATTCCTTATGTACTCTTGGCGCCCGCTCTCATTACCATATTTGTCATCATCCTCAGTCCTTTGGCCACCACGATTTACTACAGCTTCTCCAATATCGATCTCATCCGCGATCGGACGACCTTCGTCGGCATCGACAACTACCTTGAGCTATTCAGCAGCCGTCTTTTTTGGAAGGCAGTCGAAGTCAACTTAAAGTTCGCTGCCATAGTGGTCACCGTTCCTACGCTGATAGGTCTGTTCTTTGCCCTGCTACTGGTAGAAAACTTCAAAGGCCGCAGCATTGGCCGCACTTTGTTGATCTTGCCTTGGGCTTTGCCCTGGATCGTCGTCGGGTTGCTGTGGAACTGGGTGGTCAATGCGCAGTTTGGCGCGCTGAATGGCCTGCTATATACCCTGGGCTTGATCGACAAGTACATTCCCTTCATGGCCAACGAGGACTGGGCCTTGGTCTTCACCGCCATGGCTTCCGCTTGGCGGCAAACTTCCTTCAGCGCTATCCTGCTGCTGGCAGCGCTGCAGACGATTCCAGAGGATCTTTACGACGCCGCAAAGGTGGATGGCGCCGGGATGCAAGCGCGATTTCGCTTCATCACCTTCGCTTGGCTGCGCCCCACGCTTACAATTGTCCTGCTCTATAACGTAGTCTTGGGTTTCCTGCAGTTTGACGCCGTCTGGATCATGACACAGGGTGGGCCT
>JAPOYT010000237.1 GCA_026706445.1 Chloroflexota bacterium
CCGGCGCGTCCCATAAGGTATCCGGACCCTTGACCACTTCGCCTGAGGGGTAGGCCAGGTCTCGCGTGCGCAGGCCATCATGCCGCTGTCCATTATCGTAGCGCTGACCGTAAACGCCTTTACGCAGTCGCGCTTCGGCGAATACTTTTTCGTCGAGCTTGCCCTGCTTGCGCAATTCCATCTGCGCTTCGTAGGTATCGATTAGCTTGCCCATTTCGGGCGGGATATCATTCTTAAGAATCTCTCTCCAGGTCGTCATGTGAATTCGATTCCTTTCATAACCGCTTCTCAGCGGAATGTCTTCCAATTGTTTCATGCCTGTCAGGGCAGCGATGCCGGCGCAATTGTCGCCAATAACAGCTCTTCCGGCAGCTGGTCGAACCAGGCAAGGCCCTGTTCCCGCAGACGGACGACATCGCCGATGACAATGATCGCTGGCGGCGCGATGCGCTGCGCCTGCGCGATTTCCGAAATTGTCGACAGGGTTCCGACAAATGCGCGTTGGCGCGCGGTCGCGCCCGCTTCAATAACTGCGGCCGGCGACCCGCCATCCATGCCATGCTTCCGCAATTCTCTTGTGATCTCTGGCAGCCGCTTGACGCCCATCATAATGACAATTGTGCCGCCGATTCTGGCGAGCGCGCGATAATTGATGCTGCTGCTTCCCTTGCTTGGGTCTTCATGCCCGGTTATCACAGTGAAGGCGCTGCTGACCCCGCGCTGCGTCAGCGGGATGCCGGCATAAGTCGGGACAGCCAGGGCGCTGGATACGCCGGGTACGATCTCGAAGGGTATGCGATGTTCGCGGCAGACGAGCGCTTCTTCGGCGCCGCGGCCGAATATCAGCGGGTCGCCGCCTTTGAGACGGAGGACAAGATTGCCTTTTCGCGCGCGGTTGACAATCAGCGCGTTTATATCTTCTTGCGCCAGACGATGGCGAGTTGGCTGCTTGCCCGCGTTGATCAACTCGGCATCGAAGCGCGTCTCATCCAACAACGCGTAGGGAATGAGCCGATCGTAGATGACGACATCGGCGCGCTGCAAGAGGCGCAGTCCCTTGCGCGTGATCAGGTCGGGATCGCCGGGTCCAGCGCCTACCAGATATACCTTTCCCGTTCTCATCAGCCAGCGTCTCCCAATTGCCTGGCAGTTGACAGCCATAGATTGCAGGCGGATCGACAGGGCAACTGGCGCCCCGCTCGGGCGACGCCGCGCCACCAAGTCGGCTGCCGGACGCAGTTGCCACAGATCGTTTCCAGCGCTGTCTTGATCACGTTAGGCGGGAGGCGATGAATGTCCTTGAACATGCCGCTCTGTCGCATTCCGATATCTTTCAGCGTCTCGGTCACCAGTTTGCCGCGCGTTTTCGCCGCCCAATCCGCGACCAAGCCAGGATAGACTGTCTCGATCACGGCATGCGCGTCTTGCGGCTCCGCGAGCTCTACGCGCCAGCCCGTCGGCAGATCCGCGCTCGTCGCGAGGGGCCGAAAAGGCTCCTCACGCATGTATGCCCGTAGCGCCCCCGGCGAATCGATCGCTTCGCTGTCACCTCTGCTATCGCAATGCCAGATACGTTTGCGGTTGGCTCTCACTTGACCAATCTGCAAGATTGTCCCTGATTCCAAGCCATGTAGCAAGGCGCGTCTTCCCGCGCTTGGGAAGCCGCTCCATTTGCCAGCGTCGTTCCGCACAGCAAATGGCCGACCGGTTTCACGCGCCAATTCCAGGATCGCTTGGCAGATGGACCCGTCCGAACCGACTGGCTCGCAGTAATAGACGGATCGACCTTGTACGTGATTTACCCCGTCTAGATCTGCGATGCCGAGCGCTCTTGGGACATCAAGCCGTACGTGGGAGCCATCGGCCAGAAAATAGGGCAGGGCGATGATATTCTCAGCGCTTGTCGATTGGTATACGCTCGGAATGTTGGGCTCATCGTCGAGATATACATCGACTGCTTCGCTCAGCCAATTCAGATCGCGAATTTGCCGCGCTTGATGCCGTGCCGTATCGCGGCTTTGGCGATTGCGCCGCGTGCCGTGCCCGATGATGGCGGCGGCCGTTCTGTCCGGGGCGAGGTCGTAGCGCTCCACGGCTTCTCGCAGTTTTCGCTCAACGATTGATTGCAAGAGAGGATGTTCGCCAACTGGTGGCGTGAGATGAATCTGCCTGCCCTGACAAAAGGTCTTGCCTTCGCTGATTCCGAGTTCAGTCGGGATTACTTCGCTGGTGAAATAACCGCGCGCGGTGAATACTGGCACAATTATGACATCATCGGCTTCAACCGTGTCCAGCGCTTGCGAGATGGCGGGCGCTTCTTTCCAAAAGCAGGCGGCGATCTCGTCGGCTACGCCCCATTTGCGCAGCTGATCGACATAGCGCCAGATGACGCCGGCGGTGTTGGCGCTGACATGCGAGCCGTGTCCCGCCAGGATCAAGGCAGTCCCGCTCACTTCGGGCTTCCTTCCAAGACGACTCGATCGAAAATGCGGCGCGCTTCAGTCCGTTTGCCAGCGCGCAATAGCGCCAGCACGTCGGAGTTCAGGATGGCTTCATAAAGCGCCTGACGGGCCGGCTGCGAGCCGTTTCCGGCGGGCGCCTCATCCCGCAGGGCGCCAAGCCAATCGGCCAGAACAGCATATTCTTCGCCGATGTCCTGCGCCAGTTTCGCCTTGAGCATGCGCAGCAGCGCTGGCGAATGGTTGTTGCTGCTGAGCGCTATCGTCAGCGGCGGTTGGTCAATCTGCGCCATATTGCTGAAGTCGCTGTTATCGCTGCTTCCGTTCGCTACGTTGCAGAGGGCGCGAATTCGGTGGGCATCTTGCGCGACCCTTAGATTCACCTCTTCGTCATCGGTCGCCGCGATAACCAGGATCGGCATGTATTCATTGAACATATCGCGCTCGTATTTGGATTGGATCCAGACGATATCGCCAACATTGACCAGGCCACGTATCGACGGCGAGATCTCCGGGCTGATCAGATAAATGCGGGCGCCGGCCTGCCTCAGGTGTTTCGCTTTGCGCGCGGCCACTCGGCCCCCGCCGATAACGGCGACCGGTTTATCCTGAAGATGCAGCATGATCGGATAGCCGGTCATCGGTCTAGACTCGGACATCGCTCGCTACAGCCTCCGGCGGCGGAACATGGATTCCGCACTCGGTTTTGCCATGCTGCGCCCAGCGCCCACTGCGCCGGTCTTCGTCTTCGCCGGCCGCTTTTGTGCATGTCCAGCAGCCGATGCTCGGATAACCCAAATTGTGCAGCCGATTGTAGGGCAGGTCATGCTCGCGCAAATATCGCCAGACCGCATCGTCGGTCCAGTTGGCGAAGGGCGCAATCTTTATCGAGCCATTGCGAGCGTCGCGACTGATGATGGGCGTGTCGGCGCGGCTCGATGACTGATCGCGGCGCAGACCGGTGATCCAAGCGTCGAAGCCGACCAGCGCGTCGCGCAAGGGAATGGTCTTGCGGATATGGCAGCAGCGGTCCGGATTGCGCTCCCACAAGCGGTCGCCATAATCGCGCGCCTGCTGCGATGGCGTTTGTCGTGGTTTTATGCGGCGCAGATTGAGATCAAAACGCGTTTCCAGTTCATCCATCAAATTGTATGTCTCCGGAAATAGCAAGCCGGTATCGAGCGTCAGAACGGGCGTGCGCGGCGCAATGCGCTGCATCATGTGCAAGGTTACGATGCCGGTTGCCTGAAAGCTGGTTACGATGACCAGCCTCTCACCGAATGTTTCGCTCGCCCATGACAAGATTTCAAGCGGGGCGGCTGACTCAAACTGCTCGGCTTGTTTCTGAATTTGCGCTGTAAACATACTGTCTCCTGCTAGAAACGGTCGCTGCGATAAGCAACGAGCGCCTCGGATTATCCGAAGCGCCCTCATGTTCCTGAACGTCTACTGGCTACATCAATGAGCCAGCCCCGGATAACCCTGCCGTATCGGCACGGTGCAACAACAAAGGGGACAACAGGACATTGACTTGAAAACCATCTTTGCTCCTCAAGAGCGCTAAAACAAAAAAGCCCCGTGTCGATACGGGGCTGCTCGTTTCTGCTTTCTGCGCGTCAATCGCGACTTAGCAAAGCTCCACCGCACGACTCTCGGTCGATACTGTCTGACAACAACAGGCGGTACAGCAAATGATACTAAACATTGTCATCCTACGCAATTGAGTTAGTACGTTGCGCCACTCTTGGCTTGAGCATACACCATTAGCAACCAAATGGGAAGGGCAAGCAATAGACCAATTCCCAATGTGATCGTACTAAAGACAGTTATTGCGATTGCTGCCAGAATCGGGCCAAATATCAGCCAAAGTATTCCAGAGCCGATTTTTCCATTCATAAAATGGGCCACGCCCCAAAGACCAAAAACTCCTGCGATGAATCCGACAATCAGTGCGGTTTGGTTGCGTCCTCCACTCAGCGCGCCACCAGCCGTGGCGACGCTCGAGCTTGAGGCAATGTTGGTATTGTAAACGTTGACCACAGGTGTTTGCGAGGGAGGCGGCTGATACTCGTGCTCAGGACTTAGATTATCATTCTTCTCTTTTACATTCATTCTACGACCTTAGTTGCGAAGCGATCGGATCAATGCGCAAGAGATTATCGCATTATGTAAGCATTGTCAACAAATTGGAAAATGTTGACTCAGGTTGTTTGATTCTACTAGGCTCGCCTTCTAAACGGTGCCCATTCTAAGCGCGCCATCGATGCGGATGGTTTCGCCGTTGAGCATTTCGTTTTCGACGATTTGCTGCGCCAGTTGGGCAAATTCAGCGGGCCGTCCCAAGCGTTGGGGAAGGGCATTTGCGCGCCCAGCGACGCGCGAATGTTCTCAGGCAGGTTGTCGAGCATTGGCGTATTGAAGATGCCGGGCGCTGTCGCCGAGCTCCTCTGCAAGCGCAAGCCCCTTCTTGTCGTCGCAATCCAGGATGACGACGCGCGCGCTATTTTCCACGATCGTCTTGCTGTACCAGCGCCGAGACCGGAAGCGCCGCCGGTGACGATGGCAACCACATCTTGCATCTTCATGCCTTTGCCTCCTGAACGATAACGGAGAAACCGAAGGGAACGCTTAAGGGCGAATGAAATATGAACTGAAATGATTCGTATGCGAAAAGCTGTGGTTAGCGACCGTTGGAACCGTGCAGGCTGTTGAGAAATTCCTCATTGGTGTCGTAAAGGCGGAAATTGTGCAGCAGTTGGTCGGTGGCGCCGGCGATGCCTTCGGGCTGTTCCGCCAGATGGGACCACATGCGGCGCATCGTATAGACGCGCTGCAAGACATCGGGTCCCAGCAGCAATTCTTCGCGCCGGGTCGAAGACTGCTCGATATCGAATGCGGGGAAGATGCGGCGCTCCTGCAGCTTGCGGCTGAGGTGCAGTTCCATATTGCCGGTGCCTTTGAATTCCTCATAGATGACATCGTCCATCTTGCTGCCGGTATTCACCAGGCAAGTGGCGACGATCGTCAGGCTGCCGCCTTCTTCGACATTGCGGGCGGCGCCAAAGAGCCGCTTTGGCGGGTGAATCGCCGAAGGATCGAGACCGCCGGAGAGCGTCCGGCCGCTGGTCGGCACAACCAAATTGTAGGCGCGCGCCAAGCGGGTGACGCTATCCAGCATCATCACCACATGGCGTTTGACTTCCACCAGGCGCTTGGCCCGTTCCAGCGCCATTTCGGCGACGCGGACGTGATGATGCACCGGATCGTCAAATGTCGACGCGATCACCTCGGCGTCAACCGAGCGATCCATGTCGGTCACTTCTTCCGGGCGCTCGCCAATGAGCGCCATCATCAGATGCACTTCGGGATAATTGGTGCTGATGGCGTTGGCGACGTCCTTGAGCACGGTAGTCTTGCCCGCCTTCGGTGGCGAGACGATCAAGCCTCGTTGGCCGAAGCCGATTGGCGCGATGAGATTGAGCATTCGCGTGGACATGATCCGCGGCAGCGTCTCGAGATCAAAGCGCACTTCCGGGAAGATCGGCGTCAACCGCTCGAAGTTGGGTCGGTGCTTGACCTCGTGCGGATTGAGACCATTGACCGAATCCACGCGCAGCAGGCCGTAGTAGCGTTCGGTGTCCTTTGGCGGGCGCACTTGCCCGATGACCATATCGCCGGTGCGCAATCCGAACTTCTTAATCTGCGTTTGGCTGACATAGATATCGTTCTTTCCGGGCAGGTAGCCTTCGGCGCGCAAGAAGCCGATGCCATCGTCCACCACTTCCAATATACCGCCGCGCAGCTGATGCCCGCGCCGCTCCGCATCTTGGCGCATCAGGCCGATGATCAGGTCCTGCTTTTTCAGCCGGCTGAAACGGGGCACATTGTGGTTGCGCGCCATCGTGCGCAATTCGGGCAGCGTTTTTGCTTCGAGATTCGCGATATTCATCGAGTTCTTCCTGGAACACTTGGCCGCGGCGAGGCAGGTAGATAGGGCGCCGCTCGTCTTCAGATGTTTCCTGTTTGGCAATCGGAGGGAAACGCTCCGCTCGTAGCTTACATGGCAGGTTTTGCAAAATGCCAAGCGAGGTCACTGACATTCTAGGCAAATTTTGGATTCAGGCAAGCTAGTGGAAATTGTTTATTCGAAAATTACTATAACATACAATTCAAAACGCGTCAAATGTTTTTACTGCAAATGTTTCAGCGAGTCCGGACTTGTAAAATTTTGGCTGCGAAATCATACAAACTTAATCCGGGTTTAACCCAAGCTGCTATCACTTTATCGTTTCGGTATAGTTGCCTTCTGATTTAGATGGCTTGCTATGCGCGCAAATGGCAGATTCACCCGCTGTCTCAGGCGACGGACAAGCAAGAGACCATTGGTCATGGTGAACCGTCGTGGAAACCCCGCCAAATGACGGGGCTTCTCTTTTGGTTCTGTGTTTCCGTCTAAGCGTCGAGCTCGTCGTGAAGTTCAGCCGCTTCCGCATTGAGCTCGGCCAAGGCGTCGGCTGGGGCAGCATCGCCGTTGACGACCTCGGCGATCACATTGGGCACGAGACCGCGCACCGCGCTGTAGCTGGGCAAACCGGGCGATGAATAAACGCTGACAGAGCCATCGCCGAGGATGCCGCTGACTTCAATGAAGCGGGCATAGGGCATGCGCGGCTCGGTGAAGTCGGCTTCGGTTACTTCAATGTCGTTGCGAATGCTGAAGTAGCCGGTGGCGCCAGACCAAGCCAGTTGCGCATCGGCCCCAGCCAAGTACTTGACGAAGAGCCAGGTCGCCAGCTCGGCTTCGGGCGTGGCGGTCAGGATGGCTTGACTGGGTACAAATAGTTGAATCGTCGAGCCTACTCCTTCAGCGCCGGGAAAAGCGCCGACTACCCATTCGTCAGTCATTTCGGCGGTGGCGGCATCCCAGGTGATGAAGGGAATGCCGGCTGAACTGCCGGCGGCGAAAGGCGTAAGACCGACGGCGAAGTCGCCGGTATTCTGGTAGCGCTCGGCGAATAAGTAGGCGCAATTGTTCTCGAGCATGCGTGTGAAAAGCTCCAGCGCGGAGACGACCTCATCGGACTCAAAAATGTAGCTGTCGACCTCGCCGCTATAAATTGCCCCGCCATGGGCGGCGACAAAACTCTCGAAGTGCGACGTGCCCGTGTCCAGTGGATAACCCTGATACATTTCACTGGCGCCGGCGGCGCAGGAGATCTCTTCGAATTCCGCAAGCGTCGCTGGCGGACGCCGTTCAAAGCCCAAAGCCTCGACAATGTCCAGATTGGTGTAGAAGACGTTTAGCGAATTCTGATTGGCCCAGGCGACTCGCATGCCGTGGAAGGGCGGGAAGTCCAACTGATTGACGTCCAGCAGCGCGAAGTTCAGGTTTTCCTGCTCGTCCGCGGGGATGCCCCATTCCGGGCTGTTCAGCAGCAAATTGATATCGACGACAACGCCTTCGTTCGCCCAGCCGGCGACAGCATTGGCGTAACCCGCCACCAGATTCGGCAATTCACCGGACAAGATCGCGGTGTTCATCAAATCTTGAATGGGACCATAGCTGCCCTGATGAATGGTTTCGACCGTGATGCCGTATTCGTTGCTGCTGTTAAAGTCTTCGACTAGCGCCGCCATGGTTTCGGCTTGGGAGCTGTCATCGGAGTATTGATGCCAGTAGACGACTGTTTGACCGCTTGGATCAACACCTTCATAGCTCATGTCTCCCTGCGCTTGAACGAGGCTAAGCCCCAGCGCAAGCAACATCACTGCTACAAGCAAAAGACGGTTCATGAGAAATGCTCCTTCATTGGTCACTATTAACGATAGGCCGGCAGTTTGCCTGGCGCCTTCTGATAGATCTTGACGGCTAACATATTATCACGGCTCGCGCTCAAAGGAGAGTGCCTGGCTACCCTCTGATCCCCGTTTGGGCGATTCCCTCGGTGAATTGCTTCTGCGCCACAAAATATAATACCAATATCGGGATGACGGTGATGACTGAGGCCGCCATCTGCAAGTTGAGGTCGCCCGGCGTGTCTGCGGTGACGAAGTTGGAAAGCCCTACCGCGATCGGCCGCCACTCATCGTTGATGGTCACGAGCAGCGGCCACATGAGCGCGTTCCATGAGCCGATGAAACCGAGCGTGATGATCGTCATAATCGGCGCTTTGGAGAGCGGCAGCACGACGCTGACGAGGAATCGCGGATGACCGGCGCCGTCAATGCGCGCGGCTTCCCACAGGTCATCGGGAATCTGAATAAAAAACTGCCGCAAAAGAAAGATATTGAAGACCGAGGCGAAGAAGGGAATGGTCAGGGCGGGCCAATTATTGAACCAGGCGCCAGCCGGTCCAAACAAGCTTTCGCTCAAACGTCCCAGCCAAATCACCGTCAACAGATGCGGTATCAGCATGACAATCCCGGGGATCATCATCGTCGACAGGAAAAGCGCAAAGATGAAGTTGCGTCCGACAAATCTCATGCGAGCAAAGGCGTAGGCGGCCGGGATGCATACCGTTAGCGAGCCAAGCACCGAAATCAGCGTAATGCGAACGCTGTTCCAGATATAGCCGGAGACGCTCAGCGACTGCAGCATGCCCGTTTGCGGATCGGTAGCAATCTCGATATCGAGAAAATTGGCCCGGCGCAAGGCGGTCGCGTAATTTTCCCACAGCAGATTCTCAGGCAGCAGGCGGGTGAGGTTGACCTCGCTGAGCGTCATGAAGGACGCGCTGATCATCCAGAGGAAGGGACCGACCGCGATGAGAACGCCAGCGAAGAGCAGGGCATAAATGCCAACTCGGCTCAGGGAGATGCCCGCCCGCGGACCATCGACAGGTAGTCTGCCATTGGAAGCAGTGCGTAACGCGCTCGCATCGCTAGCCATAGAATACGCGTCTCCCCATTATCCGATTTTGGAATAGTGTCATAAGCAATATCAGTGCGAAGAGGACAAATGCCATCGACGAGGCGTAACCATAACGGTTGCTGTTTTGCAGCTCGTCAAAGATGTAGACGCTGGCGGTGTTGACGCGGTTGCCGACCGCGCCGGTGCGCAAGATCCATATTTGGGTGAAGGCTTGGAAGGTGCCGATGATTGCGACCAATGACAGAAAGAATACGGTCGGCGAAAGGAGGGGCAAAGTGATGTGGCGGAAGATGCGCCATCCGCTGGCGCCGTCAATGCGAGCCGCCTCGTAGAGTTCGCCCGGGATATTGCCCAAGCCTGCCAGGAAGATCACCGCGTCATAGCCGATATACGTCCAGGTCGAGTAAATCATGATCACGATCAATGCCAGGCTGGGTCCGGCGAGAAAGTCGGGCAGTCCCAAGAGGTCGCCAATCGTCGAGCGTTCCAGTATCCAGCGCTGGGGTTCGAGCCCGATGATGCTGAGAATCCGGTTCGCTGGCGCGTGTTTGCCCGCGTCAAAGATGATTCGAAAGACGATCGAGGTGGCGACGAAGGGCGTGATGTAGGGGATAAAATAGACCATGCGAAAAAAGGCGCGGAAGCGAATCGGTTGAAAGAGCAGATACGCGAGCAGCAAACCAATTGACAGCTGCACCGGGACGGTCCCCGCCGCGTACATGACGGTGATCCAGAAGCCACCCAGCAGGTCGTCATCGGCGGCCGCCAATGCCGCCGGCGCCTCCGCCATCAGTAGATAGCCGCCAACAGCCAGCATCAGTCCGCTTAGGATGAGCAAGACAAAGCGACGATTGTTGTAATCTTTGATACCGCGCCGGAAAACTAACCATGCGGCTGCGATCATGGCGAGGCCCGCGCTGATGAAGACCAGCTGCGACCAGATCGGCAGCGACTCGCCCGATTCGCGCGCGGCGGAAATGGCGTCGTTGGTTTCCCTTATCGTCAGTTGGAACAGAAAGAATCCGGCGCAGAGCAATGCGGTCGTGATCGCGCTGACGGCGATTAGCGGAAGGCTTTGCGCGTCGCGAAAGCGCCCGGCCACAACGATGACGGCGGCGATCGACACAATCAATCCGGCCAGCATAAGGTTGCCGGCGGCATAGACATCGGCGTTGGCGAAGCTCTCGCCGAGCTTTTCCATGAATAGAGCCAGCGTGGTATTCTGCCCGCGCACCTGCCGCGGGATTAGCATGATCACCGGAATCAGCTTGAAGAACCAGTCGACGGCGAGGACCGCAGCGTAGCCGCAGGTGACGCCAGCCAGGACGCCAGCCAATTTGCCGCCGCCCGAAGATTCTCGCAGCAGCGGGAGCATCCGCCTGCCAAGCAAAGCAGCCGCTGCGAACGCGGCGACCGCCAGCCAGAAAAAGAGTATATAGCCCAGGTTGCCGAGCGCTTTTTCGTAATTGGCGAGGCCAACGTACTGATCTGGGAAACGCCGCCAGCGATGCAGACTGACGAAAAAGGCAAAAGCGACCGGAAAAATTCCGAATAGAATAATCAGGAGACCGGCAGGCGCCAGGAAAAGATACGCCGTGAGGTTCTCGAGTAAGAGGCGGCCGCGCCGCGTTGCAAGAGCCCGGGAGACCGACGGGAGAGTCGCCATCGACATTAAACGTCTCTGTTGAAACGATTCAAGTATACCTTGCGGCAGCGCGAAATCCAATCGGGCGACGCTGCGGTAGTGTGTCGAATTCGGTTGAAATTCAAATGAGCCAAATTCAACTTCACCACAAAGGCGCGAAGGACACTCAGGAAGTGGCATATTTCGCAGACAATTCTCGGCGCTCTCGCTTTTCTCGGTGTCCTCGGTGGTAAAGCTTTTTGTGTTTCAACCGAAAAGGATACACTTCCGACGCTGCCGTTGCGAGGCGCTGGCGCTATGCAGTAAAGCGGGAGACATTTGGAGCGCAGCGCAAGGTCATCATCGTTGTTCATGTTACAATCGAAGTATCTAAGCATTCACCGATAGAGCAAGCGAAATATGCCGCGGATCTACGTCATCGGGGCGCTCGTGTACGATATCGTGTTTGACGTGCCCGATTGGGTACAGCCAAATCGAGCCGTGCATGCCAGCCAGGTAACCATTTCGCCCGGTGGCAAGGCGCTGAACCAGGCGACCGCCGCGCGTCGATTGGGCGCGACGGACGTCCGACTGGTCGGCTGCGTGGGCGACGATGTCTTTGGCGCCGAAATGCTGTCCGCCTTGAGGCGCGAAGGCGTCAATGTCGATAGCGTGCGACAGCTCGAGTCAAAAAGGACGAGCATCGCCAGCATCGTTGTACATGACAGCTTGCCCGGTTTTATCGGCGCGCCCTGCGCCAGCCGCATGGTGAGCGAAGCCCACATTCGCGCGGCGCTCGAAGACCTGCGCCGGGGCGATATCCTGCTACTCGATTTTGAGATTCCGCAGCGGCAGGTGCAATTTGCCTTGAAGCTGGGCAAAGAAGCGGGCGCCATTACCGTGCTCAATCCGGCCCCCTTCTTCACGCGCGATGCCTTTGTCCTTGACTACTTGCGCCTGGTCGATGTGATCATTCCCAACAGGTTGGAAGCGCAGTTGATCCTCGACAATGGTTCAGATGATGTTGACGAACTGGCAACCGGGCTGCTTCAGCATGGGATTGGGACAGCTGTCCTGACGCTCGGCGAAGCCGGCAGCCTGCTATATAAAGGTGATTGCAGAGCCGAGCAGCCCGCCTTCAAGCTGGGCGCGGTGGATACGACCGGGGCGAGCGATGCCTTCGTCGGCGCTTTTTGTCACGCTCTTTCTTTGGGCTGGCAAGTGAGGGAGACCTTGGTTTTCGCTTCGGCGGCGGCCGGGTTGTCTTGTACTCGTCGAGGCGCCATGTCCTCTCTGCCAACGCTTGGCGAAGTGCAGGCGCTGGCGGCGGCGGCGCAAAAGCCAAGCTGAAATCAAGGAATCGCGTAACCCCAATTGCCGATACGGGTTTTGAGAATTACCGAATGAAGAACCCTTTTTCGCGACGAATCGATCTCAAGGAACTCGACGATAGCGAGCTGGTTGCTCTGGCGAAAGAGGACAAGGCGGCTTTTGGCGAACTTTACGAGCGTTATTTGCAGAAGATCTACAGCTATGTGTATTATCGGACGGGCAATGTACATGACGCGGAGGACCTGACGGCGAAAGTATTCATTCGCGCGCTGTCGCATATCAGCAATTATGTCGAAAAGGGAGTGCCGTTTCAGGCTTGGTTATATCGGATCGCGCATAATCTGGTGGCGAATTGGCATCGCGATCAAGGGCGGCGGAAAATCATTGCCTTGGATGATTATGTGGTACATTCTTTGAAGTCCGAAGCGCCCGATCGCCTTAGCGAGGAGCGTGAGGAGCGGAACCAATTGCTGGAAGCCTTTCACCGCTTGCCCGAAGAGCGGCAGCAGCTGATCTTGCTTAAGTTTGTCGAGCGGATGTCGAACGCGGAAATTGGCGCAATAATGGGACGAACCGAAGGCGCAATCAAGTCACTTTATCATCGGACATTGCTGGCGCTGCGTGAAGAGATGGAAAGCATACACACGGGTGACCGCAGCAAGCGGCTGAGAGGACACGAAGGATAGGATGCGCCATGTCAGCATCTGAGGACATTCAATTGCAAAATTCGCTCGATTCCATCACTGCGCGGCTGCAAGGCGGTGAGGCCGTGGAACCGCTGCTCACGGAGGCTGAAGAGTCGCAAGGCGATTTAGGGGAATTCGTCGATATCATTCAGTCACTGCATACTTCGCTGGCGCCGATAAGCCCGAGTCAAGATTATGCCGACCGCCTTCGCGCCGATCTGTTGAATGGGCGCCCCGGCGTAGTCAAGCGTGTGCGTCAGATTCCGCCACGGGTGCATGTCGCCGCTATCTTGGCGGTATGCGCCGGTTGCGTCCTGTTTGTACTACGCCGCATCTTCGGCTCGGCAACGGCGCAAGACATACAAGAAGAAGCGGTGGCCACGCCGCTCTAAACTAGACGCGCTCCGCTAATCCACAATCTGAATCACGATTCCTGCCTAACTTGAAGGCGTCCGCTCGGCGTTTTGCTGGCTGCGTAGCGCGCTGTTATACTGGCGCGTGCCAGGCGAAAGATGGGAGAATTGATGGCGCGAACCTTGTCGCTTGGACAGCTGAACCGCACTCTGCTGGCGCGGCAATTTCTGCTGGAGCGACAAAAACTTGATTGCATGGACGTGATTGCGGCGCTGATTGCGCTGCAATCGCAGATTCCCAACCCGCCTTACATCGGCTTGTGGACGCGATTGCATGCCTTCGAAAAGCGGCGGCTTACGGCTCTGCTGGAATCGCGGGCGGTGGTGCGGGCGCCCTGGATTCGCTCGACGCTGCACTTGGTCACGGCTGAGGATCACCAGGCATTCCAAGCTGTCATTCAGCCGGCGCTGGCGCGGGGCTTGCGCTCGTTTTTCGGGTCCCGCGCCAAAGGGCTGGATATTGAGAGGCTGATAGCAATCGCCAAACCTTACCTCGAGGCGGAGACGCCAGCCATCGGCGCGCTGCGCGATGAACTGCAGGAACATGAGCCGGATGAGGACAAGCAAGCGATGGCTTATGCGGTACGCAGCTATCTGCCCTTGGTGCAGGTCCCGCCGAGCGGCGCCTGGGGTGTTGGCACGCGCGCGACTTATACGACGGCGGAAAGCTGGCTGGGGGCGGCGTCGCCTTTGGATCTGGGCTCGCTCTTCCGCCGCTACCTGGCGGCGTTTGGACCAGCCGATGTGATGGACTTTCAAACCTGGACGGGCATGACGCGCCTCAGATCGCAGTTGAAAGATACGCTTGACGCGCTCGTTCGCTATCGTGACGCAGCGGGCCGACTCTTGTACGATTTGCCGGGCTTGCCAATTGTCGAGGAAGAGAGGCCAGCGCCGATTCGTTTCTTGCCCGAATATGACAACATCTTGATTGGCCACAAGCATCGCGGGAGAATCCTGCCGGAAAAGCATCGCAGGAAAGTCTTCGTGTCCGCGGGCCGCGTGCTTGGCTCGATCATCATTGATGGATTTGTCGGGGCGATCTGGAAAGCCGAGCGCGACAAAATGCGAGCGTCGCTGCGCGTGACGCTCTTCCAAAAGCAAGCGGACGACACTCTCAATGCGATTGAGACGGAAGGGCTGGAGCTTATCGGCTTCATCGAAGAAGACGCTGACAGCCATCACGTAGAATTCTCCACAGCCAATTGAGGACTCTGGGCGCGCTCTATACCATTGGGCGATTCAATGGTAGCCTCTGCTTCCGGGAATTGTTTGGCGACTGCGAAAGACAGCGTCAAGACAGCCAAGGCATCGGCAAGGCAAGAGCGCCATCTTTCGCAATTTGCGCGATCATAAGGAGCGGGATGTGGCCTTAGGCAAACTGTCGAGGCGGGTTGAGAGGTTATGGCAAGCCAATGAGTGAGGCGATGCCCCGCGAGAATCTGATTATTGCCTTGCCGAGCAAAGGCCGAATGGGCGACGGCGCCGATAGCTTGTTTGGTCGCGCGGGTCTGCACATTTACAAGCCCAACAGCCGGCAATACACAGCTACCATTCCCAACTTGCCACTGGCGGAAGTTGTCTATCAGCGCCCGCGCGATATTGTCAGCCGCGTGGCGGAAGGGCAGGCCGATATCGGCGTGACCGGACTTGACAACGTTTCCGAATATGGCGCCGATTCGGCCGAAATCATGGTGATTGATCGGCTGGGCTTTGGGAAATGCAAACTGTTGCTAGGCGTGCCTGAGTCCTGGATCGATGTGACTTCGATTGCCGATCTGGTTGATCTGAGCCGGCGCAACAAGGAGCGTGGCGCGCAATTGCGCATCGCCACCAAGTACAGCAACCTCGTAAACGGTTTTATGCGTCAACACGGCATTTCACACTTTGTATTGGTGCACGCTGAAGGCGCGATGGAGGCGGCGCCTCGTATGGGTTATGCCGATCTGATCGCGGACCTTTCGGAAACGGGCACGACCTTGCGCGAGAACCATCTGCGGCCGATTGATGGCGGCACGATCATCGCCTCGGAAGCGGTCTTGATCGGCAGCCGCCGAACAATGCGAGGGGCGGAGGCAAAGCTCGAAACGCTGCGCGAAATGCTTGAACTTATCGAAGCGCATCGTCGAGCGCGTCAGTACGTTTCGCTGCGCGCCAATATCAGCGGCGAATCCGTAGCGGATGTGCAGGGGCGCATCCTTGCCAACCCGGCGCTCAGCGGCACGAAGGGACCGGGTGTGGTCGCTGTCGCCAGCCCGCCGGGCACGACGACGCGCTGGTTTGAAACTAATTTGTTGGTGAAGTCGCACTTGATACATCGGACGATGCAACATCTGCGCGCTCTCGGCGGGACAGATATCATTGTGACGCGCCCGAATTATGTCTTTGACGAGAAGTCTGAGACCTTTGATCGATTTGAGCGGCTGCTTCGCTCCGGTGAACGGCAAGAATTCTAGCGAGGGAGTATGAGCAGAGTCGGCATCATCAATCCGGGAGCGATGGGCATATCGATCGCGGCATCGGCTCGGGCGGCGGGCCACGATGTATATTGGTCGTCGGCGGGGCGAAGCGAAGCAACGCGCCAACGCGCCGAGGAACAGAACTTGCTTGCTCTGGCGTCTCTGAACGATTTGTGCGCCAGTTGTGATGTGATCATCTGCGTCTGCCCGCCACACGCGGCGCAATCCGTTGCTGAGGCGGTGATCGACGCTGGCTTCCGCGGACTATACTGCGACGGCAATGCAATCGCGCCGCAAAAGGCTCAAGCGATTGGGGCGCGCCTCGCGACCGCTGGCATAGACTTCGTAGACGGCAGCATCATCGGACCACCGGCCTGGAAAGCCGGCGCGACCCGTTTCTATCTATCTGGCTCTTCAGCTGAGCAGATTGCCGAACTCTTCAATAACACGGTGACAGAGGCGATCGTTATCGGCGACGAGATCGGGAAGGCATCGGCGCTGAAGATGGCTTTCGCCGCCTTGACCAAAGGCTCCACCGCCTTGCTTTCAGCAATATACGGCACGGCCGATCAACTCGGCGTGCGCGACGACCTGGAGCGGGAATGGGCAATGCGCGACAGCGATTCTGTGGCGCAGAGGCGGAATCAGGTGCGCAATGTCACTGAGAAGGCTTGGCGCTTCGCTGGCGAGATGCAAGAGATCGCCGCTACCTTCGAGTCCGCCGGAATGCCGCCCGGCTTCTTTGTGGCGGCGCATGATGTCTATGAGCGGATGGCGCAATTCAAGGATGCGGAAAACCCCCCAGAAATTGAGGTGATATTAGGCGCCCTAACCAAGCAACAATAGTCATGAGCGTCGAGCCAGCGGTTTGGTTCTACGGGAAATGAAAAACGGATGCGGGGGCGAACATGTATATTTCATCAGTTTTATTGGCATTTGTGGCTGGCTGGGCGCTGGCTTGGGGATTGCCCATCGCTTACTTCACCATTGTCGAGCTGAAGAAGCAGAAGCGCGCCGCCAACGCGCCAGCAGATAACCTGACCGCGAGCGAATCTACGGAAGAAAAGGACGAAAGCGTCTCGGCGTTTCAGATACCTTCGATTGGAAAATGCGAACGATGCGCAGCTGACAACACGCTCACGTACAAGATTCAGGTTTATCAGGACGATTGGCGCACGGTCTGCGGCAGCTGCGTCGATCGCTTTGAAGTCTACGAACTATTTCCCACATACGGCAGCGAAGCGCTGCAGAAGATGCGACATGCAAAACAGGCCGCTGTTGGCATGTGGATGATCGGCTATATTAAGCATTGCGCCGCAAATAATCTGGATCCATTCAGCGCCGAATCGAAGGCGAAATTGGGCGACGAGGCGGTTAATGATATGCTGGACTTGGGGATTGCGATCGGCATAGCGCAAGGGCGCGACGGAGACAGGAACAGCGAACGCTGGCTCAATGACGATTAGTGAAGAGCGGAAAGCGCCTCAATCAATTCAGGCAAGCCGGCGAAGACCATATCCGGCTGCACGTCGCTCGCGCGCAGGCTTTCTTCCGTTTCCACACCGGTCATCACAAGCGCCGTTTGCAAGCCTAGCATCTGCGCGCCAGCGATGTCAGTGCCGATTCGGTCGCCGATCATCAGCGTCTCTTCGGGGCGAGCGCCAAGCTGTCGCAGCGCCGCGTCGAACATGGCGCGTTCGGGTTTGCCAATGATTGTGGGCGGCTGACCCGACGCCGCTTCAATCAAGGCGATGATGCTGCCCGCGCCCGGCACAAGGCCTTCCGGCGACGGAAACGACGGATCCGGATTGGTGCCGATGAAGCGCGCCCCAGCGCGAATCAGCAGGGTCGCCGTTTGCGCTTTTTCGTATGTGAGAGCGAAATCAATGCCGCAGACCACAACCTCAGCGCAGGCGCCGACCAGTTCGTAGCCGGCGCCGGCCAGCATGCGCTTTAGTCCGCCGCCGCCAAGGACATACATTCGCGTACCCGCTGGATATTGCGTTTTGAGGTAACTGACAGTCGCCGTACCGCTGGTTACGATATGGCGAGGGTGGATGCCCGAGACCTCCATGCGGGCCAGCTTGTCCACGTAATCTTGCTGCGTCCGGCTGCTGTTGTTGGTGGCGAGGACGAAATCCAGCGGGCGCGCAAACAACAGCTCGAAGAACTCGCGCATGCCGGGCAGCGCCTGTGACCCGCGCCAGAGCACACCATCCATATCTGAAATTATTGCTTTGATCCGCTGGGACAAATTGGCTGACCTTTCCTTCCGTCAAGACGCGACTCATTTTAGCGCATCTCTTCGTTGGTGAAAGGCTGCGCGGCGCGCGAGACTACTTCAATCTGTCGAGGGCGCTCTGTTCCAGGGCGTAAAGGAATTGCTGTTCCTGCGCTTGCAGCAGACTCGCCAGCCGCGGATAACCTTGTTCGTATTCGCGCGACCATTCGATGGCGAAGTCGCCGCCACGGATATCGTCCAGCGTCGCCTCCATCATGCCTTCAAGCTTCAGCTCCTTAAAGCGGTGCAGGCGGCTGAAGATACCGTATTGCCCGGTCAATGAAGACAAGCGCAGCGCACGCAGCAAGCCCATCTGCGACGCGCGCGAAAGATAGTCGGTGAACTCGCCGCTGATGATCAGGTCCAGCATGACCGCTTCCGGTGGATAACCCAGCTCCAGCAAAACGCTAGCGGCTGTGGTCATCACATGATGAAAGGCGGGCAGAATCGCTTGCTGCACAAAAAGGTCCAGCTGGGATTCGTCCTCCATCGAAAGCTCAATGGCGCCCGCCTGCAGGCTGCCCATCGCTTTTGCCAGCGCCAGCAGCGTCTCCAATGTGCTGCCGGTGGCGTCTTGCCCCACGCCGACGAAACTGTAGAAGCCGCTGCCATCGAGAAAGCGCGACCGCACGGCGGCGCCGATAGTTCGCGGGGCAATCATGCCGACGTCGACGAAGGGCGGCGGCTCGACGAAACCGAATGAGATGTTGTAGCCGCTGGCGAAAACCAGCAGATGCCCGCGTTGAAGATTAGGCGACATGCGCTCCAGGTAGACCTCGGGAACTACCTCGTCTGGCAAGAAGAGCATCAGGATGTGACAGCGCGGGATCACCATTTCAATATCTTGTGGTTCAAAGCCGTCCTGACGCGCATGGTCGCGGGTTTCGTCTTCGCGCAAGCCAATCAAGACGCGGATGCCCGAATCGCGCAGATTATTGGCGACCGGACGACCCAGATTGCCGAAGCCGATGATGCCGACTGTTTTGCCGCTCAAGACATTGAGATTGGCATCCGCTTCTCGATAAATGGTCGCCATGAGTTGGTCCTGGTGTTCTCTGTTGGGGGTTTCAGTTGAGTTGCTTGCGCCAAAGTTCGATATCGTTTCCGTTGCGGAAGAAGCCGAAACCTTCGTAAAGCCGCTGCGCGGGCAGATTGCTCTTCTGTGTGTTGACGGATAGATTCGTCAGGTTCCGGCTGAGGAAGTCAGCCGCGACTTGGCGCATCACGGCGGATGCGATTCGGCCGCGCCGATACGCCGGGTGAACCGCCAAGCGCGCAATATGCCCAACCTCGTCTTGGCGCGTGCTCAGTTGATAGGCGATCAGCTCATCATCCAGCAGCGCCACCGTTGCGCTCGCCGCAATGCGAAGAGCCTGCCGCATGTCGTATTCTGTCAATTGCCAGGGCGGCTCAAACGCCAGGTGGTCGATCAGCGCCATGTTTGTGACATCCTGCGCTTCCGCCGCCCGAATGCGCGCGGCAACTGTTGGTTTCGGCGGCAAAGCGCTGCCGATATGACTCATAGTGATGACATCTTCGTCGATTTGAAAACCGAGCTCGCTCAGGTAAGCGGGCAGCCAGTTGGTGATCATGAGAATCAAGAGGTTCTTGATGCCGAGCGGGGCGCAGCGGGCTTCCGCGGCTTCCACGAGCTCGCGCACGACAAAGCCAGGCATCCTGCCATCGCGGATGCCCAGCAGCCGAATCCAACTCCAGCCTTTGACCGGCAGCGATATGCCGATATAACCAATCAGTTGATCGCCGTGCCAAGCCAGCATGACGCTGCCCAGCCCATCGCCCAGCCATTGGCTCGTCGTGTGCCAATCCAGATGTTTGTGCGCCCATTGGCTGTACCAGGCGAGGTCGAGCAGCGCGCTTCTGTGTCGACGCTCGTATGCGGTGATCTTCAGCCGCGCGCTCAGCATCAGTTCTGCGTTTTCATCCGCTTGACGTAGCTTCGCACCCTAACCAGGTCAAACCACTCGCATTGCCGCCGGTCAAACAGACGGGTAGCGAGGCGGGGCGAGTCTTCCTCCATCGATTGCCTAGTTTCGGGCGTCGTAAACACCGTTGGGCTGCGCGAAAGATATCGGTAGTCAATTATCTGAAATAACTTTTCCTGGGACCAGGAAGTAGAGCCGGACAGACTCAAATCATCCAGAATTAGAATTGGGATGTGAAGAATATCGCGAAAGCGCTTATCGAAGCGCAAATTCGACTGCGGATCAAAGGCTTGTCTCAGATAATCCAGTAAATCTGGCGCGGTTGTAAACATGACATCCTTGCCACGCTCATTTAGATCGTTGGCGATTGACGCTGCCAAATGCGTCTTGCCGGCGCCATAGTCACCCAAGAAGCATAGCCATCCGCGTGGATTCTCCGCCCATTTTTTTGCCATGCCCAATGCGGTTTTCAGGTTGGCGGTTTCATCGGTTTCCAGGCTGTCCGTTGTGAAGGTATCAAATCTCATGTGTTGATAAAGGCGCAAGTCGTTGAAGCGCATTTCGAGAGACTGAGTGCGCGCTACCCGTCTGTAGTCTGGCGCGGTGATCCTTATGTGCTTGACGATTTCGCCCTGCATCATGCGGCTGCTTATGCGTGGATCAAGATCGTCAAATGGCGTATTGGTGGTGACTACGGTTGGAAGACGATTCACATGCCGAAAATTAAGCAACTGGAACAGCTTTTCCTTTGCCCAACCGCTGGGATTTTCTACACCTAAATCATCCAGAACCAGCAAAGGCACATTTCGGACGCGCTCGAAATAGGCATCAAAGGATGCTTCGGATTCGGGACCAAAAGTGGCGCGCAATATATCAAGAAGGTCAGGCGCGGTGATGAAGACAACCTGCTCCCCATATAACTCCAAGCGCGCATTGGCAATGGCGACAGCCAGGTGAGTCTTGCCACAACCGTAAGGTCCTTCATATACGATCCAACCAATTGGGTCTTGCGCAAAGCCTTCCGCCACCGACTTGGCGTTGAAAAGCGAAGTCACGTTGTTCGGCGTATAGCTCCCGCCCAGGTGGTTTACTCTAAAGTTCTCAAAGGTCTTGTCTCGGTAACCTTCAAGATTCCCAAAGCGCCGCAGACGTTTGTGCATTTCCCGGTCGTCTTCAACGGGATGATTTGGACAGCGTTGAAATTTACCGAATTGCGGATCGGAAACGGGAACGTCAAGCGTAATCACGCCTTTGCCGTCACAGACAGGGCAAGGCAAATCACGATTCGCCGGATCAAAACATACGAAGTCGTAGGGAGCGGGAGACGCTATGTCCGCAAGTTCGCTTGACCTCGGTTTGCCATTATCGTGACCTGTTGGGTTTGCGTCTAAGACGTCGCCCAGTCTTTTCACCCCAGCGTCCTTCCTGCTGCCATCTTTCGAGTATCGCCCGGATATAGCGCCAGTTTCGCTTGTTGCCTTCGACCGCCAGACGCATCGCCTCTTCGATCCAGTCGCGCGGAAAGGTCGCCTCGGCCTCTTTAAGCGAATCGACGATCATCGGTGTCAATAGGCCGATGTTGTCTTCGTAGAGACCGTAAATCGACGGGCGAGGAGGCAGAAGCTCAATCTCGCCATCGGCGGCGGGCCGCCATTGTCCATCTTGAATCCGCTGCCGCAGCGCGCGCCCCGCTTTGTCAGCGCCTGTATAGTAGCGTCGCGTTTCGCCTCGTATCTCGATTTCCGCCATCAACAACGTCCCGCGGGCGACCGCCTTTTCCAGCGCGCGATTGAGCGTTTCGCCGGCGAGCGCGGAATCATTACTGACCGCCAGTCCGCGCATCAGCGAAACGTCGTTGGCGAATTCGTCGAAACGAAGAAAGCGATAATCGCCTTCCTTCTGTTGGAGCGCCGCCTGCGCGAAGATCGTGACCTTGAGTTCGGCCAGATCGTCAATGACCGGCAGCAAGTCGGAAAAGAAAAAGGGCGGCAGCGCAACTGGCTGCTTGGAACCAAGGAATCTTCTCCCGTTGATAGAATCCATGCCGCTCAATCCAGGTTGCTTATGTCCGCGAGTTCAAAATTGACCTTCTTGACATCCTTAAAGCGGGTGAATGAATTTTGGAATTCAAGATGGACGACGCCAGTTGGCCCGTGGCGATGCTTCGACAGCATTACATGCGCTTGATTGGGGAACTCGGTTGTGTCGGGATTGTAGACGGCGTCGCGGTAAAGGAAGAGCACGGCATCGGCGTCTTGCTCGATAGTGCCGCTTTCTCTCAGATCGGAAAGTTGCGGCCGTTTGTCCTGCCGCTGTTCAACCGCGCGTGAAAGCTGCGCCGTTGAGAGCACGGTCACGTTCAACTCGCGCGCGAGCTCTTTCAACGACCGACTGATGTAACTGATCTCCTGGACGCGATTATTCTCGTAGGCGCGGCCGGCTGACATCAACTGCATATAATCGACCATCACGATATCGAGGCCGTATTCGTGCTGGAGCCGGCGGCATTTGGTCCGCATTTCGATTGGCGAGATTGAGGGCGTGTCATCAATAAACAGGGGCAAACTGGAGATGCGCCCGATCGCTTCCGTAAGGCGCGTGTGCTCGCGCGCGCTGATATCGGCCGTGCGCAGCTGCTTAATGGCAATGCCGGTTTCCATTGATATCAGGCGCTGCACCATTTGCTCGACGCCCATTTCCATCGTGAAGATGGCGACGCGGCGGTCGCGGCGCGCTACATTTAAGGCGACGGACAGCATCCAACTGGTTTTGCCCATGCCCGGCCGGCCCGCGAAGACGACGAGATCCGACTTTTGGAAGCCGCCGAGCAAGCCATCCAAGTCATTAAAGCCGGTTGGCATGCCAATCGTGCCGGCCCCGATCTCAAGCAGCTTTTCCATCTCATCGTAGTATTCGCTGGCGGCATCCCAAATCGGTACGAACTCGCGCTTGACCCGGTTGTTGCTGACGGCGAAGAGCGCCTGCTCCGCTTCGTCGATGACCTTGTCGATTGGCATTTCTTCATCGAGCGCAACCTGGCGAATGTTATCGGCGGCCTGCAGCATTCGGCGGCGCGTGGCTGTTCGCGCGACCATCTCGGCGTAGACCTCGGCATGGATAGCCGTCGGCGTATTATTGACCAGACTGGTCAAATAGGCTTGGCCGCCAACTTCATCGAGGACGCGCATGTCCTGCAATTCACTTGCTAGCGTAAGGTAATCGACCGCATCGTTACGCTCTTGCAGCCGACTTATGGCGTTCCAGATATATTCGTGGCGCTTGATGAAGAAGTCTGCCGCCGACAACAACGATGCGACGGTCAGAAACGTCCTCGGCTCTATCAGGATGGATCCAAGCAGCGCCTGCTCCGCCTCCAGGCTCATTGGGACATGCAATTGCGTATGCGGCGCCTGGTGGTCCAAAGCAGGTCTTCCTACGGAGCAACCGACCGCAGTCCCTTTCCCGTATGCAGGAATGTGACCGTGAACCGGTAGCTCGATTATATTGCAGTCCAGCGTGCTGGACTAAGTATTACTCTTCGTCTTCTAGGTCTTCCAGGTTTAGCGTATCGACGAAATCAGCGAATGCGCTCAGCTTGCTTTCGTCGACGCGTTCGCCGTTTTCGCTCCGTTCGTGCAAGTCATCCGCCAGCCCGAGGATCTCTGGCTCCACATTACGGTCGGGGCGTATTCCGGCGCGATCCATCACGCTTTTATCTACATATATCGGCGCATCCAGGCGGACGGCCAGCGCGATGGCGTCGCTGGGTCTGGCGTCAATTTCAATTGTTTCGCCCTGCGCATCTATGTTTATCACCGCGAAGAATACATCTTTACTCAGATTATTGATATAAATATGGCGCACGGAGCCGCCCATCTGCTGGATGGTTGACTTCAGCAGGTCGTGAGTAAGGGGACGTTCGCGGACCATGCCCTGCAACTCCAGCGTGATAGCTTCCGACTCAAATTGTCCGATCCAGATTGGCAGATAGCGCTCCTCTTCGACATCACGCAACACGACCAAGCGATGCTGCGACATCAAGCTTACCTGCACCCGATCCACAATCATTTCAATCATAGGACTGTCACCTTACTCGAAATGAATCCAATTCGTATTATACACCGATATCGGGCCACTTCAAACTTTGGTGATTGCCGGGAAGTGTATCCTTTTCGGTTGAAACACAGAAAGCTTTACCACCGAGGACACCGAGAAAAGCGAGAGCGCCGAGAATTGTCTGCGAAATATGCCATTTTCATTGTGTCCTTTGCGTCTTTGTGGTGAAGTTGAATTTGGCTCATTTGAATTTCAACCGAATTCGATACACTACACTGATTTCAGGTAAGTTGTTGAGGAAATGTATTGTGCGCGATAATGGTGGTTTTCGCCCTGGCGCTGTTGCCGGCCTGCGCGAGCATACAAGAGATGGTTTCGGGAAAGCAAAAGCCACAGACAGGTTTCCGCTTTCTTGAGTTGCTTGCGGAAGATGATTTCGAGAGTGGCGAGCAATGGCGGCAATACGCTGACGGCGCAGACCTCTTCCTTGGCGTGCGAGTTGGCCGCTACCACATTGACTTTCGGGGACGCCAGTACGCCTGGGCGCAGCGCGATGGCGACTTTGACGACATCGTGATTGAGGCGGAGGCGGCGCAAGTTTCGAGCTACGATCACAATGCATACGGATTGGCTTGCCGCTTGGATCCGGGCAACCGAGGCCGCGGCTACTTCTTCTTGATCAGCGGCGATGGCTATGCCAGCATTCGTTGGAGCAACGGACGCTCGCTTGAGCCGATCGCCAGCGCGGCGCCATCTCGTCACATAATGCGGGGCGCGGCAACAAATCGCTTGCGCGCAGTTTGCGTCGAAGATTACCTGGCGCTTTGGGTCAACGGCGAATTTGTGGCCGATGCCCGTGACGGGCGCGCGGCGCGGGGGGCGGTTGGCTTGGTCGGCCTTATGAATTACGAGGGCAAGCGACTTTCGGTAGCGTTTGATGATCTCAAGATTTGGCGCGCAGTCGCGGACCGCCCCGAGATCTGATTGCCCTCGGCCAGCCGGTCTCACGAGCGCAAGCGCAACACATTCCCGCCAATTGCGTATAATTGCATGAGACGAAATCGGCGACCGCATGGATAGCGCATGGGCTTGGAAGACACGATCGCGGAAGCGATCATCATGGCGATGGATGAGCTCGCGGGCAACCCGCAGCGAGCGGTGAAATCGGCGCTGGATTGCGAATCGCCTGCGCAATGGATCCGGCAAGAAACGACCAAGCTGGCGGTGATCGGTGGCGCCGAGATGGTCGTGCCGGGTTTGCATTCCTTCACAATTCCGACTGGCGTCAGCTACCTCTTGCACAAGATGGGAACCATCAGTTGGGGGATTGGCGCGCTGAAAGGCGCTTACATCGTCGAGACGGAAGCCTATTCCGACCTGCGCAATATCCTGGCGCTCTGGGCGAACGAAGCCAGTTTTGACGCCAAGATCATCGAGCATTTGGCGATTTCGCTGGATGCGCTGCGCTGGGCGCTGAGCGAGGAGGGGCAGGCGGCGCTGCCGGATCTGCTTGAAGCGCGAGTGGATGAGACGACGTTGCGCAGCTATCACATTCTGCAAAAGCTGGCGGAGAATTTCGTCGCCGATGATGAGCGCGGCTACGCGATAGCCGAGGCGATGCTGGGCGCGGAAGCGGCGGCAGGCCTGCTCGCTACCGGTAAAGAACAAGTGAATCACTTGAACTGCGAAGTGATGTTGACGCGGCCGCTGGGGCGGAAGATCAGTCGACGGCTGGCATACAAGCTGGCGTCGCGGATCAGCGCGCGCGTTCCCGCGAAGATGATCGTCGGTTTCATTCCCATAGCTGGCGCCGTCGTTAATGCTTTCCTCAATGTGCAGACGATCCAGAGCATGGCGGAAGCGGCTGAGAAATACTATGACCGCCGTTTGCGCCGCGAACATCTGGTGGCGGCTCTGCCTTGAGCGCGCCTATCGCGACTGCCCATTGGCGCGAAGATCGCGGATTAGGTTTAGCAGGATCTCCTTAAAGTCTTCCAATTTGTTGGCGCTGTGCAAGTATTGCAGCGGAATCGAAAGCCTGCGATCGGCCATGTCCGTTTTGAAGCGCTGCGGCTTAGGCAGCAGCAGGTTGAGTTGCCGCAGGATGTCAGAGCGCGATCGCCGGCGCTTGAAGGGTTTCCGCCGAGCCAAATGATCGAGCGGAATCTGCGCCGCTGGTTTACGGCGATATGCCCAAATTGAAAAGATTGTCACCAGTTGGCGATCCAGTTTAATGCGCGCATGAAAAGCAGGTTTCTTCACGCCGCCGCCAAAAGCCACCTCATCGGCAATGTCCCGCGCCCAGTGGAAGAGATCGCGCGCTACCAAAGTGGCAATATCGCCATTTGGAAGCTGCTCAAGGTATGGGAAGAAGTTGGCTTCAATCGGCCGTCTTGAGACGGCGGAAATCGAATTCTGCGCCGCGATTTCGGCGGAAAGAAGTGCATTATGAATCGACTCAACCAGTTTAGCCATAGCCTCCACCCGACGCTCGCGCAGATCGCAGTACTGTATGTTGATGAGGTGCAGCGGTATCAAGATTTCGGCGATTAGGGCGGTGAATACTGGTTTACCCAGTTGCCAGGCGTATAGGCATTCGCGCTCCACCCAGACCGAAGTGGCGCTCGCCTTGGAGAGCACAATCACGACCGCATCGCAGCGCTGTATGCCAGCCTCGATCTCGCAGAGCCAATCGGCGCCGCCGCGAATATTCTCGTAGTCCACCCAGACATCGAATCTTGCGCGTCTTAACGCGTCGGCGACGAACAGCGTCTCTTCGCTGTCTTGATTGCTGTGGCTGATGAAGACTTTGGGCATGCTGCCTAACTAGCCTGATTCAGTCTCATTCGCCGGCGCCGTAACGCTTGACGACGTCACGCGCCACGACCATGCGGTGCACTTCCGAGGCGCCGTCGTAAATGCGGAAGGAACGCGCTTTCTCGTACCAGCCGGAAAGGGGCAGATCGCGCGAGATGCCTCGTCCGCCGCAGATTTGCACACAGCGATCCAGCACGCGTCCCACGATTTCCGAGACCTGCACCTTGGCGATGGAGGTTTCGACCCGCGCTTGCTCGCCCTGCGCCAGTCGCCAAGCCGCTTCCTGGATCAGCAGCCGTCCCATCTTCAGCTCCATCTCGGAATCGGCCAGCATCCATTGCACCGACTGATGCCCGGTCAGTGGACCGCCGAATGCTTCGCGCCCGGCGGCGTAATCGGTCGCGATTTCCAGGGCGCGTTGGGCGATGCCGGTCCAGCGCATGCAATGGGTCAGACGCGCCGGACCCAAGCGCGATTGCGCCAGCATAAAACCCCGACCCGCTTCGCCCAGGATGGCGCTGTTGGGAAGGCGAAGGTCTTTGTACTGGATTTCGACATGCCCGCCGAAGTCTTTCGCGCCCATCACCGGCACATCGCGCAAGATCTTGATGCCGGGCGTGTCGCGCGGGGCGAGAAACTGGGTGCAACCTTGATAGGGATGCGCATCGGGGTCGGTTACCGCCATTATGATGAAGAAATCGGCGATTTCGCCATTGGTGGTCAGCCACTTATGCCCGTTGATGATCCAGTCGGCGCCATTGCGGACGGCGCGCGTTTGGATCATGCGCGGGTCGCTGCCGGCGCCCGGTGGCGGCTCAGTCATAGAAAAAGCGGAGAAAGTCTCTCCCTTTGCCAGCGGCGCGAGGTATCGTTCGGTTTGCGCTTCGTTCGCCCAATTGCGCAGCAGGTGCATATTGCCTTCGTCGGGCGCGGCGCAATGGATGGCCAGGGGACCCAGCATGCTGCGGCCCGCCGCTTCAAATACGGGCACGATCTCCTGGATGTTCAAACCCATGCCACCCCATTCTTTGGGCATGGTCGGCGCCCACAGCTGAGCCGCTTTCGCCCTGGCGCGCAGATCCTGCAGAATGTCATGGTTCAAGTCGATGCCGCTGCGAAGTAATTCCAATTCGACCGGTATGACTTCATCGTCCACGAATTGACGGACGCGATGGGCGATCGCCTTGATGTGGCGGGGAATGGTGAAATCCATTTGCTGCAACCTTACTGCGTGGCGCGATTGTTCGGCGCGAGTATACCATAGCGGCAAGCGCGTTTTGCGAATTTTTGGTCGCGTACCGCTTATGCGCCCACCAATTTGCGGCGAAACTTGCTCTATCTTATACTCAGCGCGAATTGAGGAGAGTCAAATGCGAAACTTCATCATCGACAGTGACACCGCCTCGGATGACGCGGTCGCGGTTGTGATGGCGCTGCGGCAGCCGGATATCGATGTCAAGGCGATTACCGTGGTCGCTGGAAACGTGCCGCTGCCGCAGGCGGTTCAGAACGCGCTGTATACGGTTGAACTTTGTGGCGCCGATACGCCTGTATACGCTGGCTGCGCCAAGCCGCTGCTGCGAGACCTGGAGACGGCGCAGGATGTACATGGCCGCGACGGCATGGGCGATATCGGCTTGCCGTTGCAGGGGCGGGGGCCTGCTGCTGGACATGCCGCCGATACGCTGCGCGAGCTCATCAATGCGCATGCCGGCGACATCACGCTGGTCACGCTCGGTCCTTTGACCAATGTGGCGCTCGCCTTGCTGCGAGAGCCGGAGTTGGCGCGTTGTGTTTCGCACTGCTGGATTATGGGCGGCATCGGCTCAGGCCACGGCAACGTGACGCCGACAGCCGAATTCAACATCTGGGTTGATCCGGAAGCGGCGAAGATCGTATACGAATCGGGCATGAATATGACTATGGTCGGCTGGGACATCTCCTGGAAGTACGCGACTTTCGATGCGGAACAAGCCGCCGTAATCCGCCGAATCGGAACGCCGCTGGCGGAGTTCGTCATTGATATTCAGGCGACCTTGACTGAATTTTCTATGACGGAAAACGCATTGCCAGGCTTCGATCTGCCGGATCCGATAACGATGGCGGCGGCGATTGATCCTAGCATCGCCCAATACCGGGATTATCGCGTCGATGTAACGACCGGCGAGGGCTTGGAACGGGGGATTACGGTGGTGGATGTACTGGGCGTTACCGGGCGCGCGCCGCAAATGAGGGTGGCGACCAGCGCAGATCGCGCCGCATTTGTCAATATGCTGAAGCGCAGCTTCTCATAGAGGGCGGAGAAGAGCTGTCTCACCCAGCCCTTCCACATGCCCTTACTCTTCGCGGGCGGCGTCGAGCGTGACCGAGCCGTGCCCGCCGAAGTCCTTGGTTCCCATCACCGGCGCCTCGCGCACGATCTTTATGCCCGGCGTGTCGCGCGACGCCAGAAACTGTGTGCAGCCTCGATAAGGATGCACATCGGGATCGGTCAGCGCCATGATGATGAAGAAGTCGGCAATTTCGCCATTGGTGGACAGCCATTTATGCCCGTTGATGATCCAGTCGCTGCCATCGCGGACGGGGCGCGTCTGGATCATGCGTGGGGTCGCTGCCGGCGCCGTGCGGCGGCTCGGTCATGGAAAAGGCGGAGAAGGTCTCGCCCTTCGCCAGCGGCACAAGTTAGCGCTCGGTCTGTTCTTCGTTCGCCCAATTGTGCAGCAAATGCATATTGCCTTCGTCGGGCGCGGCGGAATGGGTCGCCAGTGGACCAAGCAAGCTGCGCCTGGCCGCTTCAAAGACTGGGACGATCTCCTGAATATGCAAACCCATGCCGCCCCATTCCTTTGGGCATGGTCGGCGCCCAGAGCTTGGCGGCTTGCGCCTTGGCGCGCAATTCCAGCAGGATGTCCGCGTTTAGGTCCGTGTTCGTCCGCAGCAGCTCCGTCTCCACTGGTATGACTTCGTCGTCGACGAATTGATGGACACGATGGGAGATCGCCTCGACGTGGCGTGGGATGGTGAAATCCGTAGACTAGGACGTTTGCATATCAGGATCACTGCTCGGCGCGAGTATACCACAGGGCGGATCGCGCCAGGCGAAACTCTGGTCGCGTATTGTGCTGGCGCGTCGTCAGTTTGCGCCGGCATCAGGCATCCGCTACACTCGTCGAGATTCAAGGAGAAGCCCATGCGAAAAGTTATCATCGACACCGACAGCGCCTGCGATGACGCTGTCGCCTTGGTCATGGCGC
>JAPOYT010000011.1 GCA_026706445.1 Chloroflexota bacterium
CTGCAGTGTCGGCGGTCAGTGTCTACGCGACCTACGCGCAGCGGTGGCTCGCCCCCGCACGCGCACCCCAATAAAACACAAACGCATAAAACGAAAGGAGTAGCCAATGGCGACGTTTCGCAGGGCTTTGGCGCAATTGTCCGCTTTGAGCGTTAGCGGCGTGCGCAACAACTACGACCTGGATGAATTGCCGCTCTCGCTGCAAAGCGCGCAGATGCCGGCGCTGCTGGTCTTGCCGCTGGAGTTGGAAGCCGATCGACGGCTTCGCGAGCGCAATGACAGCTTGCAGACGGCCGCCTTCAGCGGCGGGACCAAAACGGTGTATTACACCGTGACGCATTTGCTCCTGGTCGCGCCTTCCGAAGCCGGGCTGGGCTTGCGCAGTCATCTGCCGCGACTGGTGGATTTGATTGACGGCTATACGGCGGCGCTATCGGCCGATGTCACCTTGGGCGATCAATTGCTGGCGCCAGCGCGGGTCGGCGTGGAGCCGGGCGTATTTCCCTATGGAGAGCGCAGTTTCTATGGCTGCGCCTTCCGCCACACCTGGCTGCTGGAGGTGTAGCCATGTCGATACGCTACTCCATCGCCATCGATCGCAATCATGATGGCGATTTTGACGATGTCAAGGCGGGTATCAGCGAGCGCGTGCTGGAGCTGCGCTGGCGGCTGGGTATGCGCGCGGCTTACGAAAGCATGGCTGGCGCCAGCTGGGCGCGAATCACGGTGCGGAATGCCGATGGCGCCTTTTCGCCCGAGCGCAACCGGCTCGAGAGTGGCGCGCGCGTCCGCATTCAAAGCGAGTATGCCGGCGTCTCACGCACACAGTTCACCGGATTCATCAGCCACATCGAACCCGATGAGGGCGAATACGGTCGCAAACAAGCCCTGATTCTCCTGCATGATATCCAGCCTTGGCTGGCGGACAGTCCCGCGCGGCTGGCGCCGCAAGTTGACATGACGGCCGATCAAGTGATCGGGCAATTGCTGGACGGGGCGACCCTGCGGCGGGCGACGCTGGCCGGATTCTGCATCATTGATGTGGATGGATACAATCGGATTGGCAGCGCGCGCATTTTCCCGGCGGAGAATAGCGGAAGACGCCTGCAAGCGGGCAAGACCCGCTTCGCTTATGTAGGCGACTGGTGGCGGGAATCCACATCCGCGCGCGAGGCGATCGGTGAAATCGCCGCCAGCGAGCGCGGATTCTTCTACCTCGACCGCGCTGGCAATGCCGTCTTTCTCAATCGCCATCATACCTTGATTCACCGAAGCATCGCCGCCGAATTCAACGACGACATGATCGGCTTGACCTATCGCTATGGCGACCAACGACTGAATCAGATCGCGCTGCGAATGACTCCGCGCGTGATTGGCGCGAGCGGCACGCTGCTCTGGCAGTTGGAGAGCCCGCTGCTCCTGGGTCCCGCGAGCGAAGCGCTGCTGGAGCTGCGCCTGGTCGATGAGCTGGATGAGCCAATTGGACTGCTGGAATTCGAGCGCTTGGAGTGGCGCTTTCAGCGGGGACCGGAAGGCGGCGCTCGCGAAATACACGATGGTGTTGGCGCCGCGGTGGCGCAATTGGGCACGACATCGGCGCAACTGCGTCTGGTCAATCGTACGCGGAGGGACGCCTATTTGGCGCTGCTGCGCCTCTACGGCATCCCGCTTTATCGGAGCGCTCCGCTTGAGATCAACGCTTCCGATGGCGAAGGCATGCACCTCTACGGGCTCAAGCGGCTGGCGCTGGACCTGCCGGCGCTTTCTGATATCGAGACGGCGCAGGCTTTCGCCGCCTACGAGTTGGCGCGGCGCAAGCATCCGCGCGGAATCATCAGCGAGTTGCGGGTCAATGCCCGCGATCACTTGCCGGCTGCGCTGTCGCTGACCCTCTTCGACCGCATCCGCGCGAGCGAGTCGCAAACCGGGCATGGCGCCCGCGATTATTTCATCATCGGCGAAGAGCATCATGTATCCGCCGGCGGAACGCGCCATGAGGTGACCTGGACGCTGGAGCCGGCCGATTCGACGCGCTTCGTCATCGTGAACGACAGCGTCATCGACGTCAGCGCCGAATTGATTGCGCCGTATTAGATTTCCACCCCCACCCTAAATCCCCTCCCCATCAAGAGGGAGGGACTTTTTTGCACGCCAATGCGAGAATGATCATTGTCAGATCATGGCGCGAAGCTTTCTTGTTTCGAGCGCATTGGCGCACAATTTCCCGTTCCCTCTTCATGGGGGAAGGGGCTAGGGGATGGGGGTGATCGTCAAGCCAATTTCCAACGCATGACGCCGTTCTTCGCGCAAGTTACCCGGCCCCGTTGAAGCAAGTAGTTGAGATGCGCGAGCGTCTCCGCCATGGCGAAGCGCCATTCATGCGGCGTCAAACGCTCAATGGGGAAGATGCGCGCCGCGATTTCGAAGACCGAATGGGCGCCGCCGCCGATGGCTTCCAGCGTATGCTCCAGGCGCAGGTGATGATGGGCGATCAGCTCTTCAATGCGTCCGCGCCAATCGGTGACCAGCCACTTATGCCCGGGCAGCGCCAGGCGCACATCGAGCGCCTTCAACTCGCGCAGCGACGCCAGGAAACGCCCCAGCGGATCGGGCGCCGTGTGGGGCCAGCTGCCGATATTGGGTGTGATTCGCATCAGCACGTGATCGCCGCAGAGCATCAGCTTTTCCGCTTCCTGATAAAAGATCAGCTGCCCGTCGCTGTGGCCCGGCGCATGGATCGCGCGGAAGTCGCGTTCGCCCAGTTGCACCGTTGATTCTGCGCGCAGCGTCTCTTGCCGGGACGGATGAGGCCGGGTCAGGTCGCGTGTGCTGTACAACGCGCTTTCGACCGTGTCGACGGTGGCTTGGTCGATGCCGCAATCCAGCATCCATTGATGATAAAGCGCCGTATTGGCGCGGCGGTAGAAGACTTGCTGCTGCGGCATTTCGCGTTCCGGCAGATAGACCGGCGTCGGCGAATCAGCCGCGTTCCGCCACCAGCCAGCCATGCCAAAATGGTCGGGATGCATATGCGTGAGCACAATTTTCTCGATGTCGTTTGGTCTGAAGTTCAGCGCATTCATCGCCGTTTTCCATTGCGCGCGCGCTTCGGCGGTATTCAAGCCGGTATCGAGCAGGGTCCAGCCGCGCGAGCCGCGCAGCAGGTAGCAGTTGACGATGTTGAGCCGGTAGGGGAGCGGAATCCGCACCTGGACGATATCATCGGTTATGTGGGTGAGGCCGGCTTCGCTCATCGCTGGGCTTTCTCTCTAGGCGAGCGCGAAGTATAGCAGTGAAGCGCAGCCGAAAACATGCCGGCGCGTCCGACCGCGGTAGTGTATCCTTTTCGGTTGAAATAGGTAAATTGCATCCACCTGACAGTCTGT
>JAPOYT010000172.1:0-12202 GCA_026706445.1 Chloroflexota bacterium
ACAGCATCTTGAAGCCTTCATCCAGGCTTACAACTTTGCCAAACGGCTCAAGACATTGAAGGGGCGAAGTCCCTATGAATTCATCTGCGACCGCTGGCAGGAAAACCCGGAAGTCTTTCATCATAAACCACACCATCTTACTGCGGGACTAAACAATTAGAGAATATCTATTTTCCGCGTCCTCAACTACTGTGTGAAATGTTTCTACTGCCCATGCCTCAATGAATGGACCCGCAATTTTGTTGATGTTTTCCATCGGCAGTCCGAGCCTGAGATTCGTGTTTATGACTATTTTGTTTCTACCACAATGTATCGCCTCGCTGATGATCATTTCAACGGAACGGATTACGAATTCCGAGCAATCATAGTAGTCAGGGGCTTCAACAGGAATCTTGAGATCTTGAAGTTCGTACATACTACGTCCTTAGCTCCTTACCCCCGCCAACGTCTCCGCGCGCAGGTGATCCACCACCGCCTTGGTCGCCTCGCTCTGGGTAGCGCCATTGGCGATGCAGTCCTTGTAAACCGCCAACTGCCGATCGGAGCTGGTGCCCTTTTCCAGGATCGTGCGAACGTAATTGACCTCGTCGCGTGAGCCGAGCTCATCGACGACGTCATCGACGACCTCCAGCAGTTCATAAGCCAGGTCGCGCATCGAAACCGCTTCGCGCTTGCCATAATCGATCAGCTGTCCATCGAGGCCCCAGCGCACTGCGCGCCACTTGTTCTCGGCGATCAACTCGTTGGGGTAGATCCGCCAGCTCAGATTTTGATTGCGCAGCTTGATCAGCTTCGCGACGAGCGCTTGCACCAGCGCCGCAACGGCGACCGCTTCATCGACAGTGGTGCAGATATCGCAGATGCGAATCTCGAGCGTGCCGAAGTCTTCATGCGGCCGGCTGTCCCACCAGATCTTGGTATAATCGGCTTTGCCATCGCCTCGCCCCTTGCCGAGCGTGCCCACCTGCCCGAAAGTCTCGATGAGCCGCTCAAATTCGCTGAAGGACGAAAAGATCGGCGCTGTGCCAGTACGCGGCAGGTTCTCGAAGATAATGCTGCGGTAACTCTTCAGCCCCGTCGGATGACCGTGCCAAAATGGCGAACTGGTCGAAAATGTCAGCAGATGCGGCAGAAAATATCGCAGTTGGTTTTGAATATCGATGAGGAGATCAAGCTGTCGCCTCGATGTGCCGAATCCGACATGCACATGCATGCCGAAAATCAGCATCTGCCGCGCTACCTCTTGCATGTATTCTTTGAGGTCTTCATAACGTTCGCCGGGATTGGCTTCCTGCTCCTCCCATTTGGCGAAGGGATGGGTGCTCGCTGCCATGATGCCGTAGCCATGACGCTCGGCCACGCTGTTCACCTCGCGCCGCAAGCGCACCAATTCCGCCCGCGCTTCCTGCACGTTATGGCAGATCGCGCTGCCGATCTCGATTTGCGATTGCAGGAACTCGGGTTTGACCTGGTCGCCGATTTGCCGGATGCTATCGTCATGCAGCAACTGCTGCACGACCGCCGCCAACTCGCCGGTCGCCGGATCAATAAGCTGATATTCTTCTTCAATTCCGATGGTCAACGGCGCTGAATGCATCATCTACCTCCGACACCCGCGGTTCAAACTCGTAACAGATATTAACACAGCCGCAACACCTAGCCAAAGCGCAGAGCGTCACTTGCCCATTCCAAGCCTGCGAATAGCGATTTGTAGAGGTGAGCCGCCGGCTCGCCCCTACAGAGTCTAAATCTGACCTCCACTGACTTACTGTGACTCAGTAGCGTAAAAGTCGTGTAGGGGCGACTGACGGGCTGTGTCGACGCGCCCCTGTGAGTCGCCCGCCCCGTCTCCATCGCGCACGCCACTATCGAGTTGCGTTGCTGCCTCAGCCGCCCTTGAGCGCATCGCGCGCCGCCGGGCTGTCAATTCGTTCGAGCGCTTCACGCGCAAATCGGCGTACGCCCTCGTTGCCATCGCGCAGCGAGAACGTCAGCGCCGGGACCGCTCGCTTGCAGCCAATCTTGCCGAGCGCCTTGCAAGCCGCCCGCTTTACCGCGCTGCTTGGATCAAACAGCGCCTTTGTTAAGCCGGGCACGGCCGGCGGACCAATCTTGATCAACGCGCCGGTGATGCCCGCGCGCAGAAATATATCGTTGTCGCGCAGCGCATCCAGCAACGTTGGCAGCGCCGATTCGGCTTCATCGCCGATTTGACCCAGCGCCTTGGCTGCCAGGTAGCGCGTGCCAGGGTCGGACTGGCGGACGAGCTCCGCAAGATGAGGGACGGCGGGCGCATAGCGATTATCGCCCAGGTAAACGATTGCGGCCGCGCGCGCCTCCGCATCGGCGTCATTTTGCAATTCCAGCCAGGCTTCCCCGACTGTCTGAAACATGGTCATTATTGCAAAATTTCCCATTCTGCCAAAATCGGTAAGGGCGACTCATTGGGTCGCCCTCTATACCGTCCGATTCTATCATTTCACGGGCAAAAGCGTAATCCGCAAGTAACATTAAGGGGCAACTGGCAGCTTCCTCGCGCGCGGCGTCCAATTGTACGGGCGAGCCAGTGGCTCGCCCACCCAAGCGCCAACAGTGTACTAGAGCCCCTACCAGCCAATCCCCGATGTCGAAGCCGGATCCTGCGGTTGATTGCGGTAGCGAATCTCAAAATGCAAATGTGGTCCAGTTGACTTTCCCGTACTGCCGACATAACCGATAATCTGCCCGGCGCCAACGACCTGGCCGCAACCAACAGCGCGGCTGCTCATGTGACCGTACAGGGTCGACCAGGGTCCGTGGCCGATGACGACAGTCGTGCCATAGCCCCAGTTGTTCCAACCGGCGTAAAGAATCGGACCGCCGTTCGCCGCATAGATTGGCGTGCCAGTCGGCGCCGCGATATCGATGCCGCTGTGCCCCGCGTAATAGCCGCGGACGTAAGTCCCGTTGGGCAGCGGATTGACCCAGCGCGTACCGCCGCCGGAGCGGGCGCCGCAACTGAAGGGGCTGCGCGGGTCAAAGGCGACCACGTTGCCAGCGTCATCTTGCTGCACTGGCGCGTTCCAGGTGATGATCTCGCCTTCGCCGCCGGGGATGAAGAGGCGCGTGCCGCTCGGCAGGAGCGTCTCCGGCGCGATATCGGGCAGCTCGTTGGCGGGCGAGTCGATGATGGCGTATGGGTCATCGATCCCGTATTGCTCGGCAATAGCGCGGATGTTCTTGCTTTGCGTGCGTATTACGCGGTGGCAGGCGCCGTCCGCCGGTGGAATATGGACCACATCGCCGGGCCGCAGCACCAACGCTAAACGATAATCGTTGCACCAGGCGATAGACTCCTTCTTCAAGCCATAGCGGTTGGCGATGCCATCAATGGTGTCGCCGCGCTGCGCGACATAGCTGGTCATCTTCGAGCGCGCCCGATTGGTGATTAGCGTGAAAGGATCGTAGCGCAAACTGTCTTCGCCGGCCGCTGGATCGGGCGGCGTCGCCAGCAAATCCTGAATTTGCGCCGCGCTGACGGTCGGCTGCTGAACCCTTGCGCTGCCGTCGACTGGCGCAGCCGTTTGCACAGATGCAATGACCGTCTCCGGCAATAGCGTAGGCGCGCTGGTAGCGGCTTCATCAGTCACGACGACCGGGCTGGCAACGCTGACTGGCGGCGCGGTCACGACCAGATAGGCGGACCCGCCAGCAAAACCGATAGCGGCAATCAAGCAGAGCCAGCCAGCGAGACGGCGCCAGCGGGGCAGGGCGCTTGTTGGTCCATAAGGCGAGACCAGCGTCGGTCCGCTGCGGCGATATTGGCGGCCTCTGCGCATTCCTGTCTCCCTGAACGAGGAAATGGTAAACCCAGCCTAGCGGACTTGCGCTGGCGGGTCAAGAAAGGGCCGGCGAAGCGTCGGATTATTCGCTCTCGGCTCCAAACTCAATCACATCAATGGCGAATGGCAACTGCGGACTCGTTCCGAAAGCGAGGCTAAACTGATTCCAGTTGCTGACATAGAGACGCTGGCGCGCCGGGTCGAAAGCGACATCGCTGGCGCCGCGGAAATCTTTCGCCAGCATGACCAACTCGCCGTCCACCACGCGGGCGACCCGATTCCAATTCAGCAGCGCGATGTAGATCTCGCCGGCGGGCGTCGCGCTGATGCCATCAAAGCCGTATTCATTCCGCTGCTCGCCGCCGCCATAAACGGTAGGCCTGTCCCCCGGCTGTCCATCAGTGATTTTGACGCGGTGGATCGCTTCATCTGCCGGATCGGCAATTAGCAACTCATCAGCGGCGGCATCGTAAGCAATGCCGGTTACTTCGCATTTCTGCAGGCACGGGGCGAACCACCAGTAAGGCTCGCCACCCCTGCCGAGCGGCGCGCCCGTCCGCGAATAACGCAAGACATGCCCCAGCCGGTCGCTGATGTAGATGCGGTCTTCAGCGTCCACCGCTATATCGTCAGGCAAAACCCCGCCGATGAAGTCGTCGTATCGGATATCGAACAGGCGCGCCAAATCGCCATCGGCATAACGCCAGATGACCGCGCCTCGCGCGTCCAACGGTTCGATGCGGTCGAGGATATAAAGCGCGCCATCGGAAGCGATGTCCAGCCCGCTAACCGAGCCGATTTTCTCGCGACTTGCGGGGATTTCTCTGACTTCGCCAGCCGGACTGATCGACCAAAGCGCGCCACTCTGGTAGCTGCCGCTGTAAAGCGCGCCAGCGGCGTTTATCGCCAGCGCGGCCGGATAGGCGTCGTCGTCCGGCAAGGTCGCGAACTCGGACACAGTGACGTCTTCGGCAACTGCGATCGCTTTTGAACGAGGCGCCGAGCCGATGACGAACCAGGTCATGGCGATGACGAGTGCGACGCCGAAAAGCAGCGCGAGCGCGAGGAAGAGCAGCGCGCGCAGACGGGGAAAGCGAGTGGGTTTGGCTTCCGTTTCCAAATGCAGAAACTTTGTCTTCATCGGCGAGATTACTGAGTATTCTAGTAAAGATCAGCGCCGACTTCTACCGTCGCGGCGCCCAAGCGGAAAACTGGAGCCCTTGCCAAGCCCAAAGCGCCTTATGGTACAATCGGCCATGGGATGAACAGGGACTGCGTATGATGGCGACAATCAACCTGAGACTTGAGATCTCGCAAGAGATCGCCAGCTACCTGCAAGAAGAAGCACGGAATCGAAGGATATCTCTTGACCAAGTTGTCAGCGATGTTTTGACTGACTACTTCGCTGAACAAACTGAAGATGAAATCCTCGAAGACATTCGGATAGGCATGCGACAGGCGCTGATAGGCGAGGGACGTCCGGCTCGAGAAGTCTTGGCCGAGGTTGACCGAGAAGTAACGGGCGATGCCCACAACCGTTAGACTGCTGATGCGCTTATTGTCCCTGCGGGAGCATCAAGCCTGAAGCTCCGTGCCCGGCACGCTCACCGGCGAACGACCGCTCGCTTCGGTCTCGCCCAGCAATACCTCGGCTGCCGCCTGCGCCGCGCAGGGACGAAAACTGAAGCTGCAAACGTAAGTCCCGACCTGTGGAAAATCAGCTAGCTCATAAGGATCGCGGAGCGCAACCACAAGCAGGCGCTCGCCGGCTGACGCATGCAGGGAGCGAATGATCTCGGCTTGGCGCGACTGATCGAAGTCCATGCCCGGCAGCGTGAAGTTTTCCGTGACGGCGACCACGACGCCCTCGGCGGGAATCGTCTCGTTGGCATAGTCTTCGGCGGCGACGATCTGCAGGTCATCACACTTCGCAGCCAGGAATTGCGCGAAGGCGTCAAAGGCGGCAGTCGCCTGATTGGGACCGATGCCGCGCGTTTGCGTCAAGACATCGTAGGCGCTGCGTTTCGTCGTGTTGATCAGCGTGATCGGCGTCGATGGGCGAAGCGGCAGCAGTCCCTCTTGATCACGCAAAACGCTGACAGCGCGCCGGGCGACAGTCAATTCGACCGCTCGGTTGGCGCCGGCGCCAACGATCGCCGCCCCCGCGCGCGGCACGGTCGTGAAACCGGCTTCCTGCTTCAAGCGCAGTACGCGCCGCACCGCCTCATCGACGCGCTCGGCGCTTAGGAGGCCCTCATCGACGGCGCGGATGATAGTGCGGATCAACGCGCGCTGATTCTCCAGATACTGCGCGGCATCGTGGTCGTAGTGCTCTTCGGCGAGCATCATCAGATCGACGCCGGCTTTGAAGGCTTGAATGGCGGAATCAGTTGGATCGTAATTGCGCTTCATCGAGTGCATATTCATGCTGTCGGAGACGACCAAGCCCTCGAAGCCCAGTTCGCCGCGCAGCAAATCGCCCAGAATCACAGGCGACAGCGTCGCCGGACGCTCGGGGTCCAGCGCGCTGAAGATGATATGCGAGGTCATGACAATCTTAGCGCCCGCGTTAATGCCTGCGGCGAAAGGGCGCAGGTCAATTCGCAGCAAATCGTCGCGCGCCCGCGTTACCGTGGGCAAGCCGCGGTGACTGTCGAGCCTGGTATCGCCGTGCCCTGGGAAGTGCTTCAACGTGGCCACGGAGCCGTTGTCCTGCAAACCGCGCACGGCGGCGGCCGTCATTTCCGCGACCAGCTCGGGATCTTCGCCGAAGGAACGCATGCCGATGATCGAGTTATGCGGATTGGAATTGCAATCGGCGGCCGGACCCAGCACCACATTCAAGCCGACCGCGCTCATTTCGCGGGCGGTTACGCGGTACATGTCGTAGGCGCATTGCCGGTCGCCAGTGGCGCCGAGCGCCATATTGCCCGGTCCCATGGCGCTTTCGGCGCTGATGACCGACCAAGTCCCCTCCTGGTCGCAGCCGAGCAGCAGCGGGATGCCCAGGCGCGTGTTGGCGGCGAAGGACTGCAGCGTATTGCACAAATGGAGCGCTGCGCTCGCGGTCGGCACATTGTCGTTGCTGATGTAGGCGCCGCCCACCAGATGCTCTTCCATCAGGATGCGGGCTTCTTCCAATTGGTCGCCGGCGAAGGCGAGCATGAACAGTTGGCCGACCTTTTCTTCGGTGGTCATGCCAGCGATCGTCGTTTCGATATTCATGGCGCGTCCCTCTCGCATGAAATGGATACCGGACATTTAACCACAAAGGACAGGGAGGACACAGAGAAGAGACGGCTGTAGGGGCGAAATGGGTTGTCGTCCGCAATCACACAGAAGGGCGTCGTATGCAGACACCCGCGCGACAATATCGCCGCCCACGCAAAATACCTTGCGTCCCGCAGCGATTGGCTCCCCCTCCGAAGGTCAGTGTCGAAGGGCGATGTCTACGTGCCCTACGCGACCCTCTTTATGGGATGCCCGCCAGTCGTGGCTGTGTCTACGCGCCACTAGAGATGGCGGGAGGGGGCCGCGCCGCGTAGACACCGGCGGTCGGGGTGGGGGTTTGCCGCTCGCAACGTAAACAGGGACGAGCCGCCGGCTCGCCCCTACGAAAATCTCCATGAGATACGCCGCTCTTAGCCGCAAGCGCCTTCCGCGCGCACATAGTCGGCGCTTACCCAGCCTGTATCATCCCGATATTCCACTTTGAAGGAGCCAGCCGTCCTGGCGATGGCAGTCAGCCGATCTCCCTCCGGGATCACGTTAACCCGTTGGCCGCCAGGCGCGTCGCGGAAGCTGAGGTGATCCCGCGCGGTCACCTGGCAGGCGGACAGTGCGGCGACACCGCTATTGGACGAGCCGAAGCCGGCCGACTTATCCAAATCGGAGGCCATCAGCATGACTGTGCCCGCCCGGTTGATCCAGCCGCAGACCATGTCGGAGACGCCATAGGTCCGAAGCTGCCTGATCGTAGGGACAGCGCTGGTCTCATCAAAGAAGATCAGCGACCCGCCGCCGTGGAAGCAAATCTGCGCGCCAAGCGATAACTCGCCCGCAAGCCTGACCGCGTCCAGATAGCCGGTCAGCAAGCCCAAGCCGCTGGTATCGAGCGACTGACATTCGATGGCGCTGTTCACCGCCGTGATGAGTATGCTATCGGACACCGCGCGGCAAGTCTCGGGTGTGGGCGTCGTCGATGGCGGCACCACAATCGGGTCTGGTTCGCTGGCGCGCGCCGCCATCAGCCAAGGGTCCGCCGCCAAGGCCTGCGCCGCTGGACGCGCTGGCGCCGTGCCGTCCATCAGTATCTCGAAATACTCGTAGGCCAGATCGCCAAAGCCGCCGCAAATGTCGGCGCTGGCTTCGACCGCCGCCGGGAAATGCACGCCCGCCCAGACGCGCGCCTGCCCGCAATCCCGCGCGAAGTCCGTCCAGGTTGCGAAGCTTAGCGACAAGTCTTCGGCCGGCGTGACGCCCGGTTCTACCCGCGAAGTACCGGCGGGATATGCAACCGACCAGTTCAACTCGTCCGTGCCGCTAAAACGCCGGAGAGCCTGCGCCTGGGCATAGCAGCCGCAGGTTGAGCCGGAGGGATACTCCGGATGATCGGCTTCGGGCAAATAGCTGCGCCACTGGCTCGCCGGAATCTCGCGCGTTTCAGCGCCGGGTCCAGCCCAAGCCCTGACCAGATCGTCGCCGTAGATATGGCGGATGGCGCTGAAGGGACGAACCGCGTCGTAGCGCGCTTTCTCCTGCCAGGTGACGATGGAGCCATCAAGGGCGGCTGCGGTTTTCACGAAATAGCCGCGCACGGTATCGGCCGGCGACCAGCCCTGCTCGCGCGCCAGATGCACATAAGACAAGCCCAATGAGAGGATCTTGTTGTCGAAAAGCTCAGCTTTCAGCTTTTGCTCGTCGTTCAGATTCGCTGAGACTTTCAGTACAGCGTCCGCTTGCTCTTTGTATGCTGCCCAGCCTTCGGGATCGCTGGCGATTGGCGGCGCGGCGCGGAATTGACGCGGGTCAAAAGCGCCGACCGGCTCGGTGTTCGCCAACTGCGGCGTGACGAAGTGCTGGACGATATAAACGCCCGTGCCCTGCAATCTGAGTCCCGGCTGCCAGCGCGAGGGGTCCCGCAGCACATAGGCCGAATTCACTGGCATGTAACCGGTATTGTCCTGGTAATTGCCAAGCTGGTTCATGCCATCGCGCAGCCGCCCTTCCAGCGCGCCTCGCCCCGCGATATTGCCAATGCCAACCGGCGTCGACTGGTCGCCGCTCTCGTCATTGGGGTTCAAGCCGTAATCGCTGAGCATATCGCGCCAGACAGAGTCGCGCTGCGGCAGCAAGCCGGCCAAGGCTTGATAAGCCGCATGCAGCATGGCGGTGTTGATGTTGCGGTCGTTGATTTCGTTCTCGGGCCGCCGCGGGATGCGCGTATACATGCCGACGGCGCTCTCGTGGTAGGGCGCGGCCGCGTCCATCATGCCCAGCGCGACAATCATATTGATGCGGTTGATCAGCGTGGCGTCGCCGAGCGATGGCGATACATCCATGGCGATGATGGGATAGACCTTTGGCAAGACGATATCAATCAGCGGGTTGACCTGCGCCAACTGGTCGGCGGGCAGCTCCGCGTTAGACAGGTTTTGCGCCTGCAGCGAGCCGCTGGCGAGCAATGCCGCCATGAGCAGTACAAGCAATGCTTTATGTCGAGGCTTCAATAGATTGCGCATCGTGTATCCTCCAACATAGTCCCTTCCGGCACAGGCGGGATTGCGCTGTGCAGGCACAAGATTACTACGAACACGTACGCGCAAATTGACGCGCGGCTGACGCGATGCCTACGCGTCGTCGACGCAAGAGCGCAATGACCGTAAGGCTTGTTCGCAATTTGTGGGCAAGCCATAGCGCAAACTGAGGTTGCGCCAGAAGGGGCGGCAGAGCAATCTTCGCTGGCTTAGCGGGCTTCGACGCGCCTTACTTCACCGCGCCCATGGTCAAGCCACGGACCAAATAGCGCTGGAAGAAGAGCGCCATCAGAAAGGGGGGCAGCATCGTCACGACGGCGGCCGCCGACATATCCTCCCAGGCGACCTCGTATTGACCGATGAAGAGCGTCAGCACGATGGTCAAAGGCTGCGAGTCGTCGCTGCGCGTGAAGATCAGCGGGATCAGAAAATTATTCCAGGTGGTGAGCATCGACACCAAAAACACGGCGACCATGCCCGGGCGCGCCAGCGGCAGCACGATGCTGTAAACCAGCCGCCAGCGGTCAGCGCCATCGACGCGGGCGGCGTCCTGAATCTCGCTCGGAATATCGCGCACGAAGGTGGTCATCAGCCACACCGAGAGCGGCAGCAGCAAGGTGACGAATATGAGTATCAGCCCGACGAGCGTATCGACCAATCCCAGCCGCGACATGAGGAAAAACAAGGCGATTAGGGAGACCCAGATCGGCAGCGGAATCATCAGCATTATGAGCAGGAAGATGATGTTCTTGCCCCTGAATTCCATGCGCGCGAAGGCGTAACCGGCGCCGGTCGCCATTAAGGTCACGATGCCGCCCGAGGCGACGCTGATGATTACGCTGTTGCGCAGTCCCGTGCCCATCAAATGGGCGGTCGGCGAAAAGCCGCCCGAGCGGAACTTCGCGCCTTGGGTGAAAATCGTTTGATATGATTCGAGCGTGGGCTGGCTGGGGAACCAAATCTTGTAGGGGCGGGCGTAAAGCTCCTGCCGCGTCGAGATGCTGCTGACCGCCACCCAGTAGATCGGCGCCAGCGCCCAAATCAAGACGACCGCGCAGAGGACGTATATGACCGCCAGGCGAAGACGTTCCTGACCACGCAGTCCCAAGTTCATGACACTTGCACCGCTTTTCTCGATTTTCGCGGCGCATTCGAAAGCCCCTCCCTCGCTCTGGGGGAGGGGTATGGGGTGGGGGAAAGAGCAGTTCCCAGCGTCATTGCTCCTGCACCCCCTGGTTGTAAACACGCATGACGAAGATCAGCCCGACCGCCAGCGACATCAGCAGGATGATGTATGAAAGCGCCGCGCCCAGCCCAACGCGCAAATCGCGGAAGACCAACTCGTAGTTGTAAAGCATCAAGGTCTTGGTGAAGGGATTCATCGAACCACCGACTGAACCGCCCGCCGTCAACGTCCAGATGACATCGAATATCTGGAAGGCGGCGATGAATTCGACGACCAAGGCGATGCCGAACGAGGGCAGCAGCAGCGGAATCGTGATGAAGCGCACGCGCGCAATCGCGGCGGCGCCATCGACCTTGGCCGCGTCATAGAGATCATCGGGGATGCTCTGCAAGCCCGCCAGCAAGATGATCGTGGGGAAGGCGTAGCGCGTCCAGGTCTGCACCACCGTGACCCAGAAAATCAGATGCTCCGGCTCGCGCAGCCAATACTGGTACTCCTGTATCAAGCCAAGTTGATAGAGGAAGCCATTGAGCGCCCCGTATTCGCCATTGAGCAGCCAGCCCCACAAAAAACCGTTGACGACGCCCGGCAGCATCCAGGGCAATAGCGTCAAAGTGCGCACGACGCCGCGGCCCGGAAAGCGCTGATTCAGCAGCATGGCGATTCCGAAAGCGACCGCCATCTCCAACGGCAGCGTGATGATGACGACTTTGAAGCTGCGCCCGGTGACTTCCCTGAACTCGTCGTCTTCGATTAGCTTGACGTAATTGGCAAGCCCGACCGGTTTCGGTGGCCGGCGGATGCGCAGGTTGCGATTGGTGAGGCTTTGCCCGAAGGTGTCAACGGCGGGGTAATAGATGAATAAGGCGATCAGCAGGATGATCGGCAGCAGCACGACAGCGAGGTAGAGTGAATCAGAGGAGGAGATGCGGCGGGTATTGGGTTTCATATTCCGTCGTTAGCTTCTCGCGACAACCATAGCAGCCCTTACGATTCCGGCATTAGCGAAGGCCGTAGGGGCTTGCCTTGGCAAGCCCGCCATCAGCGCCTACATGACAAACAATCTGTCATCATGCCATTTTGCCGGATTTCCAACGATGTATTTTCGTATTTCATTTAACGATGCCTCATCCCGCACGATATGGTCGTAATAATTCCGCTGCCATATTTGCGTTCTGCTGCGCAACAGGTTGGACCAAACACTTCTGCTCACTGCGCCTTTGAATTGATTGATGACAGAGCCCAGAGAACTCGCTGGAACTCCACGTCGCTGCGCCGACAAGGGAACCTCGGAGCATTGATCGCTATTGGCATTTGTCCCTTCGGTGATGATCAACAGGCCATGCAAATGATTAGGCATGACGACATAGTGGTCGATCTCGACATTGGCTCGGGCTTGCGCGATGCGTCGCCACTCGTCGCTCACGATCTCGCCAACT
>JAPOYT010000172.1:12283-30055 GCA_026706445.1 Chloroflexota bacterium
CGGCGCTTGCTATAGTGTTGATTGGGCGTCTGCAATGCGGTATTTCCCTGCCAATTGATTTGATGTTGGTTGCGGCGGGTGGGCTTGCCTTGGCAAGCCCCTACAGTCCCGTTATCGGGTCGGCACATGGACGAGACAGGTTTCGCCAAACGGATACGTCAATTGGTCGGCGCGGCGGGTGGGCTTGCCAAGGCAAGCCCCTACATTTCCGTTATCGGGTCGGCGCGTAAGGCGACGATACCGCCCCCCTACATCATATATTCTTCCTTGAGCTCGTTCCACTCTTCGGCGAGCGCGTCAATGACGTCATCGGAGGACGCGCCAGTCACCGCGCCTTCGCGGATGTGCTCGCTCACCGAACTCGACCAGGGTCCCCACCAGAGCTCGGCGCGTGGCAAGTCATTCACGCGCATGGCTTGCTCCACCATGACATCGTAGCCCTCAATAGCGTCGGCTTCGTTGAGCGCGCTGCTGACGGAAATCCGCGAGGGATACAAGCCGACAGCGTTGTAGATATCGATCATGTTTTGGTCGTCGACATACCACTTGATGAACTCCCAGGCCGCTTCGACATTCTCCGAATCGACATGGATGCCGATGCCGGCGGGCAGGTTCCAGGTATTGCCGACTTCGGGCAGCAACATGTAAGCCACATTAGGCGCGTGCGCAGAGACATCGGGGTTATTGCCGACGCGGACGGAGCCTTGCCAGCCCTGATGAAATACGCCGACGCCGCTCCACCAGATAGAGTGCTGGCTGATGCTGCCCGCCAGAATCTCGGGGCTGATCAGCTCGTCCGCGAACCAGGTATAGAGCAGCGCCATGGCTTCGCGCGCCTTGCTGCCTTCATCGGCGAAGACCGGGTTGAGATCTTCGTCGAACATGGGGTCGCCCATGCTCAGCGCGATGATCCACCAGGACCAGTGGATGGCGTTCATGGCGATTGGGTATTCGTCGACGCCCTGTTCTTTCGCCGCCCGCGCCATCTCGTCGAACTCGCCCCAGGTGGTAGGCGGCGCGTCGTAGCCAGCTTCCGCCAGCTTGGCGACATTGTAGTCCATCATCACTAGCTGCAAGTAGCTGGGCACGGCGTAACGATCGCCGTCGATGGCGAAGAAGTCCAGGAATTCAAAGTCACCCAGGTCGAGATCGCCATTGTCCAGCAGATCGTTCAGCGGCAGCATGTTGCCGGTGGCGACCACATTGGAGATAGCCTCTTCAGTGATGAATATGACATCGGCGGCGGCTTCACCCGCGGCCGAGGCGACCTGCACGCGGCTGAAGAGATCCGCCATTTGCACCGACTGAATCTCGACGGTGATGCCGCTCTCCTCCGCGAAGGCGTCGACCCCGTTGGGCGGGACGCCCCAAGACGGCGTCAGGAACGAAATCGTAGTGTCCTGCGCCTGCCCCGCGAAGCCCAACGAAAACAGGAATACGAACAGGACGAGGGTACTGACCAGTTTCGAAATCTTCATTTCAGTTCTCCCTTAATGACTTTGCTTTGTCAGATGACCGGGACAAACGGAAACAGGCGCCGGTTGCCCAGTCTGCTAACAATTATATTGGCTTTGCATGGGCAGCGCAAAATTGCTGTCGCCACGGGGACGTCGAAAATTGTTGAGGCGCCCTTTGGGTCGCCCATAGCTTCTGATGCCGGATGCGCTCTTCGAGTCAGTCCGTATGAAAGACCTGCTCGATGGTCTTCCACCATTCGCCTTCAGCCCGATCTTCAACCGGGTTTTGCATCGGTCCGCAGACCGCCCACCACGCCTGCGTCGTCTCATCGGCCGCGATCTTCGCCATATCGCCTTCGTAATCATCGCCGATGTATTCAAAATAGGCGAAGAGCATATCGTGATAACGGAAGATGGAGTAATTGCGCATATTACATTCGTGAATCTTCGCCAAAACACCGGGCCAAACATCGGCGTGCAGGCGGGTATATTCTTCAACATGCTCGGGTTTAATGCCGATGACTTGCCCAAATCGCTTCATCGCGTCTGACTCCTGTTTTCGGTCGCGGCGCGACCATTTTAACCGCAGAACGCGCGGAATACACAAGGGTGACCGGACGACCTGCGGGCGCGCTTGAACGCTGACAGCTGTGGCATAGTGGGTTGTCACTCGCCGATGTCTTCGTCCCAAAGCGCGGGCTTGGCGCGGATGAAGTCCTGCATTAACTGGTAGCACTCGTCATTGTCGAGCAGCGCCAATTCTACGCCGCGCGCTTCGAGGTAAGCCTCCGGTCCTTGAAAACTGCGGTTCTCGCCGATTACAACTTTGGGAATCTTGTAAAGCAGGATGGCGCCGCTGCACATATCGCAAGGCGACAAGGTGGTGTAGATGGTCGCCCGCTGATAATCGCGCGCGCTCAAGCGGCCCGCATTCTCCAGGCAGTCCATCTCGGCGTGCAGCACCGCGCTGCCGCTCTGCACGCGCCGGTTATGCCCGCGCCCGACGATTTCGCCATCCAGCACGAGGACCGCGCCAATCGGGATGCCGCCTTCCGCTAGTCCCTGCCTCGCCTCGTCGATTGCCGCGCGCATGAATCGGTCCAAGGTCAGGCCTCTTCCGCCGGCATCAGCGACAGGAACTCGACGAATTCTTCATCCAAGGCGCAGATGAAATGGGCGAGCAGCCGGCCCGTGCGCTCGATGTCTTTTAGATCCAGCGTCTCCACCGGCGAGTGCATATTGCGCAGTGGAATGCCCAGCAGCGCAGTGGGAACGCCGCCGCGCGACACCTGTATCGCCCAAGAATCGTAACCCGCGCGAGCCGGTATAATATCCGCCTGCCACTTGATATCGTAATACGCGGCGATGTCCTGCAAGCGCCGCACCATCTTGGGATGGAAGTTGGCGCCGATGCCCATCAAGGGTCCGCCGCCCAGTTTTATCGCCGTCTTTACGCCCGGCTGCTCGGCGAAACCGACATCGAGCGCGATGGCGCAATCCGGCTCGATATGATTGGCGGCTGTCGTCGCGCCGCGCAAGCCAACCTCCTCTTGCACAGTCGCGACCGCCATAACATCCCAGCTGTGATTCATGTTCCGCAGCAGCTCGAGACAAGCGGTGATGACAGCGACGCAGCAACGGTCATCCATCGCCTTCGACGCCACCAGCCGCCCCTTGAGATTGATCATCGGTCCTTCGACCGTGACCAGATCGCCGACGCGGACGAGCCGCTCCACTTCTTCCGCCGGCAAGCCGACATCGACCACCAGGGCGTCAATCGGCGGAAACTGCTTTCGCTCGGCGGCAGTCAACATGTGCGGCGGCATGGTCGCGACCACGCCGGGCAATGCCCGCTCGCCATGCACCAGCACCGGCTGCGCCAGCATCACGCGCGGGTCAATGCCGCTGATGCGATGTACGTAGATGAAGCCATCTTCAATCTCGCGCACCATCAAGCCGATCTCGTCCATGTGCGCGGCCAACATGATTTTGCGCTTGCCCTTGGCCTCGCTTGTCGCCCGCTTGACGCCGATCAAGCTGCCGAGCCGGTCGGCATCGAATTCGTCAACCAGCTCCGCCCATTCTTCACGCAGCAACTCGGCGACCGGCGCTTCGTAGCCGCTGGGCGCATGCGTTTCAACCAGCCGCTTGAGATGGTCCATTGGGTCGTACATGGGCGACGCTCCTCTTGCCAGCAACACACTCGGAGATTTTACCACAGCCTTCAATGCGAAAGAGGACACTCAAGCAATTCCTGGAATGTTTCTGTAATTCCCGCCACACTAAAAGATACCGCCCCACCAGTAGAAGCCTTGTAGGGGCGTCTCGCCGAGACGCCCTCCCTCCACAATTTAAGACAGCGATCCGGCAGATGTTTCATATCAGCTGCCATCAACAAAACTGCCGCGCGCCCTCAGGTACGTTTTTGCCTTTCATGCTAAGTTGAATCGGCTGGAGCGCTGTTCAGATTTACGGGGTGTGATGAATTCTGCGCGGCATTCGGCGATATTACTGGCGCTCGTCTGCTTGCATCTGTGGCTTGGGCTAAGGGTCCATTCAGCCGATATCTTCATCGGCAAGACATGCAACCTGGCTGACGCCATCACCGCCGCCAATCATGACCTGCCTGTCGGGGGCTGCGTCGCCGGGTCGGCCGCTGATGTCATTCATCTAAGCAGCAATATCGTCCTCAAGCAAGAGCTGCCCTGGATCACTTCCGAGATCACCATTGAAGGCGCCGGCTTCAACATCAGCGGAATGGAGCGCTTTCGCCATTTCAACATCGATGGCGGTCGGCTGACCATTCGCAATCTGGCGCTGACCGATGGTCACAATGCGGCCTGGGGCGGCTCTATCCTCCTGCGATCGGGCGGTCTAATCATTGATGACTGCCGCATCAGCGACAACTCAGCGGCCTCAAACGGCGTCCTGACCATTTTGTCCGGCGAGGCGAGCATCAGTGGCAGCGTCTTCCGCGGCAACGATGGCGGCGTCATTGACAACAACGGTTCCGTGACCATCATCCGCAGCAGCTTCAGCCGCAATGTCGGCTCGTCCGGCGGCGCCATCACCAACAGAGGCCGCCTGCTTCTGACCGGCAGCGCCATCAAAGACAACCACGCCACCGTCTTGGGCGGCGCCATCTTCAATAGCGGCGTCTTGACCATCGACGACAGCAAAATAACCGATAACGGCAATTCCGGCATTCTCAGCGCCGGTCCTATTTACCAGGTCAGCGGAGAGCTCGCTATCACCGACAGCATAATCGCGCTCAACAAGGCGACCGACAACGACAGCGCCGTCTTTGTCGTCCGCGGCCAATCCAGCTTGCACGACAACGTCATCTACGGCAATGGACGCTATGCCGGCTGGGCTGGACCGCCGCGGCCTCCGCTAGAGCCGCTTTGGCAGCAAGATCTCGGACCCGGCCGCCGCGGCAGCTGCGGCAAGGTGGAGGGCGGCGGCGCCTACTGGCTGCACCCGCTGCCGCAAGCGACGATTTCGCGCGGCTTTAGGCAGGGCCTACATGGCGGGGTCGATCTAGTCGCCCCCTTCGGCACGCCAATCCGCGCCGCCAACGGCGGTCCCATCAGTTACGCCGGCTGGCGCGGACCCTACGGCATCGCCGTCGAGATTCAGCACAACTATCGCTCGACCCTCTACGCCCATCTGGCTGCGCTGACGGTGCGCTGTGGCGAGACGGTCGCGCCGGGCCAAGTCATCGGCTTCGTCGGCAGCAGCGGCAACTCGTCGGGACCACACCTGCATTTTGAGCTGCGCGTCTGGGGCCGCAAGCAAGATCCCATGCTCATTGCCGCGATTGGTTGGTAGGATCTCTTTCTATCTGGCAGCTTTCACCACGATATACTTTCTGCATATAGATGGCATAGCCTACGGACGCATAACCATGTTCACCCAATCCGAATCCGATCAGTTCCGCAGTGAAGGCTGGGTCGCTAAAGACAGATTCTGGAATGAGCGCGAGGTGGCGGCGATGCGTGCCGAACTCGACCGCCTGAAAGCGGATGGACTGCTGCGCAACGTGGCCACCGCCGGCGACAGCGAGACGCCCTCAACCGAGCTGGTCAACTTGCAGCTCTGCCCGATGTTCCCGCATAGTGACTTCTTCCGCGCGATGCCCTTCGCCGAGAAAGCGATCGCCGCCGTCCGCCAGCTCATCGGCGATCCGGTCGTGCTGCATCTCGATCAAGTCTTCATCAAGCCGGGCAAACATGGCATGGGCGCCAATTGGCATCAAGACAACGCCTATTTCGAGATACAAGACCCGCTGCAGGGCACGGCGATGTGGACGGCGGTGCACGACGCGACGATCGCCAACGGCGCCATCCACGTCATCCCGGGCAGCTACCGCGTCGCCTATGAGCACGGCCGCGACCCTTACAGCAATCATCACATCCGCTGCTATCCGCCCGAAGACGAGGCAATCGCCATCGAGTTGCCGGCCGGCGGCGTCGCCTTCTTCGCCTATGGCGTCCCTCATTGCACGCTCGGCAATTCGACTGACAAGGAGCGCGCCGGCGTGGCGCTGCATTTCATCAACGGCGCGATGGATGCGACGGCGAAAAGCGGCTTTACGCTGGGCAAACGCCCCTACCTCACCGGCGCTGAGTCCAGCGGTGGCGAGAAGGAGCACGGGGTCGTCGTGGCGGGGACCTGGGAGCAAGAAGTTGCGGCGGTGCTAGGGGATTAGCTGCGGATATCGCGAACGGTGTAGGGGCGAGGTCGCGTAGACACTGACCGCCGGCGGCGACTCGCCCGAACGCGCAGTGTCGGCCAGCTACTGTGGCAGCAAGCCCTGTACTACCGCGGGCAGATCCAGGTAAATGCCTATGACCAAAGCAATCAAGAACCAGAGCAAGCGTTTCACCCACTCCATGTCAGTTTCGAGGCGCGCCAAGCGACCGTCGCTCCCAACAGCGGTTTCAGCGTTTGTCCGCGTCGCTTCCGACCGCGCCATAACTTTTTCGCTCACTGAAACCTACTGCTGGACGATGACTGGCTACGATTTAATTTTACCATAGCGAAGCTGGCGCGTCTAATAGCGGCAAGTGGCGGCGCTACCGCCCATACTCCTCCCGCCCCAGCATGATCTGGCACAGCCGGAACATGTCGGTGCGGGAAGTCATATCGAGGCTGATGGGCGTCACCGAAATCACCCCGTCATTCAGCAGCGCGAAGACATCGCTGTCCGGCTCAGCGGCGGTGGGGTCGCTATTGTACTGGTAGCCGAGCTTGCCCGCATCGTGCAGCGCCAGCCGTTCGGGGCGGGTCGGCCAATATACCCGCCGGCGCGATAACCTCGTCAAGCGCCACTCGGTCCCGCTGGTCGCGCCCCAGGGCACATCAATCTTCAATACATCGACATCATCGGGTAGGGCGCTATGCTCCATCAGCCAACTGCCCATCTGCAAGGCGAAATCGGCGGCCACGCAGAAATTCACATCGTTCGAATAACTGCGATGAAGGTCGGTCGGCGTCTGCTGGCTGACGGCGAGGGCGGGGATGCCGAGGCTGGCCGCTTCCAGCGCCGCGCCCACTGTGCCCGATATCGTGACGCCGTTGCCGGTGTTCTCACCATAATTGATGCCCGATACCAGCAGCGCCGGCTGCGCGCTCGCTAATTCGAGCACCGCGTGCTGCACCGCTTGCGCCGGCGTGCCATCCACCGCATAGGCGCAGCAATCTTCGCATTCGATCGGCACATTATATGGGAAAATCCGCCCTTCGCTGTAATGGGGCATGCTGCGTCCCATGCCCGATTGCTGCTCGCGCGGCGCCGCCACCAACAATTGACCCGCGCCTTGGAAGGCTCGTACCGCCGCCCACAAACCGGGCGACTCGATGCCATCATCGTTGGTGAAAAGTATGGTTGGCTTGGCGGAGTGAGCCATCAGGATACTCCTATTATGAAATCTTGACGGGCGACTTAACTCCTAGCCTATGTCATGGTTCTTCAGTGGGCAAGGCTGTATGTTGCGGGCGGATTAGGGAAGCATTTCGTCAAGATGTTGAAGGGCGGTCGGGTGAAAGAACGCAAGAGCAGAAGTGTTACAAGTCGCGCGTGACGTCAAAGGTATTGTCACGGATCTGACTCTCAGCCTGAACCTGTTTCAAGTTTCCCGCTTGTCAAGCTTATTGATACCTGGTATCAATAAGTAAATGATACTTGGTATCAATAAGTTGCCCAAGATTGGATGCCTAATGCTCGGCACAACCATCAATACCAAAGACTGGCGAGCCGCGCTCGACGAGAGCGGCTTCCGTGTGACAAGCGTTCAAGAGATATTGATCGATATCTTCGCGCGCAGCGAGTTTCCGCTCAGCGCTGAGCAGGCTTGGGATCACGGCGAATGCCAGTCATGACCTGGCGGAGTCGGTCAAACATCATGAGGCGCAGCCGCGCTTTCTGGATTTTGACGCGCAGCTGCGGCTCGCGCCGGCCTGTACGCGTTTCAACTGGACGCAAGTGCTGCGCGGGTTGTGGCAGCCGCGGGACGCCGCCTGGCTCGACTTTGCCGACACCCTGCCGATTCCCGGCGCGGCTGAACGCCCGGCGGTGACGCTCTTCGGCTTGCATCTGCCTGATGCCGCTGATCGCTCCGGCGCGCTGCTGGCATTCAGTGATGAGGCGCTCTATGCAGAGGTGAAGGCGCTGCGTCAACCGGCTGACTGCCCGAACGCCGCGCAGGCATTCGCGCAATGTGAACGTCTGCCAGAATTGGCGGAGCGGCAAAGCGCGAATTTGGCGGAAACGCGGCGCGGTCTGCGCGAAGCCGCGGGGTTGGCGACGCACGAGCCCAACTGTCTGGCGCTAGCGACCGCGGTCGCGGTGCAAATTCCGCCGGAGTGCGATGTCGCTACTTTTTATGCCTACGTTGAACAGGAAAATACACCCGTGCGCTGGCTGCCACAGATTCAGCCTTTGCATTATGCCGCGCTCCGTGCGGACGGCGCGCCAGATCACCGTGGAACGGCGGCGAACCTCGCCCGCTGGTTGTACGTCCCGGTGGGTCCAGATTACACCTTTGAGGAGATCAAACATGGTGTGCTGGGCATTGTAAAAACGGCGGAATACCTCGGTGTGCGCTGGCGCAGCAATCCAGCCCATGCTGCCGAGTACGCTGCTTTGATGGATCAAACTTATGGCGCCGGGCACGATGCCTACCGCCCGTTGTTTGCCCTGGATGGCGCCTTCGCAGCGGGAGATTAGCCATGCGGTTGATCGCCATCATCGGGATGCTGCATCAGCCAAAAGCCAGGTTCACTCAGGCGCTACTTGAAGTCTTGTCTGCCGAATCTGACCGCCTCGCGCTGATAGACAATTGCGATATGCCGCTGACGATAAGCGGGGTAGCGCGCCAACGGCTGACGGGCGGCTGTGTCTGCTGTTCGCTGGCGGCGGCGCTGATCTCGCGGCTGGGGCGAATGGATGCCGATTATGCGCTTCTGCCGGTCTCAGCGCAGGCAGACTCGGCGGCGCTGGCGTCGATCCTGGAAAGTTTGCGGAGTGAACGCATTCAGATAACGACGGTGTCCCTCATTGATGCTCTGACACAGTTTCGCAACCCGTATCTGACGCGCAAACTGATGTTTTACAGCGATTTTCAGCTGCATGAGCCATTTGATTTTTCGGAGGCTCTTCATGCCGCGCTAGGCCCGCCGTTGTGAGGAAGCGGATGCTGCGGCGCCGTTCGAATACACCAATTCAATAGAGGAGGCAGAAACATGATGAATACTGTTGAAACGCGAGTTCCCGTTACGGTGCTGACCGGCTTTCTGGGCTCAGGCAAAACCACATTGCTCAACCGCATCCTGACCGAAAATCACGGCAAGAAAATCGCGGTGATTGAGAATGAATTTGGCGAGGTCGGCATCGACAACGATCTGGTCATTGGCGCGGAAGAAGAAATCTTCGAGATGAACAATGGCTGCATCTGCTGCACCGTGCGGGGCGATTTGATTCGCATCCTCGGCCATCTTATGAAACGCCGCGACAAGTTTGATTACATCATGGTCGAAACCACCGGCATGGCCGATCCCGGACCCGTCGCGCAAACCTTTTACGTCGACGATGACATGCAGCAAAAGCTCCATTTGGATGCGATTGTCACGCTGGTCGATGCCAAGCATATCTGGGAACATATTGACGACAGCGACGAAGCCAAAGAGCAGGTCGCCTTTGCTGATGTCATCCTGCTCAACAAGATTGATCTGGTCTCCCCGGAAAACCTCGAGAAGCTCGAAGCCCGCATCAAAAGCATGAACAGCATGGCGAAAATCTACCGCAGCCGCGACGCGGTAGTGGAGATGGACAAGATCTTGAATGTGGGTGGCTTCAACCTCGAGCGGGCGCTGGACATCGATCCGAAGTTCATGGAGCCGGAATTTCCCTTTGAATGGTCGGGCATCTATCCACTGAACAGCGGGAGTTTCGAATGGGTGATGGGTGAAGGACCTGACCCGGCGATGGGCGCCGCGCTCTTGCCCCTGGCGAATACGGGCTTGGCGGCGCAGGAAGCAACATTGATGGACGCCGTGCTGACCTTCTCCGCCGATGAGCAGGCGGTAAGGGCAGAAGAAACGATGCGCCCGGGCAAGGGACAGTACAACCAGCTCGTGCTGAATGAAAACTGCGAGACCGTCTTCAATTTCACGATCCAACAGCCGGGCTATTACATGCTGTTCACCGAACATCACCCGGATGAATTTGACGCGCGCTTGTGCGGCGCGGAGTCAGTGCTTGAACCGCTCGAGACCCGTGAGTACAAGCCCGATCATGAACACGACGAAGAAGTGACTTCCGTTGGCATCACTCTCCCCGGCGAGCTCCAGTTGGAAAAGCTCAATGACTGGCTCAGCCAGCTCCTGCGCGAACAAGGACAGGACATCTTCCGTATGAAAGGCGTGTTGAGCGTGCGCGGTTGGGATGAGCGCTACGTATTTCAGGGGGTGCACATGCTCTTTGACGGCCGCCCTAATCGCCCTTGGGGAAATGAACTGCGCCAAAACAAAATGATCTTTATCGGGCGCAACCTGGATCGGGCTGCGCTGGAGAACGGCTTCCGCCAATGTCTCGCGTCATGATGCAGCGCAAGCGCAAGCCCAAACGCGCGCAGCCATCGCTCAAGGCAATTTGGCGCACCAACATTGACGATCATCCGATTGGGCTGGCCTGGTCGCCGGATGGAAACACATTGGCGGTTGCGGGGCTGTCTGGCCCAATCACGCTCTTCAATGGCGCCGATGGCGCGCTTCAGCAAAGGCTGCCTGGTCACGCCGTCGATACAATGGCAATTTCCTGGCACAAGGACAGCCGCCTCCTCGCTAGCGTCGGGCAAGACGGCAAGGTACGGGTTTGGGATGCCGAGACAGGAACGCAGCGATCTGAAATGGCGGGCGGCGCGAGCTGGGTGGAGCGCGTCGCTTTCAGCCCGGTGGACGGTTGGCTGGTGTCAGCCGCCGGGCGCAAACTGCGACTGTGGAACAGCAGCGGGGCATTGGTCCGCGAATATCCCGATGCGAACAGCACAATTACGGACATTAAGTGGCGCCATGACGGCAAACAGTTCGCCATCTCCGCCTACAATGGCGTTGTGCTGTATGACCCAAATGAGGCGGAACCACTGCGCCGTTTCGAATGGCAGGGTTCGACGCTCACCTTGGAATGGAGCCCCGATGGCAAATACATTGCCACTGGCGACCAGGACTCGACGGTGCATTTCTGGATCACCGCTACCGGCAAGGATCTGCAGATGTGGGGCTACGAAACGAAGGTGCTGGAACTGGCATGGAGCTTCAATAATCGCTATTTGGCGACCGGTGGCGGTACTCAGATTGTGATCTGGGATTGTTCCGGCAAAAGGTTCGGAAAACACTCGGCCGATGATGTTAGAAGGCCATCAGCGCCTCATCAAGCATCTCAAGTTTCAGCCACATGGCATGTTGCTGGCGTCGGGCGGCAATGATGGTCTGCTGGCGATCTGGAGAGTTAAGAAGAAGAAAGCCGTGATGCTGGCGGATGCAGTCTTCAAAGCGCCGATTGCCAGCCTGGCTTGGTCACCGGATAGTCGCTGTATCGCGGTGTCCGATGAGAGTGGTACCCTGTCGATAGCGGCAGTGCGGCGATTATGAGAAATTCTACCAAAGCAACTACGCGCTGATTCAGGCGCTCTATGCTCTGCGTGATGGCGACATCGCTGAGTTCGAGGAAGGCATATCGGCCTATCGCTGATGCAGCCGACATGAGCAGACTGCTGCTTGGAGGCGCACGCCCTCAAGCCAACCATGCTATACTGCTAGCAAATTTGCCTATTGAACAAAACGAGCAGGACCCAAATGACAGAAATCAGCTTACGCGCGTATCAGGACGAACTCGACTACCTGCTGCGCGAACAGAAGTGCGATGAAGTCATCGCCCACGCCCGCCACATTCTCAAGTCCCAGCCCAAAAATCTGCGCGCTTATCAGCAGTTGGGCGACGCGCTGGTCGCGTCCGGCCGCTGGGACGAAGCGACCGATGTCCTTGGCCGGGCGCTCGGCGCGCAGCCGCAGGACTACAATACCCATTCCCAGCTTGCGCGCGCGTTCCAGCATCTTGGCAACTATGACCGCGCCATCTGGCACGCCGAACGGGCGCTCGACCAAATGCCGGGCGATCAAGAGTCGATCGCGCTGATTCGCGAGCTCTATCGCGCCCATCGGAATGAAGAGATCGATCGCCTGCAGCTGACCACTGCCGCCCTGGCGCAGCAGCACATCCGCGGCAATCTGCTGACCGAGGCCCTATCTACCCTGGCGACCGCGCTCGAGCGCAGCCCCAATCGCGTCGATTTGCAGCTGCTGCGCGCGCGCGCGCTTTGGCTCGATGGGCAGCGCATGGACGCCGCCGAAACCGCCCTCGATATCCTCGAGCGGCTCCCATACGTGATTGAAGCCAATCGAATTATGACCGAGCTCTGGCTCGCGGAGCAGCGCCCCTCCGATGCCCAGCTTTATCTCAAACGCATTGAAGACCTTGACCCCTACCTCGCTAGCCAAATGGCAACCGGCGAAGAAGCGGCGGAAAATCTGCTGATGATGGACCGTCTCGACTACAGCGCCTCCGCCCAGCGCGAGCGCGAAATTGTCAATCCCGAATGGCTGGACAACCTGGGCGAGACCGACAGCGATGACGCCGAGACCGCCGAAGAAAGCGGCGGATTGGGCGCGCTGCTCGGGATTGACGGAAGTGAACAGGCGCCTGATGACAAAGACGTCACCGCTGACCTCGATGATCTGCTCTCCGACGAGCAAATCGAGCAGTTGTTCAGCGAACTGGTTATCGGCGAACCGGTGGCTGAAGTTAGCGAGGCGCTGCCGGCCGAAGACGAGGCGGCTGCGATACTGAATACGATGGAAGAGCAGGGCTTCATCGACGAGACCGCTAGCGCAGCGGACGCCGATGAAAAACCGCAACTCTTCGACGAAAGCAATGACCTGGTCAAATTTGCCGCCCAGGCTGGCGCGCCGGAAGCGGCTGCCGAAACGACTCAAGCCGACGACATTCGCGCCGAATTGGATGGCGATCTGGCCGACCTGCTGGAGCAGTTGGACTCCGCCGACGAGAACGGCGACTGGATGGCTGATATCCAGGGGGAAAGCCTGGCGCTGGAAGGCGATGACGAATCGCAGGAATACCTGGACGACTTTGAGCGCGAATGGGTGAAGGCGGGGCAAGAGGAAGAAGGTGGCGCGCCCTGGTTGTCTGCGGCGATGCGGGAAGTCATGGATCGGCCCGACGGCGACCTGGACGTTTTCGCCGACGACGATCAACTGCAGAAGCTGCTCAGCCTCGATTCCGACACCGAGCCCTTGCATCTGAGCGACATTGAAGACTGGCTCGCCGCCGAGCCCGATGACGCGGGCGCTGAGGCCGACGAACGCTTCCTGGATATCGAAGACGTAATGCTGGGCGCGCCGCGCGGCGCCTCCTGGTTGGATGATGGCGAAGCGCCCAGAGGCGATTCGCTTTTGCGGGCGAGCGACGAGCAGGACGCCAATCAGCGCAATGCCGAGTTGATTGAAGGCTGGGGCGCCGAACTGGACGATGATGACGATGACGACCCCTATGTCGATTGGCTGCGCGGCGATCCCAACGAACTGAACGACGAGGAACTGGGCATTCTCTCGGCGCCGGCTGCGGCCGCCACCGACTCATCGGCGGAGGAACGCGCGCGCGCCTGGGGTTTGGATGATCCTGATCAGCTGGCCGACTTCGTAGATAGCGCAGGCGCCAGCGAAGGCGCGCCCGATTGGCTGAACGCCGTAGTGCCGGGCTTGGATCGCGAAAACGATGCCGCCGCCAACGACGCGGACGAATATGCGCGCCCGATGTCAGCGCCAGGCAAAGAGTTCGCCTGGGTCAGCGACCTCGTCGACGAAGAGACCGGGCAAATGGAAGCGGTCGACCCCGACGATGGGGAAGTGACGCCCTACTTCCGCTTTACCAATCCACCCCTCTGGCTGAAGATGATGAATGAGCGCGCCGGCGGGGCGGGCGAGGGCATCATGACCGCCGTGAAAGCCCTCAGCCTGGACGAAAACATCGAGGCGCTCGAACTCGACGATCTCACCTTTGATGATTACTTTAGTTTTGACACGCCAACGGATCAGCTTGATGTGATCAGCCTCGATGAAGATACACAGAAGCTGAGCCTCGTCGGGCTCGATTGGGACGATTACTTCGACCTGGAATCGCCGACGGAGAAGACCATTGCGATCACGCTGGACGAGGATGCCGATAAGGTGGATTTCGCCGCCATCGGCGTGGATGACGACGACTTTGACTTTGAAAGGCCGATCGCGGAAAACTTGGACTCGGGCGGAGAATTCGACTTCGACGACATCGGCTTGGGTGATAACCTGGTCGCTGGCGCTGATCAGGAAGCGGAGGCGCCCCCGACTTGGCTCAAGTTTGATGGCTTGGAGGGCGATAATCGCGACGCCGATGACCCCAATCGTGATCGCGCGGGCGGCAAAACGACGCTATAATCTGTGTCCGCTCCAATACATTAACTGCGCTCCGCAACCGGAGGCTCTTGCGCGCAATATGTAGACAGCCGCGCAACATACGTTGCGTCCCACTGCATTTTGCTCCCCTTCCATAGCTTGCTGGGGAAGGGGCCGGCGGATGGGGTTTGCCCGCGCCATCCATTGCGGATCGCTGTTTCGCACGACTATCTTGGAATTGCCGTGAACATGTTTGAAGACCCCGAATTGCCCGATTTCGACTCAATGTCGCAAGAAGAATTGATCGAATGGCTGGAAGAGCTGACGAATATGCAGGGTGGCGCCGCCAGCGAAAGCAATCATGGTGCCCCTGACGCCGCTGGGCGGAACTCGGCGGAAGCTCCCGCTGCCGAATCGGCTGAGGCATGGGCGCCCTTGCTGGACGACGCGCCGTCAGTGAAAGATTCTCAGGCGACCGCCGCTAAGGGCGACGGCGCCGAAGACGACGAATTCGCCGATGCCGACGAGGAGGCGCTGGATCATCTCGCGCGCTTTGAAACGCGAGAAAGCGGTCCCCTCGACGCCGCGGCCATGGCCTGGCTGGCCGAAATCAGCGCCGCCGAGAGCGAAGAAGAGCTGCCGGACATCATCGATTATCGACAGCCGGCGGCGCCGCCTGAAAACCTCGACGAGTTGCTCGCGCAAGGGGCGAAAGAAGATCCGCTCGAATGGCTCGATAATCTAGGCGCTAGACCAGCCGGTCCGCGCCTCCCAGTCACCGCCAACGAGCCGCAGGACAAAGACAAAGCAGCTTCCCCTGACGCGGACTACGGCGACGACTTTGATGATGCCTACGAAGATGATGAGCAGTTGGACGACCTGGAAGATGAAAGCCTCTATTCTCGGCGCAGTGGCGAAACGCAGAAAGTGCTCCAGTCGATTATGGGCATGCAGGATCGCGAAAGCGAGGAATATAGCACCCAGTCGATGGCGCCCGTGCCCGAGAACATCGAACGCGCGACCACCGATGAAGCGCGCTCGGTCCCGGTGGATACCGCCGTCGAGCAGCCGGAGGCAACCGCAGGCGCCGATGACAGCCTGACCCAAGCATACATGCTGCACGAAGGGCGGGTTGACCTGGAAGCCTGGTACAGCGGCCGTTTACGCGCGATTTCCGCAACCGGCGAGGGCGCCCCCGAACCCGCCACCGCCCCCGCCTTGGATCAATTTGCCGCGCCTTCAAAGCCGCCACCGCCGGGACTGGCCGCCGCCATCTACTCCGCGCGCGGCAAGGTCGAAGCCGATGACCTGCGCGAGGCGCTGACCGATTACGAGACCCTGCTGCGCACAAACGCCGGACTCGAATGGGTGATCAGCGACATGCGCGGTTTGATCGCCCGCGATGGATTCCGCCGCAATCCCTCGGTGCATCGGGTTTTGGGCGACGCCCTAATGCGCCAGGGTCATCTGGATGCGGCGCTCGACGTCTATCGCCACGCCCTTACCCTGCTTTGAGCGATGGCCGCTCCCTTCGCCGAAAAACTGCTGAACTGGTACCGCGATCACCGCGCCGACCGGCCCTGGCGCCGCGACCCGAAGGCCTACCATACCTGGCTCTCCGAGATCATGCTGCAACAGACTCGGGTGGAAACGGTCATCCCCTATTACCGCCGTTTCGTCCAAGCCTTCCCCACCATTGAGTCCTTGGCGGCCGCGCCCTTGGCTGAGGTGCTGAAGCTATGGGAGGGCTTGGGCTATTACAGCCGCGCCCGTAACCTGCACCGCGCCGCGCAGATCGTCATGGACGAATACGGCGGCGCCTTGCCGGCCGACGTCGAGACGCTGCTGAAACTCCCCGGCATCGGGAATTATACCGCCGGTGCTATCGCCAGCATCGCATTCGGCATCGCCGCCCCCGTGCTTGATGGCAACGTGATGCGCCTGTTCGCGCGCCTGCTAAACTTTGAAGACGACATCACCCAGCCGGCGACGCGGAACAAACTTTGGCGGGTCGCGGAATATTGGCTGCCCGCCCATGCCCCCGGCGATTACAACCAGGCGCTGATGGAGCTGGGTCAGCAGGTCTGCCGCCCGCGCAATCCCCTTTGCGCGCGCTGCCCGATTCAATCGCACTGCCGCGCCTGGAAAGCGGGAACCCAAAACGCGCGACCGGTACGATCCCAACGGTCCCCGACGCCACACTACGATGTCACCGCCGGCTTGATACGCGACGAGCGGGAAAGTCTGCTCATCGCGCGCCGTCCGCTGGACGGTCTGCTAGGCGGCTTGTGGGAATTCCCCGGCGGCAAGGTCGAAGCGGGCGAGCCGCTCATCGATTGCCTCAAGCGCGAACTGCGCGAAGAACTGGCCATCGCTGTCGAAGTCGGCGCGCTTTTCGCCGTGGTCGACCACGCCTTCACCCATTTCAAGATCACGCTGCACGCATTCGACTGCCGCTACCTTGGTGCGCTGCCGCCACATAACGAGCCGCAAACGATTGGCGTTATGGACTGGGCTTGGGTCACCGAAGCGCAGCTTCCTGATTACAGCTTCGGCAAAACCGACCGCGTTGTGATCGCCGAGCTGGCGCGCCGGCGCGAGATGCTGCTCTGAGGTTGCGGCCCGCATGAGAAGCGCATGTGCAGACCAACCATAATTGGCAGCTTCCGCGGGACTTTAGCGCGACGCAAATCCGCCGGATAGCCTGAGCGCGTCGTGGATAACAGCGCGGATGAGAATTCCTATCGCGGCAGGTGGGCAAATTCCGCTACAATAGTCTCCCTGACGGCAGACGCCAGGAGGCGAAAAATGCTTTCGAAGGAACTGCAGGACGAAGTCTTGGCTCTCGACGAAGATGATAAGCTGGAATTGCTGCGGCTGCTGCTGAGCGATCCGACGATGTCAAAATATGCCTTTGACCCTATGGGAATTCGCGGCAACTATGAGATAGCTGCGAATCTCATGGAATTGATGGAAGAGGAAAAGTCAAAGAGCGTATCAAGTATCGAGTAATGGCGCAATTTTCTTTCAGCTCCTTGCAATCAGTTCCAGGCAGCCTGATGCCGCGTTTTTCTCTCGAACTTTCAAGCGGCAGCCGAACTGTGCAGGTAAATGGAATTATCGACACTGCCGCTCCCATAAACGTGTTGCCGTATGGTGTGGGTTTGGCATTAGGCGCGGTCTGGGAGGCGCAAGCGCCTTTGGGGACCTTAGCGGGCGCCCTTGCTGATGTCGAGACACGAGCTCTCGCCGTAACAGCCTCGCAGCGGTTGGTGGCCGAGGCAAGCAACGTTCCATTATGGTTCGC
>JAPOYT010000074.1 GCA_026706445.1 Chloroflexota bacterium
TGGGTGAGGGAAGTAGAGCAAGGATTCGAAGCAAACCGCAACAATTTCCACCGAGTTCGATACACTGGCGCTGCCGCAGCCGATTTGCTCCCCCAGTCCGCGCGATGTAAACTGTCGGTTGTTCCAGGTTTCATAAAACAGGATTCCGTATGCGCGATGTTAATCCCCGCGATCAGATCAAGCTCAGCGCCGAAGAGATGCGCGAGATGGGCTACCGCATCATCGATATGCTGGTGGATTATAATGGCGCGCAAGCTCAGTTTCCGGTGACAAGAGCGCTGGATCATGTGACCTTTGATGAAATCTTGAGCGAGCCGCTGCCAGAGCGCGGATCGTCATGGGAAGACGTGCTGGAACAGTTCGAGCGGCAAGTGCTATCGACAATCGACCACCTCGATCATCCGCGCTTCTTCGCTTATATTCCGTCATCCAGCAATTTCGTCGGCGCCATGGCCGATACGCTTGCGTCCGGCTACAACATCTTTAACGCCCTGTATCCACTGGGGACAGGCGCCGCGCAAGTTGAAAGGCTGACCATTGGCTGGCTGCTCCAACTCGTCGGCATGCCGGCAGGGGCGGGCGGACTGTTTGTTAGCGGGGGCGCTGTCGCGAACCTGACGGGCTTGGCGGTGGCGCGGGAGGTCCTCTTGAAGGGCGACATGCGAGATGCCGTCATTTACTGCTCGGATCAGGCGCACTTCGTCATCTCTCGCGGCTTGCGCATCCTCGGTTTCGCGCCGGAGCAACTGCGCGAAATCCATGCCGACAAGGATTTCCGCCTGCCGGTAGCGGATCTTGAAGCGGCGATTGCCGAGGATCGAGCGGCGGGAAAGCGCCCGTTTTGCATTGCGGCGACTGCGGGCACGACCAATACGGGGGCGGTGGACCCGCTGAACGCCTTGGCGGATCTTTGTGAGCGCGAGAGTCTTTGGCTGCATGTCGATGGCGCCTACGGCACATCCGCCTGCCTGACCGAGCATCGAAAAATGGAGTTGGCTGGCATAGACCGCGCGCATACATTGACCTGGGACGCGCATAAATGGATGTTTCAACCGGTAGAATGCAGCGCCTTGCTGGTGCGGGATCGTCATTGGCTGGGCGAGACCTTCAAGGATAGCGCGCATTTCCTGTCTGACGCCGAGGATCACAGCAAGCAAGAGGTCGGCGAAGAGATGAACTACATGTATCAAGGCATTCAATTGACGCGCTATTTCCGCGCCTTGAAATTCTGGATGAGCCTGAAAGTGTTTGGCCTTCGCGCAATGCGGCAGGCGGTTGAACGAGGATTCAAGCTGGCGGAATTGGCGGAATCGCTCTTGCGGGACGCGGGACAATGGGAGATCGTCACTTCGGCGCAAATGGCGATTGTGACCTTTCGTTACAAGCCGAGCAACAGCGACGACCGGCTCGCCGATGCCGTCACCGACGCATTGCCCGGCGCCATGGCCGCGAATAGCTTCGCCTTCGCTTCGAGCACCATGCTGCTCGGTAGGCCAGTCATGCGCCTGGTCACGAACAATCCGCGCACCACGCCCTCCGATTTACGGCAAACCGTTACCCTCATGGGGCGGCTGGCGGCCGATTTGGAGAGGCGGCAGAACGCCTCTTCCCCCGCCCGATAGTCCCGCGGCCCGCCCACTCGCTTTACAGACTATACAGCCGAACTGAAGTTGCTAAAATAGCCGCAATTTCCGAAGCGCATTATCCACTCTCATTCATTCAGGAATCGGAATTTGGATTACGGTCTGCTGGCGTTTTCCCTGGTTAGTTTCGCCTTTATCACGTTTGCCGCATTTCAAATCGGGCAGTTGGCGACGCGCTTCCATCTGCCCCTGATCAGCGGCTATCTGCTGTCCGGCATTCTGGCTGGTCCCTTCATCCTGCAATTCATGGACGTTGCGCATGTCGAGGCGCTGCGCTTCCTCGATGAGGTGTCGCTGGCCTTCATCGCCTTCGCGGCCGGCAGCGAGATGGCGCTTGATGAGCTGCGTGGCCGCTACCGCAGCATCGGCTGGAACACTTTGACGCAAATCGCCTCCATCTATGTCTTCTGTGGCGCCGCGGTATTCTTGCTGGCGGATTACATCCCCTTTATGCAAGGGATGTCGACTATGGGCCGGGCGTCGGTGGCGCTGCTGGCGAGCACGATCCTGGCGGCGCGCTCGCCCTCGTCCGCCATCGCGATCATCAACGAGATGCGCGCTCGCGGTCCCTTTACCAAGGGCGTACTGGGCGTGACGCTGGTGAAGGATGTGGTCATCGTCGTGCTTTTTGCTTTTAGCACATCGGTCGCGGCCACCCTGCTGACGGGCCACCTGTTCGACCTCGGTTTCATTCTTTTGGTAGCCTTCGAGATCCTGGCGTCAATCGGCTTCGGCATCCTGGTAGCGCAGTTAATGTCGCTGATCCTGCGCAATCATTGGGAAGATTGGGTGAAGATCCCGCTCATCCTGTTGATTGGCTACCTGGTCTTTGCCGTCTCGGGCGAAATCCGGAGTTTCAGCCACGAGAATCTCCCGGTTGAATTGCTGTTTGAGCCTTTGCTGATTTGTATGGCGGCCAGCTTCTGGCTGACCAATCGCAGTCCTTATCGCAGCGAACTGCGTCACCTGCTGCATCGGGTCGAGATGCCAATCTTCGTCATCTTTTTCACGCTCATTGGTCAAGCGCTGGATTTGAGCGTGCTGGGGGCGCTCTTGCCGATTACGCTGGTCTTGTTCGCCGTGCGGTTGCTGGCGCTCTTCATCGGCGGTTATATCGGCGGGTCGCTCGCCGGCGATCCGGCGCGCTTCAATCGCCTGACCTGGATGGCTTATATCACGCAAGCCGGCGTCGGCCTTGGTTTGGCGAAGGAAGTGGCGATAGAGTTCCCCCAGCTGGGCAATGAGTTCGCCACGCTGATGGTGGCGGCGATCGTGCTCAGCCAGCTTGCGGGTCCGCCCTTTTTCAAATTCGCCATTCGGCTGGTCGGCGAATCGCACCTGCCCAAAGAGATCGCCGATGACGAGGTCTTGGATGTCGTCATTGTCGGCATTGAGTATCAGTCGCGCCAACTAGCGGAGCGGTTGCTGGCGCATGGCTGGCGCGTCAAGCTGCTTGATATTGATCAATCGCATGTGTCGCAGCTGACGGCATCCGACGGCTTGCGGCATGAGCATTGGCTGTCGGATATTTCTGCCGAGCGCGTGCGGGAGATCATCGAGCCCAAGACCGAAGTGGCGGTTACGCTGCTGCCGGACGATGACGACAGCCTCAAACTCTGCCAGATCTTCTACGAAGACTTCGGCATCACGCGGCAGATCGCGCGGCTGAATACCTTCAATCTGGTGGAGCAGTTCCGCGAATTGGGCGTGCATGTGCTGGATCCGGCGAATGCGATGGTGCATCTGCTGGACAACTTCGTGCGCGCGCCGCAATTGGCGGCGATGGTCTTCGAAGACGACCCCGATCACGATGTGATACAGGTGACGATCACCGACCCCAGCGTCGATGGTTTGCACTTGCGCGAATTGATCCTGCCCGATGATGTGCTGGTGATGGCGATTGTGCGGCGCGGGCATTCGATTGTGCCGCATGGCTATACCAATTTGCATGTTGATGATGAGCTTACGCTGATTGGTCCAACGGATCACTTGGAAGAAGTGGCGCTGAAGCTGGGCTATTAGAAAGACTGCCACCGAGTACACCGAGAGAAACTTTGCTGATCGCCTCGAAGAACTCGGCGGCGCAAGTAAGACATCGGGCGGGCAAACTCATCTAAAAGCCAATTGAGGGCGCGCAATCGTAAATCAAGGAGGACGACCCTATGACCGAGTTGCCAGTGGCGATTATCGGCGGCGGACCGGTTGGGCTGGCGGCGGCGGCGCATCTGCTTGAGCGCGGCCAGCGGCCAATCCTCTTTGAAGCGGGCGACCGAGTCGGCGCAAATGTGCTCGACTGGGGCCACGCGCGCATGTTTTCGCCTTGGGAATTCAACGTCGATGCGGCGAGCGTCCGCTTGCTGGAGCGCGCGGGATGGCTGATGCCGCCGGCCCCTGAGCTGCCCACCGGCGCCGAATTTGTCGAGCGCTATCTGCAGCCGCTGGCTGAGCTGCCGGCGATGCGCGCAATCATCCGCAGCGCAACGCGCGTCGCGCATGTCAGCCGCCGCAATCACGACAAACAGAAGGACGGCAGCCGTGAGACGGCGCCTTTCCAACTGCATGTAATCTACGACGGATTGGAAGAACTCGTCGAGGCGCGCGCGGTCATCGACGCGTCGGGCGCCTGGCACAATCCAAATCCGCTGGGGGCGAACGGCGCGCCTGCCATTGGCGAGGCGGCGCTGCGCCAGCGGCTGGTTTATGGCATTCCCGATGTGCTGGGAAATGAGCAATGCCGCTTCGCCGACAAACGCGTGATGGTGGTTGGCAGCGGCCATTCCGCGATCAATGTTCTGCTCGACCTCATCGCATTGCGGAATGAACACCCGCGAACAGAAATTATCTGGGTCATGCGCAGCGACAATCTGCGAAAAGTATATGGCGGAGGCGAGGCCGATGCCTTGCCCGCGCGTGGACAGCTGGGGCTGCGGATCAAGGCGGCGGTTGATGCCGGCGCGCTGCGGATCGTGGCGCCATTCTCCGTCACGGAAGTGGCGGACACCGGCGCGGAGCTGCGCCTGCGCGGCGACCTGAATGGCGATGCGCGAGAGTATAGCGTCGACGAAGTCATCGTCTGCGCGGGCGCGCGACCGGAACTGGAGATGCTGCGCGAATTGCGGCTGGATCTGGATCCCGCTGTCGAAGCCACCCGCAGCCTGGCGCCGCTTATTGACCCCAATCTGCATAGTTGCGGTACCGTCCGGCCCCATGGCGAAGCGGAGCTGCGGCAGCCGGAGAAGGACTTCTACATCGTCGGTATGAAGAGCTATGGACGGGCGCCGACCTTTCTGACCGCGACTGGCTACGAACAGGTTCGCTCCATTGCCGCGGCGCTCGGTGGCGATTGGGAAGCGGCGCGCGCAGTGCAGCTGAACCTGCCCGAAACCGGCGTCTGCGTCACCGATTTCGCCGACGAGCTCGCCTGCTGCGCGCCGGCCGGGGCGGGGCTGCTCGCCATCGACGCGATACCGATAGCGGAAGGCGGCGCCCTTTCGCTGCCATTGCAAAGGGAAAGCTGCTGCTGACCGCCGCGGCCGGTTTATGCGACACGTCACTTGAATAACAGCGACCGCGTCCTATCATTTGTCGATAGGTCCTGAAGACTGCAAGGAAGGAAGTGACCTATGGCGCATCCGCTGGTGGAGCAGCTGCGATTCACGCGCGGCGAATTCTTGCGCTGCCTGGATGGATTGAGCCGGCAAGACGCCTACGCGCGGCACGGGCAGATGAACTGCATCAGTTGGACGATCGGACATCTGGCCGATCACGAAAATCGAATCTTTGTCTTTCTCGGTCAGGGAAAAGTGATTCAGCCGGAATTGCGCAAGATCTGCTCTTACGGCAGCCCGCCGTCGACGCCGAAGCTGGACGATATGTGGGCGGCTTGGCGCGAAGTGACAGCCAAGGCTGATATCTTCCTCGATACGCTGACGACGGACAAGCTGGGTGAGCATCTGCAATGGAAGGGCGAGGCGCTGGACGAATCGATCGGGACCATGTTGCAGCGCGTGATCTATCATTACTGGTATCATCTGGGCGAGGCGCACGCGGCGCGGCAGATGCTGGGGCAGCGCAATTTGCCGGAGTTCGTCGGCGACATGGATGACCTGCCCTATCGCCCGCACTAGCAGCCTATGACCCGCCCGCTCGCGCACTGGGCTTGTTATTTTTGCAAGAATGATATCGCTTGTTTAAGTTTGCTTCGCATGTGATATAGTTGGTTTACTTCTATGTACTCGGCATGAGTTTCGTCATGGAACAGAAAGACCTGTCATGCCCAATACGCAAATCGTAATTGGACTAGGTGAAGCCCTTGGAATTGTCATCGGGCTTGCTATTCCTATTATCGGCGGTTTCCTCGGAGTCTGGCGAGCGTCAGCAAACGCGCACAAAGAAATCAATGGACGACTGAATCGCCTCGAAACAAGCATGACAGTGGTCACAGCAGATGTTGCTACTCTAAAGACTGACGTTTCGGTACTGAAAACAGACTCAGCCAGCCTAAAGAAAAGCATGACAACAGTCACAGCAGATGTTGCTACTCTAAAGACTGACGTTTCGGTACTGAAAACAGACTCAGCCAGCCTAAAGAAAAGCATGACAGCGGTCACAGCAGATGTTGCTACTCTAAAATCTGACGTTTCGGTACTGAAAACAGACTCAGCCAGCCTAAAGAAAAGCATGACAGCGGTCACAGCAGATGTTGCTACTCTAAAATCTGACGTTTCGGTACTGAAAACAGACTCAGCCAGCCTAAAGAAAAGCATGACAGCGGTCACAGCAGATGTTGCTACTCTAAAATCTGACGTTTCGGTACTGAAAACAGACTCAGCCAGTCTAAAGACAGATATGGCAGTTGCAAAGAATGATCTAGGCTGGCTCAAATACTTTCTCCGCACTGGAAAACCACCACCCGATACCACACAATCTAAGTAGCCTGCTGCAACAAGCAGCCGCCAAAAAGCGGCTACATTCCTATGTAGTGCCCATGCAACTCATCCAGTTTTTTGCCCCTAACGAATCACAAAGTCATTTGCATGGTCGGCAGTTTCGGCGGGCGACCCAAGGGTCGCCCCTACAATGCACGCAGAATTGAACTAAAGCAAGCCGATCAATCGCGTCAGCCATTCGCGCTTGATGTAGCCGTTGCCCTCGTACCAGTCATAGGTATCCCGTAAGCTGGTCGGGATGTCGATTTGGGGAGCGCCAAGTTCGCGCCGCGCCTTGCCCGCATCAAAGTAGATGTGGGCGCTACCCAGCCGCGTCTGATCCGCGTCCATTGGCGTCCGCAAGCCCAGCGCCCGCAGCAGCTCAATACAGCGCGCCGTCGGTTCCAGCAGCCAATCGGACATGGCGAATACCGGCGGCGTCACGCCACAGGCGGCCGCGATCAGGCGAAACCACTCGCGATAGGACATATTGGCGCAGTTGAGAATATAGCGCTCGCCGCGGCGTCCGCGCTCGACGGCAGCCAGGTGCGCGCGCGCCACATCGCGCACATCAATGGCGGCCAATCCACCCGAGGACATCGGTGTCAGCCATTGGAAACGCGCCGTCTCCAAAATGAAGCTGCCAGAGATGGCGTTTAGGTCGCCGGGACCGATGATGACCGTCGGGTTTAGCGTCACGATATCCATGCCCGCAGCGACAAACTCAGCGGCGATTTCCTCCGCATTGACCTTGCTCCAGGCGTATAAGAAGCGCTCCGGCGCCAGACTAAAGTTGTCGCTTTCATCGGCCGGCGCCGTCCCCGGGCGGATGCCGATTGTCGAGGCGCTGCTGGTGAAAATGACGCGCCGGACGCCAGCGGATTGCGCGGCGGTCAGCAGATTGCGCGTGCCCTCGACATTGATGCGCCAGAGGTCGTCGCGGTCATCGTCTTTCCAATAATCGGCTTTGGCCGCGACGTGGAAGACGACATCGCAGCCAGCGCAGGCTTCTTCCAGGGCGGCGATATCGTCCAGGTCGCCAGCGATGGTTTCCAATTCCAAACCAGCGAGCACGGCAAGTTTCTTTTCCGAGCGGTAGAGAACGCGCGCGTCATAACCCGATTCAATGAGCAGGCGCGTGAGATGCGAGCCGACGAAGCCGGTGGCGCCGGTGATGAGAGCTTTCATGCGTCTATCTTGCCATAAATCGCCGGCAGGTCAAAGCGGGGTCGCCCGCTTGCCAATACAATCTGTACGGCTTGTCCGCTACTGTGTCAATTCAAATCAACGGAAATTGAAACAGTATTCTGCGGGGGCGAGCCACCGCTGCGCGTAGGTCGCGTAGACACTGACCGCCGACACTGCAGATCGCTCGCCCGTACACACGCCATATTTGGGGCAAGGTCTACGGGCATCTGACAGCGTAAGCCGTAGTTTGGCCGCCGCGCCTAGGCCGTGCAGACACTGACCGCCGGACGCCCCTGCAACGTCGATTGAGTTACAAACGTTCATCCCTCTGTGCCGTAGGGCTGTGTCTACGCGCCCCTCTGTGTTTCCTCGATTCCTCTGTGGTGAAGCCTTTGTACGCCTTTGCACTGCGCAGCGTCGGAAGCGAGCCAACAAGTAGCGAACAAGCCTTGTAGGGGCGACATATCATGTCGCCCGCCCGCCAACGAAAAATGTAGAGACGACCCAAGGCGCGCCCGCATTCAACTCGTTAGCCTCTGAGGATGCGCGCGATTTGCTCGCTGTGGTCGGCATCGTGCAGCAGCGTGTGCACGACCGGCATGGTCAGGTCAACCACATCATCGACAGCGAAGCGACCTTCACGCCGCCACTGGTCCTCGTCAAGGGAAGCCAGCAGGTCAATCATTTGGCGGCGCGTCGCGGCATAGTCGGCGAAGACGGCGCGCAAATCCTGATTGGCGTAATCATTTTCGACCACCAACCCCAGCCGCGCGCCTTCGTCGTAGGGCATGAAGATCGGCGAGTCTTCGTCGAGGATGCGCCGGATGCGCTCGGCGAAGATCGCTTGATAATCGCGCAGATGGCAGAGGATCTCGAGTACGCTCCAGCCCTCATCGCCGTCCCTGATCACCTGCGCCTGCTCTTGGCTGACGTCCACCAGGATGTGCTCCAACGTCTGGCAGGAATGCTCCAATCCGTCTAGCAGCCACTCATTTGGAAGACCCTTCAAGTCAACGCCTCCTTCTTTTGTGCAGGTAAGTTGTGAAACTCTACCACCGAGTACACCGAGCGGGCTTGCCAAGGCAAGCCCCTACAGCACGTTAGTACGGCCAATTCTACATTGAGAATCAGCCTCAGTGCCCTCTGTGTTTCCTCTTTTACTCGGTGGTGAAAATGCGACAACTTGCCACGGTTGCCTGTGGCTGATGACCCTTTACTCGCTGCGCAGGGCGTCTGCTGGTTTGAGCCGTCCCAGGAAAAAGGCGGGATAGGCGCCGGCCAGCAGCGCCGCGGCCAGCGCCACCAGCAGCGCCTCAACAAAGACCGACGGCTGCAGGCTGAATCCCATCGTCCAGCCGAAGGATCGCTGGTTGATCACGTGGGTTAATACGAGCGATGTCACGACGCCGATCGGCAAAGCCAACAATCCGGCGACCAAGCCCATCAGCCCAGTTTGGATGATGGCGTATCCGGTCAGCTGGGGCGCGGTCATGCCGGAGGCGCGCATGACGCCGTATTCGCGCGCATGTTCCAATTGCAGCGCCATCAGCGCCGAAAGAATGCCGATGAAGGCGACCAAGGTCGTGAGCAGGCGCAAGGCGACGGTGATGGCGAAGGTGCGGTCGAAGACTTCGAGCGCGCCCGCCCGCAGGCTGGCGTTGTCCTGCGCCAGCAGATCAAAATCGACCAGCCGCGCCCGCAGTTCGGCGATGACGGCGCCGATATCGGCTTCCGCCTCGGTGAACACGCCGAGCGAGCTGATGAAAGGATCGTCAAAGTAGCGATCATAAACCGAGCGCGCCATATAGACTACGCCCTGGTCGGTGCTGTAGTCATAATAGATGCCGAATACCTCAAATTCTCGCGGACCGCGATCGGTGTTCAGGGTAATACGATTGTTGCTTTCGTCGAGGCCGCGGCGGAAGGCGAAGGACTCGCTGACCATCACCAGCCCTTCATCGAGCGCCGCCTGATGTTCAGCGACAGAGACGCTGCTCCATTTGAAGCTGCGATTGTCGCCGGCGATATCAAAATCGCTGGCCAGTAGATTGACCGGCGGCAAATCGGGGAAGTCGGGAGCGATAACCGTTACATGGCGCGCGGAGGAGACGGCTTTCACGCCGGGCGCCGAGAGCGCAATCTCTTTCACGCGCATTTCGACATCGACGCTGGCGTTGTTGGAGGCGAAGAGCGGTGGCGAGACGTAGATCTGGGCGCCCAGCGATGCGCGCAGCCAATCGGCGACGGCGCCGCGGAAGCTGCCGATCATGACGCTGACGCCGACGATAACGCTAACGGCGATGGTCAAAGCGGCGACCGCCACCGACGCGCGGCTTAAAGAGCGGGTGATGGAGCGCGCCGCCAGCCGTCCCAATACACCGAAGAGCGCCGCCGCCACTGGCAGCAAGAGCCGCATCAGCAAAATCAGCGCGACGGGCGTAAAGAGGGCGCCGCCGACGATGATGCACATCAAAGCGGCGAAGCTCAAGGCCAATCCTTCGGGCGCCAGCAGCAAGAGCAGCCCCAGCAGGTTCAGCAAAATCGCGCCGGCGGTGGCAGCGGGCAGCAGACGACGGGCGGCCTCTTCTTCATCCGAGCGCCGCATGACGCCAGCTGGTGGCGTTCGTGTAGCGTCAAATGAGGGAATGGCAGCCGCCAGCAAACTGGCGCCCAAGCCGATAACGGCGCCTTTCAGCAGGGTCAGCGGCGGCACGCTGATTCGCTGGACGTCGACGCTGAAATACAGATCGCTGATCGTCTGCGAGACGAGCGCTACCGTGCCGCGCCCGAAAATGATGCCAAGCGCCAAGCCGAGCGCGGCGCCGATGACGCCGAGAATGAAGGCTTCCAGCAAGATGAAGCGGAAGATGAGGCCGCGAGTAGCGCCCAACGAACGCATGATGCCGAGCGCGCCGCGCCGCTGCACCACGCTGAAAGTCACGGTGTTGTAAATGAGAAAGAGACCAACGACGAGCGCCAGAAAGCTCATCGCCTGCAGGTTAAGCTCGAAGGCGGCAATCATTTGGTCCAGCGCGTTTTCTTCCTTGACATCAACCAGTTGGACACCGGCGGGCAGCGCGGCGCTGAGCGCGTCAATTTCGCCGTCTTCAAGTATGAGATCAATGCGGCTGAGCCGCCCGCTCAAGCCGACGATCTCTTGCGCGCTGGCGATATCGCAGATGATGAGATCATCCAGGGCTTGGCGGCTGGCGCTGTCGGCCGGCGTCAAAATGCCAACCACAGTCGCCGGACTGAAGCGCCCGCCCGCGCTGATCTGTATTTCGCTTTCAAGCGACAAACCCATCCGCCCCGCCAGCGCGTCGCTGATGACGACGGCGCCCGGCTCGGCGATGAGGCGGTTGAGAGCGCCGTAATCAACTTCTTCGCTTTCGTCAGCCAGATAGGAGCGGAAGGGCGGCTCAGCCAGGGGATCAACGCCGAGCAGGCGCAGCGCCTGATCGCCGCCGGCGACGCGCACAAACTCGGTCAGCACCGGCGCGCTGCGCTTGATGCCGAGCGCGATGCGAATATGCGCGTACAAACTGGAGTCGAAGCCGTTGGGTCCGCCGATGATTTGATGGGTGGCGCGGCCCACGAGGCTCTCGCTGCTGAGAGTGAAGGCGCGGCTGGCCGACACGTTGGCGATGTCGATGGCGACAACGACGGCGACGCCGAGCGCGACGCCGACGGCGAACATAGCGCTCTGGAAAAGGCGCCGGCTGATGTAACGCAGGGCGAGCCGGATGATGATTGAAGGCATTGGGCTTATTATTCTGTTGCGCGACGGGCGACCAGCCTGGTCGCCCCAACACCGCTCGACCTTACGGAGAACTGTACGGGCCAGCCGGTGGCTCGCCCACAAGTGTCAAATATTGCGGGAAGATTCCAGCAACTAAAGGCCGAACATGTCTTTGAAGCGGCGCAGGCGGGCGAGATAATCGTCGAGCGTCTCGCCGTGAGGATAAACCGCCAGCTCGGTGGCGCCGATGGCTTGCCAGCCGGCGACTAGCGCTTCCCATTCGCTTTCGGGACTATGCTCCGTCCTCAGACGCGTATGCAAGCCCACCTGCCCGGCGCGGCCCGCTTCGTCGGCATAGGCGAAGAACGCCTCGGTCATCGGTTTAGCGTCTTCCGCCGGCCCCTCCTGCGCCAAATAGCCATCGCTCAATCGCGCGGCCCGGCGCAAGACGACATCGGCATAGCCCCCGATCCAGATCGGAATCGGCTGCTCCGGCAAAGGATTGATGCCAGCGTCGTCAATACTTTCGAATTGCCCTTCAATATCGACCAATTCGCGCGTCCACAATTGGCGAAGTATCGCGATCTGCTCTTCGCAGCGGGCGCCGCGGGTGCTGAAATCGTAGCCAAGCGAATTGTACTCGACCTCATTCCAGCCGATGCCGATGCCCATGCGGAAGCGACCGCTGGAGAGCAAATCGAGCTGGGTCGACTGTTTCGCCACCAGCGCCGTCTGCCGCTGCGGCAGGATCAAGACGCCGGTCATGAAGCCGATCGTCTCGGTGAAACCCGCCATCCAGGAGAACAAGGTGAATGGCTCGTGGAACATATCGTGGTAGTTATAGGGCCTTCCCGGCTCCCAGCCGGGCCGATCGGGATTGGCGCCCAAGACGTGGTCATAAGCGAGCAAATGATGATAGCCCATGCCTTCGGCCGCTTGAACGAAATCGCGCAGCACCGTTGGATCAACGCCGATTTGCGTTTGCGGGAATACGACTCCGAATTTCATGATTTCCCCCTTTGGCTTCTGTGAAGTCATAGCCAATGCTAACTGAGTTACGGTGATAAAACCAGTTGGGGTGAAGCGGGGTAGTGTATCCATTTCGGTTGAATTTCAAATCAGTCGCGGAATCCCTTTAGTTGCTAGCATGCGGAAGCTGTAGGGGCGAGCCGGCGGCTCGCCCTAAATCGAGAAAAACAAAGGCTTCGGGCGAGCCACCGGCTCGCCCCTACAATTCATCATCATTTTGGGTGAGGGAAGTAGAGCAAGGATTCGAAGCAAACCGCAACAATTTCAACCGAGTTCGATACACTACCTGAAGCGGCATATTGCTGTTACTTTGCGGACAAACCTTATCGGGCGCCCCTACGACATCGCGCAGGCGCCACCGCGCATATACGCTGGCTTGCATCTGCTATGCTATGTGCTAACTTGTTCGTATTAGCCGCCGAGAAAGCCCAATCATGCCCGACCTGTCCGTCGTCATCGTCAGCTACAATACGCGCGAGTTGCTGCGGAACTGCCTGCAATCGCTGCGAGCGAGCGCCGGGCTGGATCTCGAAGTCATCGTTGTCGACAACGCCTCTTCCGATGGCAGCGCCGACATGGCGAGCGCCGAGTTCCCCGAGGTGACGCTATTGGCGCAGACGCTCAACACCTGGTTTTGCGGCGGCAACAATATCGGCATTGATGCGGCAAAGGCCGACTTCGTGCTGCTGCTCAATCCCGACACCGAGGTCGCCGCGGACGCCCCGGCGCTGATGCGCCGCTTCTTGCTCGAGAATCCCGAATATGTCGGCGCGACGGCGCAAATGGCCTACCCTGATGGCCGGATCCAGCGAACTTGCGCGCGGATTCCCGCTTTCCGCGATCTGCTGATGAGCTATTCGCTGCTGGGATATCTGCTGCCGACGCTGAAGCGCGAGCGAGCAAGGCATGTAACCTACGCGGATTGGGATCGGCACAGCGACCGCGATGTGGAAGTCATCCCCGGTTCTTGCGCGATGATGCGGCGCGGCGATATGCGGCTGGATGATGACTTGCTGCTTTACTTCCCGGAGGAGGCTTTGGCGCGGCGCCATCGCAAGCCGATGCGCTTTCTGGCGGAGGCGCGCATCAAGCACCACGAAAAGTCGTCAACGCGCAGTTGGTTCGCCACCAGCATTTTCTTCCGCGATATGTTGGTCTACTGCCGCAAACATCATGGTCTGGGCAAGATGCTGCTGCTGTGGCTGCTGAGCCGGCCGGTTTACTGGCTGATGTGGCTGAAGAATCGGTAGGGGCATGGCTGAATGCGCAACATGATTCGACAGTAACCCCGCTGCGACCTGCGGTCTGTAAGGCTTGTCCGCTACTAGCAAGTTCGCTTCGGCGGGCGAGCCAAGGGTAGCGTGGACACTAACCTACGCTCGCCCCTATAGATCGCAGCCAATCGGAGTTCGCGTTAGCCAGTGTCAAGTCGTCATCCGCAGTGACAGTGCCCAGCCTCATTCGTAGCGCGCTCGCTTTTCTGCTAGAATCGCGCAAGTTGGCGCTTAATGCACGACTGCCGTCACTCTAGAATACGCGAATCTGTAAGTCTTGGTAGCGTAATCCGCGCCTGGCAATCTAAAGGCGCCTTCCTTATCCGGCGCGTGTAGGGGCGAGGCGGCTCACCCCTACAAACTCTGGACGAATTTGAAAATCTCATTCAAGCGGAAGTCATTCTCATTGCTATCCGGGAAATAGCGGACACAAATTAAGACAATGACCAAACAATCATTCCGAGAACGACTAGCTAGCGGCGCGCCCATCCTGGCTGATGGCGCGATGGGCACCATGCTGCATCATGAGTCCCAGGCCCGCGCTGACGCCTGCTTCGACGCGATGAATGTCGAAGACCCGGAAATGGTGCTCGCCATCCACAAAGCCTATGTCGCCGCTGGCGCCGACCTGATCGCGACCAATTCTTTTGGCGCCAACAGCTTCAAGCTGGCGAACGCGGGGCGCGCCGGCAATGTCGAGCTTTACAATCGGCGCGGCGTTGAATTGGCGCGGCTGGCCATCGCCGAGAGCGAGCGCGACGATGTTTACATCGCCGGCTCGGTCGGTCCTTTGGGCGTGGGCATCTATCCCTACGGCCGCCTCAGCCAGGAAGAAGCCAAAACCGCCTTCGCCGTCCAGCTCTTCGCCTTGGTAAGTGCGGGCGTCGACGCTATCCAGTTCGAGACCTTCAGCGAACATAAAGAGCTGCTGCTGGCGATCAGCGTCTTGCGCGAGCTGGACGCCGACCTGCCGATCATCGCCCAAGCCACCTTCTATCACGAGAACCTGAGCTACGCCGGGTATCCGCCGGCGCGCGTCGCCAATGATCTTTATCGAAGTGGCGCCGATGTCATCGGCGTCAATTGCGGCAGCGGACCGGCCGGCATCGCCGAGGTGCTGCGGCAGATGCGCTACGCGGCGCCCGACGCCGTCTTCTCCGCCATGCCCAACGCCGGCTTCCCCGAGGTAGTCGGCGGGCGCATCCTCTATCCAGCCACCGCCGAATACTTTGCCGATTGCGCCACCACCTTCGTCAATATCGGCGCCACCGTCATCGGCGGCTGCTGCGGCACCAGACCCGAGCATATCGCCGCCATGCGCCGCGCCCTCGATCAACCATCGAGCGAGTTCGTCGATCTGCATATCGGCGAGACGGATCTGCATCATGAAGATCACGCGCCCGATCACCCGACCGAATTGTCAGAACGGCTGACTGCCGGTCAATTCACGGTAACGGTCGAAATGGCGCCGCCGCGCAGCTATCACACCGATCAGCTGCTTTCGGTCGCCCGCCGCTTGCGCTCGGCCGGCGCCGATCTGATCAATGTCGCCGATACGCCAGCCGCCCGCATGAAGATGAGCGCCTGGGCGGTGGCGCATTTGCTGCAATCGCAGCTTGGCATTGAGACGGTGCTGCACTTCCCCACGCGCGGACGCAATATGCTGCGGGTGCAGGGCGACTTGCTGGCGTCGCACGCGCTCGGCTTGCGAAATTTGTTTGTGGTGATGGGCGATCCGACGCGCATTGGCGATTTTCCCGATGCCAGCGATGTCAACGATGTGGCGCCGTCGCGCCTGATTGATGTCATCAAGCAGGGCATGAACAAGGGCGTCGACATGGCTGGCCACAGCATTGGCAAGCCGAGCAGCTTCACCGTCGGCTGCGCGCTGAATATGGGCGCCGAGGATATCGAACGCGAAGCGCGCGCGCTGCGGAACAAGTTGAAAGCCGGCGCCGATTTCGCCTTGGGGCAGGCGACATTTGATCCAGAGCGAATCTCGCGCTTTCATGAGCGCTACGAAGAGCTGACGGGCGCCGACTTCGAGCTGCCGGTATTGATGGCGGTCATGCCTTTGCACAGCTTGCGGCAGGCGCGTTTTCTCAACAATGAGGTGCCCGGCATCACCATTCCCGATTCCATTATCGAGCGGATAGGCGATGCGGGCGCGGACGCGCGGCGCGAAGGCGTGCTCATCGCGCAAGAGCTGCTGGAGGAGATGGCGGGCTTGATTCAAGGCGCCTATATCATCCCCGGCGGCGATTATGACATGGCGGCGGAAGTGGTCGCCTGGCTGAAACGGGGAGAAGCGAAATGACGAGAATCGGCGATATTGATCTTAGGGTAGCGCTGATCGACAGCGATTATTACACAGAGAAAGCCATCCATGCCTACCTCGCCTGGGATCGTCGCACCCGGGCTCTGACCGATTATTCCAGCCTGGAGCAATTCTGGCTGTCGCTTGACGGCGTCGGGGCCGCAGCGTATCCCGATGTCATCATTCTGGATGTCAACAATGTCGGCGAGCGAGGGGATATCCGCCGGGAGATAAAGCGCCTGGTAGACGACCTGCCCAAGGCGACTGTTGTTTGCTTGTCGCATATTGACGACCTCGACCTCTTCTACGCCGCGGCTGAAGGCGGCGCCCAGGCCTTCCTGCATAAAGACGACGTGCGCTTCTATATCGCCTCCGCCGTGTGCATCGCCGCCACCGAATTGCGCGGAGGCGAACTGCTATACAGCGCGAAGATGGATGGCGCACGCCGCCTGTTAAATCATCGGCGCGCCACACGACCCTTGGCGATCGCGCTGCCGCAACCGATGCGATATGTCGGCTTAGAAGCAGAAAAAAGCGCGGAAGTCGGCTACACTCGTCGGCGAACTATCGAACTCTTTGCAGTTGAAGGCATGCCGGCCAAGCTCATAGCCAATGAGTTGCAACTGTCGGAAGGCGCTATTCGCGACCATATCAAAGAAGCCAAGCTTATTCTGGGCTTGCGCGACCTGGATCCCGACGACGATTTTCTCGCTAATTTGCCAAAGCGGGAGCAGGCCTTCGTGAAGCTCACCGCTTTGGAGAAACTGCGCCGCTAAACCGCCCTTTCAGAGATTTCGGCGGCGGGTGGGCGGAGGCATAGTCCTACGCGCGTGTCTAGAATGATCTGACTACGAAATCTGCGCGTCGGTTTCGGAGCGGTCTTCTTGCGCCTGCCGGAGCAGACGCTTGGCGCGCGCCGCCTTGATCGCCTGTGTGCGCGTCAGCAGCACCTTCTGGTCGCCTTCGCTCGCCAGCGCTTCCGGCACGTGCACATGCTCTTCTTCCAGGTAGCTCTTGATCGCGCCGCTGATCGACTGCACCGGCGCGTCATCGCCGTACTGATGCCGCAGGTCCAGCAGATTGTTCATCAGCCAGAGGAAGAGGTCGCCTTCGGTGCGCGCGCCCGGCTTGCCTTTCGCCAGATCCAGCACATCGTATTTGCGAATCAACTCGATGGTTGGCTTATACATCGTGAAGTACCAGTCGGCGGTCGCTTCTTCGGTCGTTAGCGCATGGCCCTCCAACTGTTCCATCACCCGCTCATGCAGGAAGATATGCCCCATCAGCTCGTGATAGCGTGATGGCTCGGTCAGTTCGATGGATTCGTGCGTGGGAACGGCGCGCGAAAGGCTGGTTTCATCGAGGAAGTTGGCGTAGGCTTCGGCCGCTTCCAATTCCCGATCGCTCATGCCGGGGCGCAGGGGGATAGTGGTCGGCATCTCGACCACATGCGCCTGAATCGTCTTGGCGCCCAATTGCCGCGCGACTGACACGCGGTGGTTGCCATCGCGCACGAAGTAGACATCGCCCACCTTGTACAGCTCAATCGGCGGCGGACCCTCCAGGCTGTTTGCCAGGGCATAAACGCGGCTCCAGCGCTCCTTCATGCCGGATTTGCGCGGCAGGAAGCTGGCGGTGAAATCCTTATAGCGCCCGACGCTCCCGGCGATCTGCTCAAGCGGCACATCATGCACGCCCTCGTAATGCTCTTCGTGCAGGTGCAGCCGGCTGCGAATCTCGTCAAAGTTCAGCAGGTCCGTGTGCCGCCCGGTGAGCTGGCTCAACAGCTCGCGCCAGAAGGCTTTGTTGTACACCGATTGAAACTTGGAACGTCCTTCATTCAGACGTTGTTGGTAGTTGTGACTATTTGCCATGGCTGCCTCTTTTCGTTTACGCGCTTTACCCTGGAAACAAGGTCTTTAGTAAGCCGCGCGCGAAAACAACTTGACATGCAATCGTCATCCGGCAGGTCTAATGACACTATAACATATTTGCCTGTGAGAGGGGTAGAATCCCTGCATGCGCCATCACGCGTTCATGCCGCTGACAATGCGTCAGCCAACCACCCTTAGACGATTCGATTCTGGACATTCTTACGCGGAAAATACCGTTCATTTAGCCGGTTGAATCAGCCAATGGCGAGGCGCGCGGGACGATGCATCGTACGACTATAGAGCGGCTCAATCAGATCAATCGCGACTTCTATCGCGCGACCGCGGCCGAGTTTGATGCGACGCGGCAAGCCGCCTGGCGCGGCTGGGAGCGGCTGCTCGCCGAGATTGACCTGCCCGTCGAATCGGCTCTGGATCTGGGTTGCGGCAATGGGCGCTTCGCCCTCTTCCTGGCGGCGCGGCAGGCGCAGCCCTTCCGCTATATCGGCGTGGACTTCAACGCCGATCTGCTGGCGCATGCGCGGCGACAACTGTCGGAGCTAGCCAAGCTCGACACGATGATGATTGAACGCGATATTGTGCTTACCGGGCTGCCCGACCATTCGGCGCAATTGGTGACGCTCTTCGGGCTGATCCATCATGTGCCCGGTTTCGCGCGGCGGCGAGAATTGATCGCTTCGGCCGCTGATTGCGTCGCGCCCGGCGGTTATCTGGCGCTGGCGGCTTGGCGCTTCTACGAGCAGGAGCGCTTCCGGCGCCGCATCGTGCCCTGGGGCGGCGATATCGCCGTCGAAAAGCATGACTACTTGCTGGATTGGCGGCGCGGGCAGCGAGCGCTGCGCTATTGCCATTATGTCGATGATGACGAGCACGCGGAATTGATCGCGGCGAGCGGCTTGTCGGTCATCGCCGACTTTCGCGCCGATGGCGCCGAGGGCGATCTGAATCGATATACGGTCTTGCGGAAAAATTGAGGCGGGGCGGACAGGCAATTGACATATACGTTTTCGGGAAGGGGGCGAGCCATCGGCTCGCCCGTACAGACACCTCGCTGTTCGGAAATTGTAGACCCTCGCGCGACTATGCCGCCGCCCACGCAAAATACCTTGCGTCCCGCTGCGCTAAGCTCCCCTTCCCTAGCTTGCTGGGGAAGGGGCCGGGGGATGGGGTTTGCCGCTCGCAACGTAAACAGGGGCGACCGGCGGGCTGTGTCGGCGGTCAGTGTCTACGCAACCTACGCGCCCCATTGGGTCGCCCTCAGTGACTCATCTGGCTGATGCGTTGCGGAGCGGCTGATTCCCCGCCCCGCCTTTAGACGCTGAAAGCTAGCAGCTGCCACGAGCCATGTAATAGGGCGCGTCGGCGTGAAAATTGTTGCCCTCGTTGGTCTCCGCCACCTGATTGTTGGAATCCAGCTGCAACGTGATGTGATGAATGGTGTCGTAATGCAATGTCGGCGTCAAATGCCCAAAGACTTGTTGTGTATGACCGGGCGCCAAGGGACCAAAAGCGATATTCGTCGTTTGCGCCTGAGCAGTTCCGTTCACCCCTCGGTCGCTAACCAGAATGTTTCCGCCACTGGTCGCCGGGCCGCTGCCGGCGTTTCTCACGGTGACATCAATGCGGTAGGTCTCGTTGCAATCCGCCGGATGCGGATCAACCCTGACGCTATGAAAAACGAGATCTGCGCCGGTCTGCGGTTGGGGCACGGCGGTCGGCACTGGAATCGGCGTCGGCGGCAGGGGCGGCGGGTTGATCCGCGGCAGGTTGCCGAGGTCGCCCCTGGTGGTCACGATATGGGGATAGATGAATCCACTGCGACCATTTGCCAACTCGATATAATACCAGCCGGTTCCGTAGCTGCTGACGCCCTTGATCAGCGCCGAGTCGCCCTCAAGCAGATGGCCGATGACGGCATAGAGCGTCGAGTCGCCAGCGCGCACGTTGGAATTGACCGTGGCTACGACGTGGGGCCTGGGGTCTTCGGTCGGCGCCGGTTCAGGCTCGGCCGCCGGTTCGACGATCGGTTCCGGGGCTTGGTCTTCCGCCGGCGCTTCCGGCTCATCAACCGCCGCGACTTGCTCTTCCGCCATGAACGCGGGCGCGGCGTTCTCCACGCGAATCGGGCTGACGCGGTAATGCTCCGGCTCGGCGCCGCCGGTGTTGACGGTCAAGCGCAATTCATAGAGCCCGTCCCGCAATGTAACCGTATTCCAACTGCCCAGAATATCGTCGGCGACCGCCTCGATCCGCGGCAAGGTCCCCGGGAACCACGGGTTTTCGTCTTCTTCGTCGTCCATCATACCGAGCATCAGCGGACGGAACTCGATGAAGAAGTTGCGCATCGCCGCCAGCGTGACGGTTCCGCGAATGTCGACATTATCGCGAACCACATAGACCGGCGGGGGCCAGCTGATATGCGCTTCAGGGTTCACCATTTCCGCGTCTTTTGGCTCGATCGGCTCGGCGTTTTCTTGCGCCAGCGCCGTTGGCATGAGCAGCAATAACGTGAAAACGGCAAATACTAGGTGCTTCATGACTGTGCCTCCTGGAAAGACAAGCGCCTGCGATGGCTCCGTCTTTATGAATGTACTGACAACTATGATAAGCTAGAATGCGCATGTTCGCTTGACGCATGGGCGCCGTCTGGACAAGAGATCGCTTTCATCAGCGAAATGCGTCCGGAAACGGACTACCATAAGCGCCGCCTTTACTTTACTGTTTCCCCCGAGGGTTGCCAAATGCCTTACATCATTATACGAAGCCGAAGCTGAAATTGCGTGGCATTCCGCCGCAAAGGGATCATGGATTCAAAGGCTGTCGTGCAAATTCGGGATTTATACAAGACCTACCACGAAGGCGACCGCTCGCAGCGCGTTCTTGAGGGCGTCAACCTCGAAATCGCCGCCGGCGAATTCCTGGCGATTCTGGGGGCGAGCGGCAGCGGAAAAAGCACCTTGCTCAATCTCTTGAGCGGCATCGACAGCCCGGACAGCGGGCGGATTCGGATAGACGGAACCGATATTACGCCGCTTAGCGACCGGCAGCTCACGCTCTTTCGCCGCGATCATATCGGCATCGTCTTTCAATTCTTCAACCTGATTCCCACGCTGACGGCGCGTGAAAACATCACCTTGCCGCAGGAGCTAAGCGGCGCTGGACGGCGGGCAGCCGAAGAGCAAGCCGATGCGCTATTGCAGCAGGTGGGGCTGGGCGAGCGGGCGCAGACCTTTCCCGACAAGCTCAGCGGCGGCGAACAGCAGCGCGTCGCCATCGCGCGGGCGCTCTTGCATGAGCCGAAGATCGTGCTCGCCGATGAGCCCACCGGCAACCTGGATGACGATACTGGCGAAGCAGTGATCGCGCTGCTGCTGCGGCTGACGCGCGAGGCGGGCAAGACCCTGATCATGGCGACCCACAGCACGGAAATTGCGCGGCAGGCGGACCGCATTTGCCGCATCCACGATGGCGCGCTCCACCTCGAGCCGCCGCCAGGCTAGCGCTTCCGCCGAGCCCATTCCAGGTCGAGCGCGCCGAAATCTTTGTATGTTCTGCTCAAATCCGTGCCTGCTGCTGATAGAAGAATGCAGTATTACGAGGTAAAATGAAATCAAGCGGCAAAGGATCTTGGCTTGCGATTCACCGAAGCGGCGAAAGGCGCAGTCTCATGATTGACCCCGAACGGAACAGCAAAGTCAGCGCCATTATCTCCGAACTGCGGGATATCAACAAAGACAGACGGCGCACTGCCGTGATGAAGCTGGGAATGGTCGGTGGCGACCAGGCGGTGCGCACCCTCATTGGCATCATCGAAAACAGCCAGGAAGATTTAATCGTGCGCGGCCGTGCCGCCCTGATGCTGGGCAAGCTCAAGGACGACCGCGCCGTGCCCCACTTGATTCGCGCCTTGGACGCGCCCGGTTTTGTCACGCCTTTCAACGCGGCGCAAGCGCTGGGCAAAATTGGCGATCCGCGCGCCATCGACGCCCTGTTGAGCTTCGCCGATAACAGCAACGACAAGACCCGCGCCGCCGCCGTGGAGGCGCTGCGGCAACTGGGATATGAATTCGAAGTCGCTTTCGGCGAGCCTCAGCCGCGGATTTGAACGACCCTCGTTCGCAAAGCTGAATCTGACCATCGTCAAAACGAAAAATGCAATGTCTCATGTTGACGGAAGATTTCCCGTAAGTTATTATATCTTTGCAAACAGATTGATGGATCTTTAGCTCTAGTTAGGAATCTCCATGGCGGATTCGGAACAGGTCACGCGACACGAACGGGAAATCGGCGAACTCCGCGGCAAGCTTGACGCGCTGGCGACGAAGGAGTTTGTCCGCAGTGTGGTTCATGAGCAGACCAGTGAACTAAACATGAAATTTGATACCATTACTGCGAAATTCGACGCCATCGACGATCGTCTCAAAGAAATCAGCGAACGGCAGCAGCGCTTCAAGGGAATCGGTCAAGCGATTACCTTCGGTCTTCCCTTTCTGGTTAGCGCCTTGGCGCTTGTCGCTGTTCTATTGAAGTAAGCCCTAACCTTCCCCAACAGTATGATACACCTCTGCGGTTGAGCCTCGCGTTCCTATTTGCAGACCCGCGTCTTTTTCTGCGCCCCGCGGTAAGCCGGCCTGTGACAGATCGCGCCTGTAGCCAAGACGTTTTCAGTTCTGGTATATTTCAAGCGACAAGCTGTGGGAGCTTGCCATGAACGATATTGTAATCATCGACGCCATCCGCAGTCCGCTGGGCAATCGCAATGGTCGGCTGCGCGGCGCATCCCCGAGTTTAGTCTGCGGCCGATCGTTCCCCTGTCCCCAAAGCAATTGATGCCCGCCGCGAAGGGGGAGGACGCAGCGGGCATCAAAACTGACCAGGCATGACGACTTAAGGGTGTAACGCGCTTGAATCTCAAATGATCAAGCATTGGGAATTAGCGGACATCGCGCCTGTGTCATATACATTAAGACGGCAAAACATTAAGAGAGTATTTGAATTCTGTGAGAATCTGACTGTTCGTTCCGCCAATTGCGCCGCTCAGCCCGTCTGCCCGACCGGCGCCGGCGTGGCTTCTGCGCGGACGCCAATTTCCTGCGGCGAAGCCTCGGACTCCACTCCCGCCGTTGCCGCCACCGCCTGCTGCTGCTGACAGGCGACAGCCGCTTGATCGCGCCGCGTCGCCAGGTCGGCTCGATTGACGCGGCCGTAGGCTGGCGTTAATTCCAGCGCCGCCTCGAACTGCGTTTGCGCCGGGCAGTGATCGCCCTGCAGCGCCAGCGCCATCGCATAATTGCGCAGCGCCTCCTGCAGGTCGCCCGCGATCGAGCCGTTCACATAATCGCGCACGCCGAATTCATAATACATGCTGCTGAATTTGCGCACCGCTTCCGCCGGATTGGTGGCTTTGTAGCGTTGTCCATCCAAATAGAGCAGGGCGATATAACGTTCGTGGTAGAGGTCTTCAATGCTGCCGTGCTCCTCGGCGCGGTCGGTCATCACGATCGCCTCCGACAGTCGCCCGCTGCGATAAAGCGCTAGCGCCTGCGCCGTGAGCGCGTCCAGAAAGAGCCGGCGCACCAAATCTCGCTGAAAGTCGCCGTCGACGCTGATGATGGCGTCCAGCGTGTCGATGGCGGCGGGGTAGTCATGCAGGCTTAGCGCGCTTGTCGCTTCCGCCAGCAGGGCATCCAAATCGTACTCAAGCGGAAGCGCGCCGCTGGTCCTTTCTGTCGCGACCGCGATGGTTGGGGCGATGGTCGGCTGAATTAGCGCCGGCGTCGCGGTAGGGAATGGCGTCGGGCTCGGTAATGAGGCGAGATAGGCCGCGGTTGCAGTTGGCGCCAGCAGCGGCAGACAGGCCGGTGTTTGCTGCAAGCTCGCCAGATCGGCGAATCGGCTGCGCGCCAAACTCAGGCGGCCGGACCTAAGGTCGTCGGGTATGCGATCGCATTGCTCCTGGGCGTATGTCTCGGCGGTAGCGGTGGCGCCCGCGCGCGCGGTCGCCAGCCCCGAAGTCCAGCCGGCATATACCGCGCCTATCATGAAGATACCCGCGACCAGCAGAAAGGCGAAGGCGCCGAAAGCCCATAGCAGGCAAACGAGCCCGCGCCTCTTTTCAGCGTAATTTACGATTTGCGCATCAGGTGAATTCACGCGCCGTCCCGCTGGTTGATCAGCCACCCGCAGTCATTGGAGTGATATCTGATTGTCTTGCCGCAAGCGTCTATTCCCGAAGCGGCGCGTATTATAGACCAGTTCAATTGCGCAAGCTAGCCAGCGCTTGCGCGGCTCTGCCTTGGGCTGGCTCGGCAGGGCAATCGCACCAAAATGAATATGTTCTGCGATGAACATAAAACAAACTCAACTCTAACCACAGAGACACAGAAGTAGTTCAAACAAAGTAATGAGAATAACTGCCGTACGAAAGAAAATGCCAAAATAATCGAAAACCTGTAGAGGCGAGCCGGTGGCTCGCCCACTCCTGCCATATTTTCCAATCACGTTTCGCACGACAAACTTGGAACTACTGAGAGCACAGAGAAAAGGCTTTCAGTTATTATTTTGGGGAACTGCACTTCAATTTAGGAGCATCTTCGCCCATTAGCACGTAGCTTTCAGAGGGGTTTTGCCCTGATAAAACTTAAACTCTGTGTCCTCGGCGCCTCTGTGGTGAAAAAAATAATTTGATGCGATTGCCCTGGGCTGGCTCGGTTAGAATTCAGTAGATCACTTGATAATCTGTTAGAATAATAGTGTGCTTTCGTTGTCGCGGGACCATGACCGACTATTCAAGGAGAAACTTCACTAATGAACAAGCTTATCCGAATCAAAATTGTTGCCGTGCTGCTAGTCGTAACTGCCGTGCTTTTGGCGCCGGCAGTGGCGCAAGACATGGGCAGTGGCGGTCCAATCATTGAACCCAACTTTGGCGACGACCCCACCACCTTTAATCCGATTATCGCCAATGATGGCACGTCCTACGATGTCATCAACCGCATGTTTCCCGACTTCATCGGTGTTGATTCAGCGACCGTTCAATACATGGGCGGCGCCAAGGGGGCGATTGTCTCCAGTTGGGATATAGCCGATGATGGCGTCACCTACACCTTCCACCTGCGCGACGACATGGTCTGGAGCGACGGCGTTCCGATTACCGCGGGCGATGTCGCCTGGTTCCTTGACGCCGTCCTCAGTGGCGAGACCTCTACGCCGCGGCAAGAACTGTCGAACCGCATCGAGAGCTACGAAGTCGTCGATGACCACACGCTGACCATCGTCTTCAACGAGGCGAATTGCACGCTGATTGACACGCTCGATCCCGTTTATCCGGTCCCGGCGCATATCTACGAAGAAGCCTACGGCGATGATTACGCCGGCATGGACGAGAACGACTACAACCTCAATCCCACCGTCACCGGCGGCGAGACCTTCGTCTTCTCCAACTTCCGCCCGGGCGAGCAGACCACCTTGCTGGCGAACAGCGATTTCGCCGATGCCGAACTTGGCGCCGTCATCCCGCAAGGCTGGGTCTTCAAGATCGTCACCGACCAAGTCGTGCAAATGGAGCAATTCTTCGCTGGCGAATTGAGCTTCGTTGACAGCGTGCCGCAAGCCAACCGCGATGACGTCAAAGCGCGCGGCGCGGCCGGCGAATTCCAGACTTTCGAGACGCCCGCCAGCACGATCCGCTTCCTCTCGCTGAATGTGGCCGATCCCGCCAATCCGCAAGATGGCTTGGACGAAGACGGCAATACGATTGACCAAGGGCATCACCCGATTCTGGGCGACGTCCGCGTTCGTCAGGCGCTGAATTACGGCATGAACTTTGACGAGGTTAACGAGGGCGCCTTCTTCAACACCGGCGTGCCGGTCGCTTCGCACGTCCGCCCGACCGACTGGAGCTTCCCCGCCGGCTTGGAGCCCTATCCCTTTGATCCCGACAAGGCGATGGCGCTGCTGGACGAAGCCGGTTTCACCGATAGCGATGGCGATGGCCTGCGCGAATGCAACGGCTGCCAATATGCCGAAGCGGGCGCGCCCCTCGCCCTGTCGGTGAAAACCAACGCGGGCAATACCTCGCAGGAAGCCCTCTACACGATCTTGCAAGATCAATGGAATGAGCTTGGCTTCCAGATCAATCTGGAATTCGTCGAATTTGGCACGCTGGTCAGCGAATTCACGGCGCAGACATACGACGCCATCGGCGTATTCTGGGGCTTGGCGACGCCAGCGAATCCTAACGGCATCGCCGATATCTTCCTGCCCGAGGCCGATGTAATCGGCGCGGGTTACAATACGCAGTCTTACAACAATCCACGCCTGAACCAATTGATTGAAGAGGCGCGCAACCTGCCCGGCTGCGATGTCGAAACGCGCAAAGCGATGTACGGCGAAGCCTATCAGATTCTGCGTGATGACTCGCCCTGGATCTGGATCAGCACCGGCAACGTCTTGCTGGCGGCGCAAACCAACGTCGAGAATTGGGCGCCGCGCGCCGGCGGCTCCCGCTGGAATATCGACTCCTGGATGATCGCCGAGATGTAGGCGAAGCGCGACAGGTTCTTTCGGTCCTCCCAGAATCCTGGGGGGACCTTTCATACACAAGCAAGCCATGTCCAAATACATAATTCGTCGTCTTTTACAAGCCTTCCCGATTTTCATCGGCATCACCATATTGTCTTATGGCCTCATGGCCATCACGCCCGGCGGTCCCGTCGAGGCGCTGGCATTCAACAATCGCATGAAGCCACGGGAAAAAGAAGAACTGATATACAAGCTCGGCATCAATGATCCTTTGCCAGTGCAATATCTCCGCTGGTTGCTCGGCGATGATTGGATGCGCTGGGATAGCGATGGCGATGGCATTGCCGATGGCGCGGTCTTCTTCATCGACTTGTACGGACCGGTCTTGAACGACCGAGGCAAGCCGACGATCGACGAGGCGACCGGCGAGGCGCTGCGGCAGCTGCTGCCGCCCGGCGATCAGCGCGGCATCCTGCGCGGCGACTTCGGCAACTCGATCTACTTTAAGCGGGCCGCCCTCGATGTCTTGGTTGAGCGACTGCCCGCTACCGTGGAGCTGGGGATGACCGCATTGATTGTCGGCGTTGTGCTGGGCATCAGCGTGGGCGTCCTCGCAGCGGTCAATTATGGCGGCTGGTTTGATCAATCAAGCCGCATTGGCGCCGTCATCGTCAATTCCATCCCGAATTTCGGATTGGGTCTGCTGCTGCTGCTCTTTTTCGGCTCGACCTTGCAGATCCTTCCCCTGGGCGGTCGCTGTCGCACGACGCTTGACCCGACCTGCCCGCCGCTGCCCGAACGGCTGGAGTATCTTATACTGCCGACCATCGTGCTGGCGGCCGGCGCCGTCGCCGGCTATTCCCGCATCATGCGCTCCTCCATGCTGGACGTGGTTTCCGAAGACTATATTCGCACCGCCCGCGCCAAAGGGCTGGGTGATCGAGCAATATGGCTGCGCCATGGCATGCGCAACGCTTTCATACCCATCGCGACATTTCTTGGTCCTTCAATTACATTTCTATTGAGCGGCGCCGCCATCACAGAATCGGTCTTTTCTTGGCCCGGCGTCGGGCGTCAAGCGGTTAACGCCGTGGTCCAGCGCGACTTCCCGGTTGTTATGATCGTGGTCATATACGCCTCGATCGCCAATATCCTGGGGTATCTGATTTCCGATATTCTCTACGGGATCATTGATCCCCGGATCGGGTACAACTAGGAAAGGGGGCGCGCAAGCATGACGGATATGCGAAGCGAAGTCGCCCGCATGGGACCAGCGGGCCAATCCCTTGTCGGCAAGTCTCTCACGTACAAGGCGCTGCAATCGATCCGCCGCGACAAGTTAACGCTCGCCGCCCTGGGTTATATTGTCATTCTGACGATCATCACCGCCTCCGCGCCGCTGATCACTGATGTTATTATGCGGGTTGACCCCAACGAGCCCGCCACCGGCGATATTTTCACACCGCCGCTGACCAAGGGCTATCTTCTTGGCGCGGATGACATTGGGCGCGATCAACTGGCGCGGCTCTTGCATGCCGGCGGCGTATCGATGGCTATCGGCTTCTTCGGCGCGCTCTTTTCTTCTACGATCGGCGTCGTGCTGGGCATGATAACCGGTTACTTCGGCGGCATCACTGACGATATCCTTCACTGGATCATCACCACGCTGGATTCAATTCCACCCCTGTTTCTGCTGATTTTGCTGTCCTCAGTCCTGTCCTTTTCGGCTCAATCGCTTGTCCTGGTTGTGACGCTGATCGGCTGGACCGGCACGACGCGTTTGATCCGCGGGCAGACGCTTTCCATCCGCGCGAAAGAATATGTGCTCGCCGCCCAAGCGATGGGCGCAAACCCCTTCCGCATTCTCTTTATCCACATCTTGCCCAATCTGGTCTCGATCACGGTCGTTCAGCTCGCCTTGGGCATCGCCGGGCTCATCCTGGCTGAATCCGGCTTGAGCTACCTGGGCTTGGGCGTGCAGCCGCCGCAAGCGACCTGGGGCAATATGCTGACCAAGTCTTTCCAATTCTTCCGTCATGGACCTCACCTCATCATCTTCCCCATCTTGATGATTTCCGTCACCGTGCTCTGCTTTTACATCATCGGCGATGGCATCCGCGACGCCTTCGACCCCACCTTGCAGCGCTGAGCGGCCGCGCTTGACAATTCGGCGGACCGCGTGATACACTCTGCGCCATGAATGAGTATTGTAGCGCTAACACGATGCCTATGCGGATGCCGAATGTCGCCGACGACAGACGGCTGTTGCCGCTTGCCTAGGCGGCGCAAAGCTGAATCTCAAGACCGTCTGTCAGCGACAGGCGGTTTTTTATTTGTCTACGCGGTCGCAAGTGAGGGAGTGAATCATGTCAGGGGAGTATATTCACGTATCGGTGGCTTGGCCCTACGCCAATGGCGACCTGCATATCGGGCATCTGGCGGGCGCCTACCTGCCGGCTGATATCTTCGCCCGCTATCATCGCCTGCGAGGGAATCATGTGCTGATGGTCAGCGGCTCCGACAGCCACGGCACGCCGATCACGGTCGAGGCGGACAAGCGCGGATCGTCTCCGCTGGAAGTCTTCGAGCATTATCATGAACGCTTCTTGCGGACGCAGCGCAAGATCGGCGTCAGCTACGATCTCTTCACCCATACCGACACCGAGAATCATCATCAGGTGGCGCGCGATATCTTCACGCGGCTGCTGGAGCGAGGCTATCTCTACAAAGAGAAGCAGACCCTGCTCTACAGCGAGAGTGAGAAGCGCTTCTTGCCCGATCGCTATGTTGAGGGCGCCTGTTATATCTGCAAGTACCCGCACGCGCGCGGCGACCAATGCGAAAACTGCGGCAACCTGATGGACGCGATCCAGCTCATCGATCCGCGCAGCCGCAACAATCCCGATGAAAAGCTCATCCAGCGCGAATCGGAGCATTACTTCCTCGACCTGGCGCAATTCACCGAACAGATTCTGGACTACCTGGCTTCGCACGACCACCACTGGCGCTCCAACGTCAGCCGTTTCAGCCAGAATTTCGTCAAGGAGGGGCTGCGCGGCCGCCCGATCACACGCGATATCGATTGGGGCATCCGCGTGCCGCTGGATGGCTGGGAAGACAAACGCCTATACGTCTGGTTTGACGCGGTCATGGGTTATTTCACCGCCAGCATCGAATGGGCGCATAACATCGGCGAGCCCGATGCCTGGAAGAAGTGGTGGTACAACCCGGAAGCCAAAATCTACAACTTCATCGGCAAGGACAATATCCCCTTCCATACCATCATCTGGCAAGCCGAGCTGCTCGGCATTGACGGCATCTATAACGAGAAC
>JAPOYT010000213.1 GCA_026706445.1 Chloroflexota bacterium
CCCGTGCTGATGCAGCCGCTGCGCTACCAATGGGATACCGCCCAGCTGGAAGCGGCGCCCATCCGCGAGCGCTACGACAACGCGCGCACGGGCCGCGCCAAAACCAACGCGCGGGTCCAATTGCTGGCGAAACGGGCCGCGATGCTCAAAGGCATCCGCGAAACCACCGTGCTCGACCCAGCCTGCGGCAGCGGCAACTTCCTCTATATCGCCTTGCAAGCGCTGATGGACCTGGAAAAAGAGGTCATCCAGCATCCGCTCTGGGCGGGCTTGCAAATGGCGGCGCGCGAAGTCCACCCGCGCCAGATGTACGGCATCGAAATCAACCCCATCGCCCAGGCCTTGGCCAGCATCGTCGTCTGGATCGGTTATATCCAGTGGCGCATCAACAACGGCTATGGTCAAGAATTCGGCGAGCCCATCCTGGAAGAACTGGAAGACAATATCGTCCGCAAAGACGCCATCCTGCCGCCGGCTATGGACGACGACTGTAGGGGCGTGTCGCTGACACGCCCGAATGACGACGGGCTGGAAACGGGCGTTTCGGCGAAACGCCCCTACACCGAATCAGCGCGGGGGGTCGACTGGCCCGCGGTCGATGTCATCGTCGGCAATCCGCCTTTCTTGGGCGGCCAACGGATGCGCAATGAATTAGGTAATGAATACTACGAGCGATTGACTGATTTTTATCAGGGGCGTGTTCCGGGCGGCGCGGACTTAGTATGTTACTGGTACGAAGTTGCGCGTGAACAAATTGAAAACGGAAAGGCAAAGCGAGCAGGACTGTTGGCGACCAATTCAATACGCGGGGGACTGAATCGCCACGTCTTGAATCGCATCAAACAGACTGGCGATATCTTCATGGCTTGGTCAGATAATGAGTGGATTCTCAACGGAGCGGCTGTTCGAGTATCTATGGTAGGCTTTGATAAGTCGCTCCAAAGTGACAAGATGCTGGACGGTTTACCTGTAGAGAACATAAATGCTGATCTGACCGGTTCAATTAACATCATTAACGCATCCTCTTTGCAAGAAAATCGCAATATCTCGTTTCAGGGTCCGGTCAAAGTCGGAGCATTTGACATTGAAAATGAGCTTGCACATCAGATGCTAAGCGCCTCTAATATTTCCGGCGTAGAAAATTCTGCTGTCATAAAGCCGTATCGCAATGGAAATGACCTGGTTAAGAGAAACAGAAACTTCTGGATCATCGATTTTCAGGATATGGAAATCAAAGAAGCGCGAAAGTACGAAGCGCCGTTTCAGTACGTAGAAGACAACATCAAACCGGTGCGTGCGAACAACAACAATCGAAAGCGACGGGAAAATTGGTGGAAATTAGGCGCAAGTGGGCGTCAGTATCGTGAGGCAATAGTATCGATTACGCGGCAGATCTTTTCTCCACGTGTTGCAAAACACAGAGTGTTTGTTTGGGACGAAGCGAACGTATTTCCGGGAGACGCAATTGTCGCCATCGCCCGCGACGACGACTACTTCTTCGGCGTCCTCCACTCGAAGCTGCACGAAACCTGGTCCCTGCGCATGGGCACTTGGCTCGGCAAAGGCAACGACCCCCGCTACACGCCCACCACCACCTTCGAGACCTTCCCCTTCCCCTGGCCGCCGGGCGCGGAAGACAAATCCTGCGCCGCTCATGCTGCCATCAGCGCCGCCGCCGCGCAGCTGCACGAAGAGCGCCACGCCTGGTTGAATCCCGCCGACGACTCCCGTAGGGGCGACTCGGTGAGTCGCCCGCCGCCAGCCCCCCTCAAAGACCGCACCCTCACCAACCTCTACAACGCGCTGCAGGTCTTCCGCGGGCGCGACAGCATGAAGGTCAAGCCGGCCGCCGCCGACTTCGCCCCGCGGCTGGATGAGCTGCATCGGGCGCTGGATGAGGCGGTTTGCGACGCCTATGGCTGGGGCTATGCTGTGCTGGGGGATGAGGAGGAGATTCTGCGACGGTTGCTGGCGCTGAATCTGGCGCGGGCGGCTCAGTCCGACTGAGGATATTGGGGCGGGCGCTGCAAAGTAAGGTCCAGGTGGTCGGCGATGCTGAGCAAGATGGAGCGGTTTTCGAGTACAGCCGCCTCAAGGGATGTAAGGCGTTGCTCGACCGCGTCCAATCGCTGCTCAACCGCGTCTAATCGCTGGCTATTTTGGCTCACCGCTTCCGTCAAGCCCAGCACTGCGGATTCGTAAGCGTCCATGCGCTTCATCAGTTTGAACATCGCTTCGCGCATGCCGGTGTATTCGTGATGTATCCAGTCCATGCGTATATCGTCTTGCGTCGCCACTTGCCGCCTCCCTTGCTAGGCTTCTAGTGTAATCCTGCCGCGTCCGTGTGTCAAACGCAAGCAGCGAAAAAACCTCTGCGCCATCGGTGCCTCGGTGGTTGAAAATACCCAGCGCTCACTCCTTGACGAAGCCGGCCGGCGGCTTGTAGGGCACTTCCAGATGTTTAATAATGGCGTCCAGCTTGCCGTCGATTACGTCTATGCGCTGTTTGTTTGCCAGAATCAGTCCCCGATTCTCCGCGACCATTTCTGTTAAACCCAGCACCGCTGATTCTAAAGTATCCACTTTATCAAACAACTCGTCTTGAGCATCGTGCAAAGTCTGATACTCGCCTTGCATGCGCTTGAATCGAATGTCGGTTGTGGCCGCCATGCCGCCTCCGTGAGCCTGCATCCAGTGTATTCGCGCAGTGTCAGGCTGGCAAACGCAAGCAGCGAAAAATCCTCTGTGCCTTCTGTGCGCCCTCGGTGCCTCGGTGGTTGAAAATACCCGGCCCTCACTCCTTGACGAAGCCGGCTGGCGGCTTGGGTGGCACTTCCAGGTGCGTCATGAGCCTGTCCACTTTTTCATGCAGATCCGCGATCTGCCGCTGGTTTTCCAGTATGAGATCCCGGTTCTCCGTGACGATCTCAGTCAAGGCGTCTATCTGTTCGCTGTTGCGGCTGACCATCTCAGTCAAGCCCAGCAGCGCTGATTCTAAAGTATCCACTTTATCAAACAATTCGTCTTGGGCATCGTGCAAAGTCTGATACTCGCCTTGCATGCGCTTGAATCGAATGTCGGTTGTGATTGCCATGCCGCCTCCTTTTCGTTCCCATCCAGTATAGCCGCGCCACCCAATCCCGTCAAAAGCAAGCGGCGAAAAAAGTCCCTCCCTCATCTTGGGGGAGGGAGCGTAGGGTGAGGGTAAAATGAAACCAGCCACAAGCCAAGGAGAACCACCATGTTCCAGGGACTCAGAAACAGCGCCCACGGCGTCGCCGAAGAATTCAAGAAATTCATCATGCGCGGCAATGTAGTCGATCTCGCCGTCGGCATCATCATCGGCACCGCCTTCAAAGGCATCACCACC
>JAPOYT010000019.1 GCA_026706445.1 Chloroflexota bacterium
CTAAGCGGTTGTACCTGTTAAGGGTACCGCAGGTTCGAATCCTGTCCTCTCCGCAATCATCTCAATGTTTCATTTTTGCTTGATCGCCAAGACGGTAGCGGTCCTTGCAGCGAATCCTGCGTATACGTTTTGACTGAATAGATTATGCTTCCCCGCATGCGCTATCCAGTTGCCGCGCAAGGAGACGATGAATGAGCGAAAGAATCACAGTGGAAGCCCTCGTCGACCGTGAACGAGGCGATGTTTGGAAGCTATGGAACGAGCCGCGACATATCACGAATTGGAATTTTGCCTCCGACGATTGGTGTTGCCCGCGCGCCGAAAATGATCTAAGGGCAGGCGGCAGACTTTGCAATCGAATGGAAGCCAAAGACGGCAGCTTCGGCTTTGATTTCGAGGCGATTTATGATGAAGTGCTTCACGAAGCTAAAGTCGCTTACACGATGACCGATGGGCGAAAAGCGGAAACCACCTTCGAAGACCAATACGACAAGACCCGAGTAACAACGATTTTTGACCCCGAGGGCGAAAACCCGGCTGAGATGCAAAGAATGGGCTGGCAGGCGATACTCAACAACTTTAAGAAATATGCCGAGTCAATCGAGCCCTAGACAAAAAATGATCCCGGTTGACTCGAGAGTTTGTTCGCGTCGCCTCCCCTTCCGAACATTCTGATTCTTCTGCTTTGTGGCGCCCCGCCTCATATCAATCTTGACAAGAATCCTGGTCATTCGACGTCCGCTAACTTGTACGGCCTTCCTACGGCCGCTGATCAGGTTTGATGAATATCGCCAATAAGTTGTATAATCGCGTAGCGTCAGAATTCATTAGCAAAGTTAGACGGAGGCCAGCCAATGAACAGTCCAGTCAAACGCGGTCGCTTCATACTGGCATGGCTCGTCGCCGGCATCGCTGTCTTGCCGCTTTCCGCGGCATTGGCTTTTATTGCTGTATCAATTTCTAGTGAGGCGATCCCTGTCTTGTGGTCCTCGTCCAATAACTACGGTACTATGCTTGGCTTAGCAATCATCTGGACAATAAACGGGTTCTGCATTGGATTCTTGCAGAAAGCCATCGTGAAACGGTACCTGCGTGTTGGCCTCGGCAGCTGGAAAGTGTTCTCCGTACTTGGCGCATTGCTCGCCGGCTCCATCGCGTATCCCTGCTTGGAAAGTTCGTGCTTTCCGCCGCAATTCTACGATGACCGCATCCCAACGGAATTCAATTTGACCTTGGAATCATCCCGAATTGTACTCCTGTATCTGACGGTGTTTTCGATTGCGCAATGTCTCGCTCTAAGTCGCATTGCGAGCGGGTCTTGGCGTTGGATCGCCGCTCACGTCGGGTCTGTAGCGATTGCCGCGTTTGTATCGTTGGCTTCACTGACTCTGCCGGGAGCGGCGTATTACGACGCGGTAATTGCAATGGCGCTACATGCGCTTATCGTCACCTTAGCCACCGGCTACACGATGCTGCGCATGCTTTCCTCTCCGCGACGCGCAGCCGCGGGCAGGCACGACGAATGGGCATATCAGCCGGCGCTCGAACCATCGTCTGCGCAAACGATTATCACGCCAGGCGATGATTCAGCATAAAATGAAGGATTGAAATGAAGCCAAGAGTAAAGCCGGGGACATTTCTACTTCTCTGTTGCATTGCGGGCGCGCTATTAATCCCGCTCTTGGTTGCGCTCATGGCTGTCGCTGGTTTGGTATTGGATCTGTTCATTCCTGGCGACATGCCCCGCGATCTGGAGGGGATCTATGGTCTTCAGGTTGCGGCGATGTTTGGTCTCCTAGCTGGGCTCGCAATTGGACAGTTGCAATTTTTTCTCGTCAAACGTTGTCTCGATCTTGGCTTGCCGCGCTGGAGAAGGATCTCAGCTCTTGGGGGCTTGCTGGGGGCGATCGTTGCCTGGTCTTTGGCCAGCTTCGCCAACCACTACGAGCTGTGGCTGAACATGCGAATTCCACCACACATTAAAGTGACATTGGAAGCTGCCCTGCCGATGCTGATCGGGCTCGGCGTATTTGTCAGTGTTCAGGCGCTGGTTTTGCGTCCGCAGGTTAGTGGCGCTTGGCGGTGGCCTCTCGCTCCCATCGCCGCCATAGCGCTACTTGCCGTCTTTCAGCTTGCCGACCACGCCGATGCGCGGAACTGGTCCTACGTACCCGGTCCCCGTTTCCTCTTGCTCGGCGCTGCGCCGATTGCCGCCCTCTTTAGTGGTATTACGATGCTGCGCATAAGTCGCGACATTCGCAGCGACAAGGTCAAGCGTGGAGACAGCGCCCATCATTTTCCTGCCAAGCGCTCCGTCTGAATTGACGCGGCGCGGGCGCGTATTGGCGCCATGATCGTCATCGGCTTGATGTCTGGCACTTCCGCTGACGGGGTCGATGTCGCCCTCTGCGATATCCGCGGCCAACCGGGGGACATGTCAGTTGATCTGCTTCACGGCCAGACTTTTGAATACGCAGTGGAAATGCGGCGGCGCATCCTCGCTTGCTGCGACCCCGGCGAAAGCCGGGTGGATGACATCGCCGCGCTCCATGTTGACCTCGCCGAAGTATTCGCCGATTGCGCGCTGGCGGCCCTTCAAAATGCCAATCTGAAGCCAGATCTGGTCGATCTGATCGGCTCGCATGGACAGACCATCTGGCATAACGTCTTGCCGAGCGGGGAAGTGAATGTGTCCTTCCAGATCGTTGAGGCGGCTGTTCTCGCGGAGCGCGCAGGCATCACGACCATCAGCAATTTTCGCGCGCGCGATATCGCCGCTGGCGGGCAGGGGGCGCCATTAACCAGTTATGTCGATTGGCTGCTGCTGCGACACCCGACGCATTGGCGCGCCGTCCAGAATATCGGGGGCATGGGCAATGTGACTTTTCTTCCGCCTCTATTGGATGAGACAGCGGCGCCGGTCGCCTTTGACACCGGTCCCGGCAACGCGCTGCTGGATATCGCGGTTTCCTACTTCTCTGAGGGTGAATTGAAGTACGACCGCGACGGGCATTTCGCCAAGCAGGGCAGGGTGAACGAGGAATGGCTTGATGAACTGCTGCGCCATCCCTATTACGCGCGCGATTATCCCAAAACGACCGGACGCGAAACTTTCGGCACGGCGGCGGCGCTCGCGCTGGTGGCCGAAGCGCAAAGTCGCGGCTTGGATGAGGCGGAGATCATCGCCACGCTGACGGCGCTGACCGCCAGCAATATCGCCGAGGCTTATAGCCGCTTTGCCCCGGCGTCGCTCCGGGAAGTGAGTCTAGGCGGAGGAGGCCGGCGCAACCCGGTCATAGTGGGCATGATTCGCCAGCTGCTTGCGCCAGCGGCGGTCATGGCGCACGAAGACCTTGGCCTGGATAGCGACTTCAAGGAAGCGCTGGTATTCGCGCTTTTGGCTTACGAGTCCTGGTACGGCCGGCCAGCGGCTTTGCCCGCTTTGACGGGCGCGCGACGCGCTTCCATTCTTGGAACAATCACGCCTGGATTGAATTACGCTGAGCTATTGCGCCGCACTTGGCGCTAGCCCCTAGCTCGGTAGCGTGGATCGCATCCCTTGCCCAAATCTCATGATATGCTGGAATATGATGCGCTGTTCATCGCATCGGACTGAGAACATTTGAATGGGCGCCAGCATTTCGAAAGTAAAAGCAGCAATCAGCCGCTGGTGGTCGACGCGCAGCGCGGCGACGCGTGAATTGCCTAAGGTTTTGCGGACGGCGCTTCACAACTTCAGCCGTTACAGTTCGCGCGAATCGGCGGCGCTGGCATTCTACGCCCTGTTCTCAATGTTCCCCTTGACGCTGATGCTGGCGGTCCTAATCGGAGGCTTGCTCGAGCCGGAAGCGGCGCAGGAGCAGGTCGCCAATGGCATCCGCATCTTCTTGCCGGAAGACGAAGCCACCATCGCCTTCGTCCGTGATATCCTGGGCGAATCGCTGGAGCAGTCGCGTTCCTTTGGATTCGTTGCGATTCTGGCGATCATTTGGTCGTCGCTGAGTCTCTTCTCCAACCTGACCGCTTCGCTTGACGAGATATTCGACGTGCCAAATGGGCGCAATATCTGGAAGCTGCGCTTACAGGCGGTCGGCATCGGCTTGGTGATGGTCTTTCTGGTGATCGCTTCCTTCCTCACCTCCGGTGTCTTGCGTTTGCTCTCCGTACTGCTGCTGGATCAACCGAGCCTCTGGCTGTTGATTGGCATTCGTTTTCTTCCATTTGGGCTCGATGTAGTCATCTTCTGTCTGATGTTTCGCTTTGTGCCGGCGCGCTACGTGCATTGGGACGCCGTGCTGCCGGCCGCCATTATCGGCGCCATCGGCTGGGAGGCCGCAAAGATGGCCTTTGCCTTATTCCTGGGTACGGTCGCCGGCTTCCAATTCATCTACGGTGGCATCGCTACCGTAATCGTCTTTCTGTTTTGGGCGAATCTGATTGCCGCGATCTTTCTGTTCAGCGCCGAACTTTGCGCTCGGCTGAACGAGTGGATTGAGCGGCAAGGCGCGCCGGCGCCCGAAGCCAACCGATCCGTCAGCATAGCCATCCGCGAGGGGCAGATCCAGGTTCGCCTGCCGGAACGAGCCGGGGGCCTACGAGCTGATAAGGGCTTCTCTGACTGAGGCGGGCGCAAGCGTTATCGTCAGATCACTCAATCCGCATGGATAAATGGTCGCGTTTCCGCTAGACTACTTCTGTTATTTTGGGGAGAGAGCAAGTCATTGTTATTGGAAGCTTATCCAATTGAGTTGGAAAACTGCGACCCGGACGAGGACTTCATAGTGTCGGAAACGGTGGTGACAATCACGGCGCCCTTGCCCACCACTGACCGCTCGATTGCGCGCCGCGCCAGTTTGCAGATCTTATACGAGTTGGATACGACCGAGCATGACGCGGCGTCCGTTCTTGAAGTACACTTTGCGGAACGCCCGGAAGCCTACGCGGTGCGCCAGGTCATTCGCCGGCTAGTTGGCGGCGTGATCGCTCACCGAGCGGCAATAGACGCCATTCTGCAAGAATACGCGCCCGAGTTTCCCATTGATCAGGTCGCCGTTGTCGACCGCAATATCTTGCGCATGGCGGTGTTTGAACATTTGCTGCAAACACGGGAAACGCCGATTCCAGTGATCATCAATGAAGCGGTGCGTCTGGCGCAGGTTTTTGGCGCCGATCATTCACACAGCTTCGTTCACGGTGTCTTGGGCGCAATCACAGCGGAAGCCAAGCACAAGTTTGCAATCGCGGTCGAAGAGGTGGATGGCGCATGAATGTATTTGGAGTCGGCGCTTGGGAGTTGGTTGCGATCTTGCTGATTATGCTGGTGTTCGCCGGTCCCAAACGCATGATTCACTGGTCTTATGTATTGGGCCAGCATGTATCGAAGTTCCGCAAGATCTGGTCGGAAACGGTAGACCTGGTGCAAAAGGAGTTTGACGACGCCGGCGTCGATATCAAGCTGCCCAAAGAGCCGCCGACGCGCGGGAATCTCAACCGTTCGCTGACCGACGCGGTAAAGCCGATGACGAAGCCGGTTCAAGATTCGCTCGACGAAGTCAAGTCCGATATGAATGTCTTGCAAGAAGTCAGCGATGAGCTGAACGAAAAGAATCCAAAGTCAACTTTCGCCGCCGCCAAGCCGGAAGCGCCGACAACCTCGCCTGTGGTAAAGATGCCCGCCAAGCCCAAAACACAAGAAGCCAACGCGCCGAGCATGCGACCCGAACCGGTCCGGTTGGGAAGCTGGAGCGGTGATTCGCCAGCCAACACCAGCGATAATGGCCGTTCAGTCGATCTCGGTACCTGGTCGAATGCGGCTGACGGCGACTAGGGTGACAAATGGCTGAGCACGCCGAGCGCGAGGAAATTGAAGACGGTCATGAACTCCGGATGGGGTTCTTTGAGCATCTGGACGAACTGCGCCAGCGACTAACCAAAGCGGTATTCTCGCTGGTCGTCGGCACCGCGGTCGGCGTCTTCGTTGCAACGCAAGTGTTGGTTTTGCTGCTGGAACCCTACTGCGCAATCGTATCCGACTGCGAATTGGTCATCCTCGACCCAACCGGCAATATCTTGATCTATTTCAAGGTCGCCTTGATGGTCGGCGGCATCCTGTCCATTCCTTTGGTCACTTACCAAATGCTGATGTTCATCTTGCCCGGTTTGACGCGCAAGGAAAAGCGCTACGTACTGCTTTCGATTCCGGCGACGACCGCGCTATTCATTGTTGGTGTATTTTTTGCCTGGAAAATCCTTATGCCGCCGGCGCTCGGTTTCCTTCATGGTTTCCAAGCCGAAATCTTTGAGCCCGAATGGACCGCCGACGGCTATATCAGCTTCGTCACATCGCTGCTCTTTTGGATGGGCGTCGCTTTCCAGACGCCTCTGATTTTCTTCATCATCTCCCTGATGGGCTTGGTGAGCGCGCGCACATTGGTGCGGCAGTGGCGCATCGCGGTCGTCGGCGCTTCGATCGCGGCCGCGCTGATTACCCCGACGATCGACCCGGTGAATATGTTCTTGGTCATGGCGCCGTTGCTGACCCTCTACGCGCTGAGTATCGTGCTGGTCTATTTCGGTCGCAAGATGTCTGGCATTGACAAGACCGACTGAGTGTCCACTGACGCAACCTCAACGACTGTGCTAAAATGTCCGCGCTTTGCTGGGCTAGACAGGCCGTTCTTGTAACTTGCGGAGAGATGAATGATAGCTGAGAAATCGCGCTTGATTGCGCCCTACGGCGGCGAACTGATCGACTTGCTCGTGCCGCGCAAGCAGCTCGTCGAGCAAACCGCCTACGCCAGAACCTTGCCTTATGTGCAGATCAGCCCCCGCGTCGAATGCGATCTTGAACTGCTGGCTGTTGGCGCATTCTCTCCCTTGACCGGCTTCATGAATCGCTCCGACTATCAGAGCGTGCTGGATACCATGCGCCTCGCCGATGGCACGCTCTTCCCCATGCCGATTACCTTGCCGGTAGATTCTGGCTCGGATATGACGCTCGGCGCCGATATCGCCTTGCGCGATCGCAAAAACAACATTCTCGCCATCATGACTATTGAAGAAATCTACCCCTGGGATCTGGAAGAGACGGCGATCAAGGTTTTTGGCAAATACGATACGCGTCATCCGATCATTGCCGAGATGCACCGTTGGGGCAAGGTAAATGTCGCCGGACCGCTTCGGGTGCTGCGGCTGCCGCCCCATCTGGACTTCGCCGAGTTGCGCCGAACACCGGCTGAGACGCGCGCCGTGCTGGCCGGCTATGGCCACCCCAATGTCGTCGCCTTTCAAACGCGCAATCCCTTGCATCGCGTCCACGAAGCGCTGACGAAACGCGCCGCCGCCAATATCGACGGCGTGCTGCTGCTGCACCCGGTGGTCGGCATGACGCAGCCCGGCGATGTCGATCACTATACGCGTGTGCGCGTCTACAAGACTTTGATCGACAATTACTACCAAGAAGACCGCAGCCTGCTATCGCTTCTGCCGCTGGCGATGCGCATGGCTGGTCCGCGTGAGGCGGTCTGGCATGCGATTATCCGGCGCAATTACGGCGCCAATTATCTGATCGTCGGGCGCGATCATGCCGGACCCGGTCCCGACTCGCGCGGCGAACCCTTCTACGGACCCTACGACGCCCAGGATATGATCATGCAATACGCCGATGAACTCGGGGTCAAACCCATGCCGTTCACAGAAATGGTCTATCTCGAAGACGAAGATCGCTACGAAGAAAACGCGAAACTGCCGAATGGCGCCAAAGTGCGCAAAATCTCCGGTACGCAAGTGCGCGAAGATTATCTCGGCAAGGGCGTGCCGCTGCCACCCTGGTTCTCGCGCCCAGCGGTAGCGGAGATCCTGGCCGAGAGTTACCCGCCGCGCCATCGCCGGGGCGTCTGCCTTTGGTTCACCGGCTTGAGCGGCTCGGGCAAATCCACCACCTCCGAGCATATCGTCAACCTCTTGCTGGAAAAGGGCCGCAACGTTACCGTGCTCGACGGCGATGTGGTACGGACGCATTTATCAAGAGGGCTTGGCTTCAGTAAGGAAGACCGCGACGCCAACATTCGGCGGATCGGCTATGTGGCCAGCGAGATTGTGCGCCACGGCGGCATGGTAATCTGCGCCGCCATCAGCCCCTATCGCGCAACACGCGAGGATGTGCGCAATTTAGTCGGCGCCGGCTTTTTTGAAATCCACATGGCGACGCCGCTGGAATACGTCGAAGCGCGCGATATCAAGGGACTGTACGCCAAGGCGCGCCGCGGAGAAATCAAGGATTTCACCGGCATCGACGATCCCTACGAGCCGCCGCTCCATCCCGACTTTACCTTGACCGCGGAAAATACCCGCGCCGAAGATAACGCGCGCCTGGTCGTCGAGCGGCTGATCGAATTGGGATTCGTTCGCCCAGACTAAATGCTTCCAACCTCCGAGGCCGCGGCCGACCTAATCTCAGCGCGGCGCCCGTCGCCTAGCTCGCCGCTGCCGCAGGCGCTGTCGTTTCCAGCCGGAGGACGCGCCGGAATACCAACTTTTCGACTTCTACGAACAGCAGAACGAATATGCCCGCAACCACGCTTACGACCACGTGAGTCAAATCCAGCGAAGCCGTGTCGAAGAGCCCCTGAAAGAAGGGAATGTAAACGACAATCAGTTGCAGCAAGAATGTGGAAAGCACCGCCCAGAACAAGAGCGTATTGCCTTTGAAACCCGCTTGCCAGAAAGTTACTCGGTCGCCGGCGTGGATCGCCATCACCTGAAACATCTGGGTGAAAGCCAGCACGGTGAAGGCGAGCGTGCGCGGAACGCGCTCCACCTGGTCCAGTAAATGCCGGCCCGGATCTTTGCCTTCCCCGTGTTCTTCCAGGAATCCGGCGCCCGCTTCAGTCTCGGCCACGCCTAGAAAAGCCACTCGCTCGTCCGCGTTCCATTCGCTCCAGGCGTCCGGCGCCGCTTCTTCACCGGCCAAGGCGACTACCTCTGCGCGGTCCAACTGCTCCAAGCCCAGCGAGGGGAGGGAGGCGTCCAGACCGATCGTGCTGTATCCCCAGACATAGCTGATCAAGGTCAGGATCGCGATCAATATGCCGACCAGCACAATGTGAATGCCGGCGCCACCGGCGAAAATGCTTTCGTTTGTCGGCCGCGGTCGCCGCCGCATCACGCCTTTTTCCGCCGGCTCAAAGCCCAGCGCGATGGCGGGCAAGCCATCAGTCACCAGGTTGATCCACAGAATCTGGATCGCGAGCAAGGGTATCGGCAAATTAATCAAAAGCGCCACAAACATCACCAGAATCTCGCCGACATTGGAACTCAGCATGTATTTGATGAATTTCTTGATATTGTCGTAAATGGCGCGGCCTTCTTCAATCGCGGCGACAATCGAGCGAAAGTTGTCGTCGGTCAGAATCATTTCCGAGGCGCCCTTGCTGACATCGGCGCCCGTGATGCCCATCGCCACGCCGATATCGGCCTGCTTTAGCGCTGGCGCATCGTTGACCCCGTCGCCAGTCATCGCCACGATGTTGTTTTGCCCCTGCAATACCTGGACGAGTCGCAACTTATGCGCCGGCGAGACGCGCGCAAAGCAAGACGTCTGCTGTGCGGACCTTTCCAGCGCCTCGTCGTCCAGCTCGTCCAGTTCGCTGCCAGTGATGGCTCGTTCTTCGCCGTCAATGATTCCCAGGTCGCGGGCGATCGCTTCCGCCGTTAAGACATGATCTCCCGTAATCATGATGGTGCGAATGCCGGCTTCGCGCGCGCGCTGTACCGCCACTTTGGCTTCGGGACGAGCCGGGTCCAGTATGCCGATCAGCCCAATCAGCTCCAATTCGCGCTCGATTGATGGCGTAATCTGTTCAGGAAGTTCTTCCAGCGGTCGCCAGGCGATGCCAAGCACGCGCAAACCGTCGTTGGCCATGGCATCGACGCGATTCTGCCAGCCGATCCGACGGCTCTCGCTCAGATCGACAACAGCGTCCGGCCGCTGCTCGCTCGCCGACCATTCGATCAAGCGATCGGGCGCGCCCTTGGTGATGGCGACATACTCAGCATCGGGAAACAATCGCTTAGCCGTTTCGCCCACTACTTGATGCACCGTCGTCATCGCCTTGCGCTCGCTGCTGAATGGCAGTTCCGCCACCCGCGGCATGTCCTCTTCCAGGCGCTCGCGCGTGAAGCCGATCTTTTGGGCGGCGACCAAGAGCGCGGCTTCGGTGCTGTCGCCGACAACCTTGACCTGGTCGGTGGCATCAAGAGTCTCCAGGTACACGTTCGTGGAAAGCGCCATTGCTTTCAGCATGCGCTGCGCCGCATCATCGTTATCCGCATCCACCGGCTTGCCCAGATTGGCTGGATCGCGCGTGCCAAGCGACACAAGCTTGCCCTCGGCGATGTATCCCGTGCCTTCGACCTTGATGTCATCATGGCCCGGCAGCACAAGATAGGTAGCAGTCATCTCATTCTTGGTCAAAGTGCCAGTCTTGTCGGAGCAGATTACATTGACCGAGCCGAGCGTCTCAACCGCTGGCAGACGGCGAATTAAGGAATTGCGCTTGACCATCCGGTTGGCGCCCAGGGACAAGCCGATCGTGACCAGAGCCGGCAGCCCTTCCGGCACCGCGGCGACCGCCAGACTGATGGCGATGAGGAACATTTGCTCGGCTGGTATGCCTTGCACCCAGAAACCAACCACGAATACGATTGCGACGACGATCAAGGCCGCGGTCGCCAAAATGCGCCCGAGATGATTGAGACGACGCTGAAGCGGCGTAATGCCTTCCTCCACTTGCATCAGCATGGTGGCGATATTGCCGATCTCGGTGTTCAGCCCCGTGTTGATCACCACCATCTCGCCGCGGCCGTAGTTGACAGTCGTTCCCATGTACGTCATATTGACGCGGTCGCCCAGCGGGATCGCGTCTTGCGACACGATAGCGTCGATGTCTTTCTCCACCGGCGCTGATTCGCCGGTTAAGGCGGCTTCCTCCACCTGCAGGTTGATTGACTCTACTAACCGGCCATCGGCTGGGATGCGATCGCCCTCGCCGATCAGGACGATATCACCGGGGACAAGCTCTTCGGCGCTGATCTCGTGAATCTGGCCCCCGCGCCGCACCCGCACCTGCGGCACTTGCAGCCGGCTCAATGCCGCAAGCGCCTGCTCCGCTTGATACTCTTGATAGATGCCGAGCATCGCGTTCAGCGCGACGATCGCCAGAATGACGATGACATCGGTCGCTTCACCGAGCAGGGCGGAAATGAAGGCAGCCACGATGAGGATGATGACCATGACATCGGTGAATTGCCCTAAGATGAGTTGGACCCAGTTGACGCCGGAGTCGGTCGGTAGCGTATTCTTGCCGAATTCCTCTTGGCGCGACAGGATCTCGGCGTCGTCCAGCCCACGAGTCTTGTCGACGCCGAGCCCGGAAAGGGTTGTCTGAATATCCTGGCGATACGCCTCAGCCATGGTTTCTCCCCTTATCCCGACTGTGGCTGCCATCTCGCGCGACCGGTTCGGTGAAGGCTAGGATCGCCCTGCGGACACTTGCCAATGCCAAGCGCGCAGCCTTTTAATTCTCGCTTGCATTGTACCGCAAAAGCCTATGCCGGATTGTTCTCGCCCCCGGTTTCACATTGGAGTCTTGCCAACGCTCACATTTTGGCGCTTGTCCGCCACTTGGCTTTCGCCATTGCGCATCACCTCTTTCCTGTCTAGTATCCAGACAATCAAGAGAAAATCACGGAATGCGTCCAGAACGATGAACTATATTGATTTGCGAAGCGATACAGTCTCGCATCCGACACCTGCCATGCGCGAAGCGATGGCGAAGGCGGCGGTGGGTGATGATGTCTATCGTGATGATCCGACGGTGAATCAATTGGAGGCGGATGCCGCCCGAAAACTGGGCAAAGAAGCGGCGGTCTTCGTCACCAGCGGCACACAGGGCAACCTCTGCGCCTTGCTCGCGCACTGCCAGCGCGGCGAGTCCATCATCGTCGGCGACAGCTCGCATATCTTCTGCAATGAGCAAGGCGGCATGGCGCAGCTTGGCGGCTTGATTCCGCACACGGTTCCGGTACAAGCAGATGCTACAATCCGGCTGGCTGATCTCGAAAACGCCATCAACCCGGATGACGAGCACAAGCCGGTTACAGGCCTGGTCGCGCTTGAGAACACCCACAATATGGCCGGCGGCCTGCCGATTTCGGCCGAGTACACTGCTGAGGTCGCCCAGTTTGCCCGCAGCCATGGATTGATCCTTCATATTGACGGCGCGCGGATTTTCAATGCGGCCGCGGCTTACTCTGTCGATGTCAGGGAATTGGTCGCGGGCGCGGACTCGGTGACATTCTGCCTATCTAAGGGGCTGTGCGCGCCGGTTGGCTCCGTGCTGGCGGGCAGCCAGGACTTTATTCGGCGGGCGCGCCGGGCGCGGAAAGCGCTGGGCGGCAGCTTGCGACAGGCTGGTGTATTGGCGGCGGCCGGATTGATCGCGCTTCATGAAATGACCGATCGCCTGGTCGAGGATCACAAGAATGCGCAGCTGCTGGCGGAAGGTTTGAGCGAAATTCCGGGCTTGCGGATTCAAAGCCAGCATACGAATTTCATTATTTTCTCGCTCGCGCCTGACAGCCGGTTGACCCTCGATGAGTTTGTCCGTGTTTTGTGGGAAGAATATAATATTCGTATGTCGCCTTACAGCGGGGAAAAGAGCCTAATTCGGCTGCGAACCCATTATTGGATTGACCAGGCAGCGATAGCGAAAACCGTGTCGGCGGTGAGCGCAATTCTCTCATGATGCCAGATGCGCCATTTGATCCCTTGGCCGATTCGAAGGATCCGGCCGACGGCGAAAGCGAATTGGCCGAAGAAACGGACGCTTCCGGATCGCGGACCGTAAGGCCAAGGAGCGCCATGCGCGTCTCGTATCGAGGCGCCGGCGACCCGCTTTTTGGATTCATTATTGCCGCCGCTTTGAGCGTTGGTCTTACGCCCTTGCTGCCCGAAAGCGTCGAACTGCGCTACACGCTCGCCTGGGGCGCCCTCGCCGGCGTAAGTGTTCTGTCCTGGCTCTTCGGAAACTTGGAACGCATTGGTCAGGAACGGCCGGAAAACCTGGGTTGGGGTGTGCTTTACGGAGTTCTCTTGGGGATTCCTTTTCTGGTCTTTCTCAGCCAGCATATTTTGGCGCCCGCCACCAGCCGAGTGTTCCCGGGCATGTCCGCTGGCAGCCTGCTCGCCTTTCTCGTCTTCGTCATGCCGCTTGCCGAGACGCTGTTCTTTCGCGGGCTCTTGCAGAGCCAACTGGTTTTCTGGCTCGTCGGTCTGCTTGCGACCCTTTGGAATATCGTGCTGTTCTTCCCCGTGATGTGGCAGTCGATTACGGATCATCAAGTGGTAGCCCTGGTCATCGTTTTGCTGCTGCTGATGACGAATCTGCTCTACGTGTATGTGCGCGAACGCAACGGGCTGGCATCGGCTTGGATTTGCCAAATCGTAACTAACCTCATCATCCTCTACATCCCATCGCTCTAGGACAAAAGCGAGTGGCGCCGCCAATGCAAAAGCCGCGATTGGTTCCGCCGCGGCTCTGCGTTTGACTCATCAGTTGATAAAGGTTATTCCGCCAGATGCTCCAAGGGATCCGGCTTGGGCAGTGGTTTGACGAAACCGGCGAAGAAGATAAATAGCAGACCGGACAAGAAGCCGCCGATATGCGCCCAATGCGCCACATCGGTCTGCACGCCGATCCAACCCACCTGCTGCAGCACATCCATCAGCAGCCAGTAGCCGAGGAAGAGAAAGGCCGGTACCTTGATCGTCCAGACGAAGGGACGGAAGAACCCAAGCATCGTCTTGACTTTCGCATTGGGTCGCAGAGCCAGGAAGCCGCCCATGACACCGGCGACGGCGCCGCTCGCGCCCACAACCACTCCAGTTTCGGTGACCGTGCAGACGGTGTTGCCAAAGGCGACATGCGCCAGCGTCGCAAGCGCGCCAAAACTGAAGTAGGCGAGGACAAACTTGACGCTGCCGAGGTAGCGCTCCACCAAACCGCCGAAAAGGAAGAGAAACCACATATTGCCCAATAGATGGGCGACGCTGGCGTGCAAGAACATGCTGCGGAAAGCGTCCAACCCGGTCGTGGCGATTGATTGCTCGCCGATCTTGCATACCTCCAAGCCGTAATTCTGAAGCGCCGCCTTTAAGAAGCCGTCGCCCTTGGCGTCTACCGACAGCTCCCAAAGGAATACCAGGATGTTGATGGCGACAATGACCAATGCCGCCTTGGGAATCTTCTTGTCTCGTCCAACTACCGTCAATGGAAACATACCGCGTCCCTCGACCAGGTTCACCACTTATACGGTATCACAAGGATTCGGTTTCACGCAAGTTCGCGCGCTTCCAGCGGTAGCGCCCGCTTCACGAGACCCGGGGTGGCTTTATGAAAAATGAGAAGAGAAAAATCAGCGCCAGCCCCGAAATAAAGCCGCCGACATGACCCCAATGAACATTGATTCGTGGCGCCACCGACCCCACTTGATTGAAAAACTGCAAGAAGAACCAGTATATGAGGTAGACCCACGCTGGCACATTCACATCGTAGCCGAAGACTTTCAGGATTACGATCTTCGACTTGATGCGCGCCGTCGGGAAGAGAAACAGGAAGGCGCCGATGATGCCGGAGATGGCGCCGCTGGATCCGATCATGTATTGCGGCTCGTTGCAAAGCGCGCCATCGAAGAGCAAATGGCCCAGATGACCGCCGAAACCGACGAGCAGATAAAAGGCGAGGAAAGGCAGATGCCCGAGATGCTCCTCTATCCGCGCGCCGAATACGTAAAAGATGATGATGTTTGAGGTTAAGTGTACAAAGCTCATGTGCAGGAAGATGCTGCGTAGGCCGTCTATCAGTGTCTCACTGAGCGGTTGCCCATGCACCGCGCAGACGTTGAGCGCGTATTGCCGATAGACCTCTTCAAGCGACAGACCGCCTAGAAAGGCGTATGTGAGGATATAAACAAAAGCCAAGACATTGGCGACGGTGACAAAGAAAGCGACGTAGGGTCGGTAATTTGATGTGCCGACGATCTTATAAGGGATCACGCTGCCAGTTCCGAGCCAATCTTCTCGCTCAGATTAGCACGGGATCACCGCAGAAAGCAAACGTTGAGCTGGAAACCTAAGGCGCTCGCATTCCTGCGCGCGCTCGCGGCAGCCCGAATCTTTCAGCTTAGCGTTCGTCGAGCGGCATCCATTTGCAATCGCGCGGACCGACATAATTGGCTTTGGGCCGTATCAGACGACCGCCCATTTGCGCGATAACGTGGGCGGCCCAGCCGGCGATCCGTGACATAGCAAATAGAGGTGTGAACATATCGACATCGAGATCCAAGGTGTACAGCACGATTGCGCTGTAGTAATCGACATTTGGATAGAGATTGCGTTTGACGAAGTACTCGTCAGCGCGCGCCGTCTCCGCCAGCTTCAGGGCGATCTCATACCACTTTCGCTTGCCCGAGCTATCGGCAAGCGCCTCGGCATGGTGGCGCAAAATGCCAGCGCGCGGATCATTCGACTTGTAAACGCGATGGCCGATGCCCATGATGCGCCGTTGACCCGACTTGATATTCTTCTCGAACCAGGGCAGGACATTGTCGACATCGCCAATCTCAAGGAACATATTCATCGCCGCGGAATTGGCGCCGCCATGCGATGGTCCCTTCAAGGCGCCGATCCCGGCGACAATGGCGCTGTGCATATCGGACCCGGTCGCGGTAACCACGCGCGTGGTAAAGGTGCTGGCATTCATGCCGTGTTCCGCCAGCAGAACCAGATAGACATTTAGCGCGGCGCAGGCGGTCGGCGCCGGTTCAGCGTCGGATATCATGTAGACGAAGTTCTCCGCCACACTGAGGTCAGCCCTCGGCGCGACTGGCGCCTCGCCCTTTACAATGCGCATCCAGGCGGCGCAAATCGTAGTGATCTGTCCGGTCAAACGAATAGCCTTTGCTTTGGCCGCTTCTTTGTCCGTGAGGTTCTCGGAATCGCTGTCAAAAGCGGACAGCATGGAGACAGCCGTCCGCAGCGCCGCCATCGCCGTCGTGTCCTTGGGCAGCGACTTGAGCATTTGGGCTACTTCAGCCGGAATCGCGGCGTTTTGGGCAATCGTGCCGCGCAGGTCTTCGTATTCGGCGCGATTCGGCAGGCGAGAGTTAAAGAGCAGAAACAAAACTTCTTCAAAGGTGGCGTTCTCGGCCAAGTCTTCAATGGCGTAGCCGCAGTAGATCAATTCGCCGATACTGCCGTCGATATAGCTAGTGCTGATATCGGCAACTACAGCCTCCTCGAGCCCACCATTTTCCGCCATATAGTCTCTCTCCTTCTTTGAAGACGGCGCCCGCCGCCAATTGGCGCGGCAATTGCCAGCCGGCAATCTCGCAACGCGGCCTGTCTTCCCAACTTTAGATAACGGGCGCTAGTATAGCACTCGCCACCACTAGCTACAATGTAGATAAATTGCGACTGAGCTTGGCCGCTGCCGCAATGCTTCCGGCAATGGTTGCCCCCGGCTAGAAAGTTGCCGTTGCGTGAAAATCGCCGATGTGCTAATCTGCTGCTCATGATACGTTTGGGCGCAATTCAGATGATCGCAAACCGGCGCTGTTGTTGTACTTGTACGATCGATACGGTAACCGGCCGCGTCGGGACCAGCGCTGCTTGAAGCCCGCGCCTGAAGAGCGAGTGGATAGAGACAAGAGCCAGCCCGAGCGGTTGGCTCTTTTGATTGCGGACGAATACGCAGGATCGTCTCCATGAATGTCAGTCTTAGTTGTGATCTGCAACGTGAAATCTTCGACCAGATGGAAGCCTCATATCCAAATGAGGGCGGTGGATTCTTGCTGGGCAACGCGCAGGATGGAATTGTCAGTGTTCAGGACATCATGCAGGTGGAGAACACTTTCGCAGAAGAGGAGCAATATCATCGATACGCCATGACGCCGCAAGATTGGATGCGGCTGGAAGACGAAGCCGATGAACGCGGCCTCAGCCTTATTGGTTACTATCACAGTCATCCAGATTCGCTGGCGATTCCATCGGAATATGATCGAGAGCATGCCCTGCCGAACTTCGTCTACGTCATTACCTCCGTCATGATGGCGAAGGCGACCGAAATGCTCGTCTGGCGCTTACGACCGGATCGCAGCGCTTTTGACGGCGGGACGCTGTCCATAACCTGATTCCCCGTTTGCATGGGCCTGTCGGCGGGATTGCGACTCGGATCGCGGGTAAGAACAGGGCATGACAACTCGTTCAATTAGTGAGTACTGAGGTTAAGGAAGGGGATGATCAAATATGGCGACAATACGTATTCCGACGCCGCTGCGCGCCTACACCGACGGCGCGTCCGATATTGATGTCACCGGCGAAACCGTTGGCGAAGCCTTAAGCAATCTGGTGGATCGTCATCCGGACCTGCGGGCGCACTTATTCCAAGACGATGAGCTGCGCAGCTTCGTAAACATCTTTATCGGCGATGAAGATATCCGTTTCATGCAAGGCTTGGAAACCGAAATTGATGCCGAGGATAGCCTGCGTATCATCCCGAGCATCGCTGGCGGTCGCCGTTAGTAGCAGAGGGAGTATAGAATGTCGTCTCTTCATCAGCGATTCGCTGACTTAACCAACGACGAAGTCAAACGCTATAGTCGCCACGTGATCATGCCCGAGGTCGGCATGGAAGGGCAGCGCCGCTTGAAAGCGTCCAGCGTCTTGCTCATCGGCACCGGCGGCTTGGGCAGCCCGCTCGCTTTGTATTTGGCTGCTGCCGGCATCGGGCGCATCGGCTTGGTCGACTATGATGTCGTCGATTTCACCAATCTGCAGCGCCAGGTCATCCACGGGGTCAGCACGGTTGGCGCCTCCAAGCTGGAAAGCGCCGAAGCCCGCATGTTGGACCTGAACCCCGATATCGAGGTGATCAAATACAATGAGCCACTGACATCGGATAACGCCGAGCGCATCTTCAGTGAAGACTGGGACATCGTGATTGACGGCACCGACAACTTCCCGACGCGCTACCTCGTCAACGATGCCTGCGTCAAACTCGGCATTCCCAATGTCTACGGCAGCATCTTTCGCTTTGAAGGGCAACTCAGCGTGTTTTACGCCGACGAAGGTCCCTGCTATCGCTGCATGTTCCCGGAGCCGCCGCCACCGGGCTTGGTTCCCAGCTGTGCTGAAGGTGGCGTGCTGGGCATCTTGCCGGGCACCATCGGCACGATGCAAGCGACCGAAGCGATTAAGCTGCTCCTCGGCATCGGCGATCCCATGATTGGTCGCATGATGCTTTATGACGCGCTCGAAATGAGCTTCCAAACGATCAAAGTACGCAAGGACCCGAATTGTCCAGTTTGCGGCATTGCTGTGGCTGACATCGAACTGATTGACTACGAGCAATTCTGCGGCATGCCGGCGCATGATCACAGCGAATTCAGTTCAGTCGACGAGACCGAAAATCTCGATATCAAGACCGTTACAGTGCACGACGTAAAATCCGCGCTGGACAACGGCGATGACGTAGTCGTGATCGATGTGCGCGATCCGCATGAGTGGGACATCAGCGTCATTGACGGCACGGTGAAGATTCCCAAGCCGGATATTCAGCTGGCGAAGAACGGGATTCAGGGCGGCCGTCGACTTTGGGAAGAGACTGTCCTGAAGGACATCCCCAAGGACAAGACCCTGTATTTGCACTGCCGCTCAGGCGTGCGGAGCGCCGATAGCATCGCCTTCTTGTCGGAAATCGGCTACGACCTCGACCAGATGTATAACGTCGAGGGCGGCATCCTAGCCTGGGCCGATGAGATCGATCCGGCGATGCCGAAGTATTGACAGGCGATTGAGCGAAAAAACAGAAAGACCGACTCGCCCAGAGCCGGTCTTTTGTTTTCGTCTCGCGCTGTAAGTCTAGCCCACCATCAGACTCTGCATCACGCTGTCCAGCGCCTCCTTCGGCGGACGAAGTTCGGTCTCATTCAGCAAAGCAAGCGGCGTATCGACCAGCTCTTCCGTGTCCGCCAGCGTCGGGCGCGGCTCTTCGTAGTAGAGCAAGCCGGTCGAAAAGATCTGCTCGCGCATTGACCGTTCCAGCACCTCCATCGCCATGCGCCGATTGCGCGGGTCGTGGTCGTTGTCGAGCTTCTTCAAGCGGATGAAGCTGCCATCGTGCATCTCAACATCGATGATGTCGCCTTCGTCGTAATCCTCAATTGTGATTTCATCTCGCTCCTCAACATAGTCAGGCGCCAGAATCTGGATTTCATGCAGCGGAATCTCGTGATCTTTGCCGTAGGGATAGCTCTTGGTCGAAGTCGCGGCGTTGTTGAAGGTGACGCAGGGGCTAATGATATCAAGTACGGAAGTGCCCGGGTGCCGAACGGCCGCTCGCAGCAGCGCTTGCACTTGCTTGGCATCGCCGCTGAAGCTGCGCGCGACGAAGGTGCAGCCGGCGATCACCGCTTCCAGCGCCAGGTCTATCGGCGGCATGTGATTGGTGCCGTAATACTTGAGGAATTGGCCCTCATCGGCAGTCGCTGAAAACTGCCCCTTGGTCAACCCGTAGACGCCGTTGTTTTCGATGATGTACACAAAGGGCACATTACGGCGGATGACATGCTTGAATTGCCCCATGCCGATCGAGCCGGTATCGCCATCACCGCTCACGGCGATGCAAGAGAGCTCTTTGTTCGCCAGCAAGGCGCCGGTCGCGACCGAGGGCATGCGGCCATGCAAGGCGTTAAATCCGTGCGAGCCGCCCAGGAAGTAGGCCGGCGTCTTGCTTGAGCAGCCGATGCCGCTCATCTTGATGATCTTGTGCTGTTCCAGTCCCAGCTCATAAGCCATGCTGATGAGTTGGTTGGAGATCGAATCATGCCCGCAGCCGGGGCAGAGCGTGCTCGGCCGCCCCTTGTATTCGTTGCGCGCCAAGCCGAGGTGATTTGTACGTGGTGGCATAGTTACCCTTCCTGTTCTTTCAGGCTGTCATAGATCCAGTCCGGCGTCATCGGCAAGCCGTCGCCGAGCGCCAGCGGTCTGACATGAGAGACGTTTTCCGGATGTTCCAGCCGGATCAATTGAGTCAGCTGACCATCGAAATTGTTCTCGATGACAAATACGCTCTTGTGCGCGTCGATGAAGTCGCTGACCGATGACGCCAGCGGCAGCGCGCGCGCGCGAAGATAGTTGGTCTTGATGCCGTCATTCGTCAGCCAATCGCGCGCTTCACGTATGGCGTCTTCGTTGGTGCCAAAGGTGATGATGCCGATATCGGCGCTGCCGCCGTTTTCGATGATGGGCTGTGGCAGCATATCCCGCGCTGTATCCATCTTCAGGCGCAGGCGCGTCATATTCTCGACCCAGTGATCGCTGCGCTCGCTGTAGACCGCCATTTCATCGTGACCCGTGCCGCGCGTGAAATAGGCGGCGAACCGATGATCGGTGCCGGGCACGGTGCGATATGCGATGCCGTCGCCATCGACATCCATGTATCGACCCCACTTGCCATGCTCATTGATGAATTCCTGCAGAGAATCGGCGTCCAAAACTTTGCCGCGGCTGATCGGCTTGTCGGGATAATCGAAGGGATCGGAGAGCCAATTGTTCATGCCCAGGTCGAGGTCGCTGACCACAAACACTGGCGTCTGCAAGTCTTCCGATATGTCGAAGGACTTCCAGCCAAATTCGAAAGCCTCTTTCAAATTGCCGGGCAACAGACAGATTTGCCGGCTATCGCCATGACCGAGGAAGTGAGTGAAAAGCAGGTCGCCCTGGCTGGTGCGCGTCGGCAGGCCCGTGCTCGGTCCCATGCGCGTGATGTTCCAGAAAACAGCCGGAATCTCAGCGAAGTAAGCGAGCCCGGCGAACTCCGCCATTAGACTGATGCCGGGTCCGCTGGTGGATGTAAGCGAACGCCCGCCAGCCCAGCCGGCGCCAACTACGATGCCGGCGGCCGCCAACTCATCTTCCGCCTGCACGATGGCGATCGTATTCTCCTGGCTGTCATTCTGGCGCAAGCCGCGGAAGCCGATGATGCCGTCGACGAAACTGGTCGACGGCGTGATCGGATACCAGGCCACCACATTGACGCCGCCAAATACCGCGCCCAGCGCGCCCGCATCGTTGCCCGTCATCATGATCTTGCCCTGCGTGCCGTCCATGCGCTCAAAGCGGTATGGATCGGTCTTGGCGATATTGTCCGCGGTCCAGTCATAAGCCAGCTTGACGACATTGTGATTCATCGCCGCCACCTTGACCTTGCCCTTGAAATTGGCCAGCAGCACATCGTAGATGAGGTCCAGCGGAATATCGAAAAGCTGGGCGACCGCGCCGACATAGGTCATGTTTTCCACTTGCTTGCGAAAGGCGGATGGCACTTCGGTCTGCCGCATCAGTTTGGCGACCGGAATCTGATAATAAGAGATATCGTCGCGCTGGCGGATCACCCTGGCGATTTTGTCGGTGGTGATGCAGACGCCGCCCGGCGGCAAATTGGCGACATCCTCGGTGGCGGTGCCATCGTTGTAGGCGACGACAATTTCGGTCAGCGCTTTGCGCGCCGTGTAGCCGTCCTTGCTGGCGCGGATGGTGTACCAGGTCGGCAGTCCCTTGATATTCGACGGGAAGAGGTTCTTGCCATTGACCGGAATTCCCATCTGAAAAAGCGACATCACCAGCACATTATTGGAAGTCTGGCTGCCGGAGCCGTTCTTGGTCGCCACTGAGAAGGCGAAATCATTAGTGACCGGTTCGCGGGTGTCTAACTTTGCATGTGTTTGCGCATTGATTGCCATGGGCTAGTACGCAGTGTTTTGCGTATTACTCCTTTCACAATTCGTGAATCAATATCCTGCTCGCATGTTCTTGGTTTAGCCCCGCTCCAATTCCCAGGAGGCGTTATTCGGCTCATGACGCAGCAACCGCGTATGCTCCACAAAGGCTTGCTGAGCCTCTTCGAATCTACCGGCGCGGATCAACTCCAATATGCGCGAATGGTAGTCCCAAACTTGACGCAGATAGCTGTAATCCATATAACGATTGATGCCGACTTCCTCGTACAAATCCCAATAAGCCTCGAGAATTCCCAGCACAAAGGTATTGTCCAGGTTCTTGAAGACCGTCAGATGGAAGAGTCGATGTTCCGGATTGGGAATATGTATCGGCGGCGAATCCAGCTTCTGATTGGCGCTGTCGATGCAGCCCTGCATGATATTCAAATCGGCTTCGGTGAGCAGCGCGCAGGCTTCCCGCCAATACGCCGATTCAACATGATTGCGCAGCGAAGCGAAGTCTTCAAAGCGCTCGCCGCAAGCCATCGCGTAGAGCGCGCTCAAGCGCACCGCGGGCGTAAAGGCGTAGTCCTTGATGCGCGTGCCACGCTTCGAGCGCACTTCGACCCAGCCCATTTGCCGCGCCACCTCAAGCTGTTCACGAACCTTGTTGGCGCTCATATCCAGGCGCGTATCAGCCGTCAATTCCTGAATCGACGGCAGGCGATCGCCGGGTTGATAACCCTGCCTGATGATGTAGTTGAGGAAGTCCGAGCCGAGATTGATATCCATGATTCATCAGATGAATACAATCAATCTACTGATACTATCAATTCTATCATTAAAGATTCTGCTTGTCTACCGATTCGGCAGCTTGAATTCTTAAGAACTCGTTTGAATTTGCGAACGGAATGATCGTGAGGCGGTTGGGCGAATCAGGCGCGCAGATTCCGCATGCGTTCCGCCGCCCGTTCAAGGGTTTCATTACTTTTGCAGAAGGCGAAACGAACGTGATTTTCCGCGTGATGGCGGTGTTTGTCGCTGAAGAAAGCGGAGGGCGGAATCGTCGCCACGCCTATGTCTTCAATCAGGCGCTTGCAGAACTCGACATCATTTCCGTCGAAAACCTGCGAAAAATCGCCCATGATGAAATAAGTGCCTTCGGGCTGCATCGCCGACATGCCGGCGGCTTCAATCACTTGCATCACCAGGTCGCGTTTATGCGAATAAAGCGCCTGATATTCTTCGTAATAGCTGCTGCCGAGCGTAAATGCGTAGGCGGTCGCCACTTGCGTCGGGTGGTTGGTGGCGAAGGTGATGAACTGATGCGAGCGCCAGACGCCGGTGATCAATTCCGGCGGACCGTAGACCCAGCCGATTTTCCAGCCGGTCATGCCGAAGGTTTTGCCGGCGCTGCCGATCGTGACCGTGCGCTCGAACATGCCATCCAGCGAAGCGATGGCGACATGCTGATGACCCTCAAAGAAAAGATGTTCATACACTTCGTCGGAGATGACGATGACATCGTGCTTTATGCAAAGGTCGGCGAAAAGCTGCAATTCCGCCCGTGTGTAAACGCGCCCCGATGGATTGTTCGGCGTGTTGAGCAGTATGGCGCGCGTATTGGCATTGAAGGCGGCGCGCAGTTCGTCCTCGTCGAATGTCCAGTTGGGCGGGCGCATCGGCACATAGACCGGCTTCCCGCCCGCCATCTGCACGCCGGGCACATAGCTGTCGTAATAGGGTTCGATGATGATGACCTCATCGCCGGGATCGACCAATCCCATGATCGCGCTGAATACGCCTTGAGTCGCGCCAGCGGTAACGATGACACCGGCTTCCGGATCGACATCAATGCCATAGAATATACCGGCGTGCCGGGCGACGCCCTCGCGCAAACTGGGCAGTCCCGGGCTGGGCGCGTATTGGTTGGCGCCATCGCTCTTGAGCGCGTCAATCGCCGCGTTGACTATCTCTTGCGGTCCGTCAAAATCGGGGCGACCTTGCCCGAGATTGACGGCATTGTGTCGCGCCGCCAACTGATTAATCTCGGTGAATATGGTGGTGCCAAATGGCGCGACCCGCTCGGCGTAGGTGGGCATAGACGCTTTCCTAATCTCGGCTCGTGAATCATCGGACAACTATAACACAAGCGCTTCAGTCAGTCGTGGTTCAAGACTTCGGCCGTCAGTTCCTTGCCGCGTTGAAATTCTGGAATAGCATCCCGCGTCTTGACAAAGCGGAATTGCACCTGGCGCCCCTCCTTCAGTTGTCGCAGGCGCCGCCAGTGATTCTGGTACTTCACGCATTCACCGCCTCTCGTCTTCCAGCCCTTCGCGATCCAGCCGGGCAGCCACTGGTTCATGCCTTTCGACAGGTATTCCTGCGCGGTGAAGACGATGCAATCTAGCGCCCCGGGCGCACTCTCTAGGCAGGTGATGGCGCCAATCAGCGTGCCTTCCAGTTCGCTTTTGTTCTCCAAGCGGCCGCTCAATTCGCGCTCTTCATCGCCAATGACGACTACGGCCGCCCATGCGGTCGCTTTGAGCTTGGCTGCGTAGCGCGTCGAAAGATAGATCCCCGCGGCGCCCTTCGGAATCGCAGCAGGCTCAACGGGCGAATGAGTCTTGGGCTTGGCGCGCTTGTTTTTCTCGGCTACTGCCAGTCGGTCACAGCGTTCGTTTAATTCGTTGCCGGAGTGGCCCGCCACATACTCCCAATCGATAAAGTGGCTGTCAGCGACACGAAAAAATTCTTGCCATAATGATCTGTTCTTGACCGCTTTTTTCTTCCTTGTGGCGATATCTATGACATAGCGCGAGTCCGACACAATGACAAGCCCGGTAGCATGCGTAAGCAGCCTCAGGCCTTCTATTACCGCCACGAGCTCCATCTGGTTATTTGTGGTTTTTGCATCGCCCCCTGTGATCACGCGCTCGCGTATGACCTCGCCGTCATCGCCCGTCGCTTGCAGAATCGCCGCCCAGCCGCCGGGTTGGTTGTCCGCATGGATATCGCAAGCGCCATCGGTGTATATTGTGATTTGCATAGTTGCCGCCACATCGCGTAAGATTGGCAAGCATTCTATCACAGTTGCGCAACTGAGCGCGCATTATCATCGTATGGATAATCACAGGGACGCGATCAAGGCGGGGCGAGACGAAACCGCTGACATATTCTTTTGCGCTGTGGACGAGGATGGCGCTGCATGAAAGAAGAACATAACCTGGAAAAGATGCGATATGATTCGCTGCTGAAGATCACGCGCACGATGGGTGGGGTGGCGCTTAGCGGCGCGGCGCCGACGCCGTCGCTGGAACTCGCCAAGCAGCTGGGCATTTCCATCGCCGACGCCTGGATGTGCTTCGATATTTACAAAACCTACTTCGAAAAAGACTTGACAAAGCGGCATCTAAGCCAAATGCTGCAAACCACCGGCGTCGTCATTCTCGGCGGCGGGCTGGCGGGCTACGTCGGCATCCGCCTGGCGCAGGCGCTTTTGAGCGAGATTTTGGAGCAGATTCCGATCGCCAATTCGATCATCACCGGCATCGCCTTCGGCAGTTCGACCTTTATCATCGGGCTCGCTTGGTTGGCAATCGTCGAACAGAGTTACTTCGCGCAAAGCGCCGACGAGACTTAAGCCGGCTTCATCGCCAATTGCTTCAGCGAAAGCGTTCGAATCAGCGCCAGCAGCAGCAGCGCCAATACGCCCCCGCCCGCGCTGACGAAGACGAAGCCGCCCAACCCAAAAAGCACGCCAGAACTCAAGGTGCCCAGCCCGGCGCAGAAAGCCACCAGCATATCGTTGAAGCCGGCCACGCGCGTTCGCTCGGCGCCGCTCAAGGCGTCCGCCAACATGGACGAGCCGGCGACATAACCGAAATTCCAGCCCAATCCAAGCAGGAATAATCCCGATACCAGGTAGGGCAGTTGCGTTGAAAGGGGCGAAATGATCGTCGACGCGATCAGCACCAGAGCGGCGATCACCATCATAGTGACGCGCCCGTAACGATCGATCAGATAACCGGTCAGCGGCGACAAGCCGAACATGCCCAGGACATGAGCGCCGATCACCAGCGAGACCATTGCGTTCGAATGATCCGCCAGGTGCATGTGCCAAGGCGTGATCGTCATCAACGTGCTCATCACCGACTGGCATATCACCATTGAGAGGATCGCCAACTGCACATTTGGCAGGCGCAGCAATTCGCCCAGACTGTGGCTGGCGCCGCGTTTGCTGTCTTCGATATGCGGCTCCGAATACTGGCGCGCCACAATGGCTGGCTCGGGACGGAGCAAGACGAAGGTGATTAAGAATGATATGCCAGAAAGGAATAGAGCGACCACCCAAGGTCCGGTGGTCAATTCTTGCGCGATGCCGCCACTCGGCAGCAGCAGCTGCGCCAACGGCGCGCCCAGGAGCGGCGGACCGGTCACCAATTCCAGCGACAAGAACTTTGCCAATTGGCTGCTCGGCTCAACGAGCGCAGGACCGAAAATCGCGCCAATCGTGCCAGCGAAGACGATGCGGCCGATCATCTGCGCGCGTTTGTCGATAGGGAAGATCTCGCCGACTACGAAGCGGCTCATCTGCGTTCCGGCGCGCGCCATGCCCATGCAGGCCGAGCTGATCAGCAGCAGGGGAAAGATGCCATGCAGCACGGAGATCAAGCCAAGGACGGCGCCGGCGAAACCCAATGCGTAGGCGGTGCACAATCCGATCCGCCGTCCGTAATTCCCCATGATGATGCCCATGAAGTAAGCCATGATCGAATGGGCGAAGGTGACCATGGTCGTGGGCAAGCCGGCCGCCGCGTCCGACCCGCCCAGGATGCCGGCCGCAATTGAATGCAGCGTGATGATGGAGATTTGCGCCGCCGAGAACAGGCTCTGGGCGACGAACATGGTGACGAGGAGGCGATGGCTGACGCGCAATGAATACAATGGACTTGCTCCGTATCGAGCCTAACCTGGATCAAATCGTCATTTTATCGCAATTGGCAAAGCGCGCCCCGCTGGACGCGCCAAGTGTGATGCGCCCGCTTTGCCCTCATTCCGCCAGGAAATTGCGCAAAACCGTATGCAGAATGCCACCGTTGCGATAGTAGTCGACCTCGACCGGCGTATCCAGCCGAACAGTGACATCAAAGCGAGTCTCCTCGCCGCTCTCATCGGTCGCCGTTACCGTCAGCGTATCCAGCGGCTGGATGTCATCGCCAATGGGAATGTCGTATGTCTCATGTCCGCTCAGTCCGAGCGACTTATAGGACTCGCCCTCGGCGAAGGTCAGCGGCAGCACACCCATCATCACCAGATTGCTGCGATGGATGCGCTCGATGCTCTCGGCGATAACCGCCTTGATCCCCAGCAGCAGCGTTCCCTTCGCCGCCCAATCGCGCGATGATCCCATGCCGTAATCCTTGCCGGCAAGCACGATGAGCGGCGTGCCGTCTTCCTGGTATTTCAGCGCCGCATCGTAGATCGGCATCTCTTCCATCGTCGGCAAGTAGTAGGTGACGCCCCCTTCGCTGCCGGGCACGAGCAAGTTACGCAGCCGCACATTGGCGAAGGTTCCGCGCGTCATTACGCGGTCGTTGCCGCGGCGCGATCCGAAGCTGTTGAAGTATTGCGGGCTGACATCGCGCTCCAGCAAATATTGACCCGCCGGACCATTGATCGCGATTGCGCCCGCCGGCGAAATATGGTCCGTCGTCACCGAGTCGCCGCCTTTGACCATAACGCGCGCGCCTTTTATTGGCTCAATCGGCGGAGCAACTTGCGGCAGGTCAATGAAGAAGGGCGGCTCCTGGATGTAGGTGCTTTCCGCGCTCCATTCGTATTCCGGCTCGTCCGTGCTGGGGATCTTGTTCCATTGCTCGTTCCCGTCATAGACGTTGCCGTATTGTTCAAGATACATACCGGCGTCGAGGCTGTTCTGCACCGTTTCTAGGATCTCGTCCTGGCTGGGCCAGATATCGCGCAAATAGACTTCTGCGCCATACGGATCCGTGGCGATTGGCTCGCGCTCCAAGTCGATATCGACGGCGCCCGCCAGCGCGTAAGCCACCACCAAGGGCGGCGACGCCAAGAAGTTGGCGCGCACATCGGGTCCAATCCGTCCGCCGAAATTGCGATTGCCGCTCAACACCGAGGCAGCCACGATATCGGCTTCATGGATCGCTTCGCGCACCGGTTCGGGCAGCGGACCGCTGTTGCCGATGCAGGTCGTGCAGCCGTAACCGACCGTGTGGAAGCCGAGCGCTTCCAAATGCGGCGTCAGTCCCGCGCGGTCGAGGTATTCGGTCACCACCTTGGAGCCGGGCGCCAGGCTCGTCTTCACGTAGGGCTTGCGCGTCAACCCGCGCTCGCTGGCTTTCTTGGCCAGCAGCCCGGCCGCGATCATGACCGAGGGGTTGCTCGTATTGGTGCAGGAAGTGATGGCGGCGATGACCACCGATCCGTGCTTGATCGTCGCGCTGTCGCCGTTGGCGCGGACATTGCCGCTGGCTTCAAGTTGGTCGCCGGCGAGGGCGAAACCCTGCGGTCCCAAAGGCGCGGTCAACACGCGCTTGAAGGTCGGCTTGAGATCGCGCACCAGGATGCGGTCTTGCGGCCGCAAAGGTCCGGCGACGCTCGGCTCGACTGTGCTGAGATCCAAGTCAAGCGTGTCGTTGAACTCCGGATCATCGGTGTCGTCGCTGCGGAAAAGTCCTTGTTCCTTGCAATAGGCTTCCACCAAATTGACCAGCGCTTCATCGCGACCGGTGCGGCGCAGGTAACTGAGCGCTTCGTCATCGACCGGGAAGAAACCCATCGTCGCGCCGTACTCCGGCGCCATATTGGCGATGGTGGCGCGGTCGGGCAAGGTCATGCTGCTCAAACCGGGTCCATAGAACTCGACGAACTTGCCGACGACGCCTTTTTCGCGCAGCATCTGCGTGACCACGAGCACGAGATCGGTAGCGGTCGCGCCCTCGGGCAGCTGTCCCATCAGCTTGAAGCCAACAACTTCGGGCATCAGCATATAGATCGGCTGGCCCAGCATCGCCGCTTCCGCCTCAATGCCGCCGACGCCCCAGCCGAGCACGCCCAAGCCGTTGATCATCGTTGTATGGCTGTCCGTCCCCACAAGCGAATCCGGCAGGGCAACGACGCCGTCACCTTGCGGATCGTCATACAGCTGCACGACTTTCGCCAGATATTCGAGATTGACTTGATGAACGATGCCCGTGGCCGGCGGCACGACTTTGAGGTTCTCGAAGGCTTTCTGCCCCCAGTGCAAGAATTCGTAGCGCTCGCGATTGCGCAGGAACTCCATCTCGGCGTTGCGCGTGATGGCGTCGGGGCGGCCAAAGACATCCACTTGCACCGAATGGTCAATGACCAGGTCGACGGGCGCCTTCGGGTTAATCTTCAGCGGATCGCCGCCCATGCGCGCCATTGCGCTGCGAAGCGCCGCCAAATCAACCAGCGAGGGCACACCGGTGAAATCCTGCAAGATCACGCGCGCCGGACTGAATGGGATCTCCACTGCTTGGTAGTTGTCCGCGTCCCATGATGCCAGATTGACCACATCCTCTGCTTGGAAGAGCCGCCCATCTTCGTTGCGCAAGGCGTTCTCCAGCAGCACTTTGATGCTGAATGGCAGCCGGTCGATATGCCCGATGCCCTCATGCGCCAGTTTGCTCAGTCGATAGATGCCGGCCCGCGTATCACCGCTGTCGATTGTGCCTCGTGTGCCAAAACTGTCGCGCATGCGCCTAATTCCTTTGTCTACATCGTCAAGCGAACGCGCCGTCGCCGGCGCCGCTTATACGCAGGTATTTCAATCGTTTCTTGTCTATGGCGTCAAGGGATTCTACCAGAGATTATGCCCATCCGAAACCGACCGTCAGGTCGGTAGTGTATCCTTTTCGGTTGAAATAGGTAAATTGCATCCACCTGACAGCCTGTAGGGGCGAGCCTTGGCTCGCCCGTCGGCGAATTAACAGTGGGCGACTCAAGAGTCGCCCCTACA
>JAPOYT010000275.1 GCA_026706445.1 Chloroflexota bacterium
CGCCGACGGGCGAGCCAAGGGTAGCGTAGACACTAACCTACGCTCGCCCCTACAGGCTGTCAGGTGGATGCAATTTACCTATTTCAACCAAAAAGGATACACTGCCACTTAACTTAATTGTTGCATTATCGGTAATTTTTGTTATAAAGTAACGGCAATTTAGGCATTGAGAAACACCTGCGTATCGGTATTGACGGTTTTCAGTTGGTCCAATCGTCGCGCTGTTTACCAGCTACAGGATTGTTGAACAAGTTCGGGAGCGGGCGCGGATGGCAGAAAAGATACTTATTATTGACGATGAGAAGCCGACCGTAGATATGGTTTCTGCCTTGCTAAGAAGTCGTGGCTTTGAAGTATACGACGCCACCTGCGCCCAAGCCGGTCTGCGCATGGCCTATCAGCATCAGCCGGATCTGGTTTTGCTAGATGTAATCTTGCCGGACAGAGACGGCTGGGACGTCTGCCGGCAGCTGCGCGAGCTTTCCGATATGCCGATCATTTTTGTCAGCGCCAGAAGCGGTCCAGAATACGCAGTCAAAGGGCTGGACGATTATCTCGCCGACGACTACGTGACGAAGCCCTTCCATGACGATGAATTGGTCGCGCGAATCAGGGCCAATTTACGCCGCGCGCCAAGTTCAACGTTCAGCGAAGAAGTTGTTTTCAATAACGGTGATTTCCGCATCAATTACATGAACCGTGAAGTGTGGATTCGGGGGATGCACAAGCATCTGACGCCCAAGGAATTTAACCTGCTGGCTGCGCTTGTGCGGAATGCCGGACGGGTCGTATCGCGCAAGGAATTGGTGACGGAAGCTTGGGGCGGCGAATACAGCGATGCTGTCGACAGTCTCAAACTTTATATACATTACCTTCGGCAAAAGATCGAAGTTAACCCTCAACAGCCTGAATACATCCTCACATCGCGCGGCGTAGGCTATCGTTTCGCCAACCGTTGATCCGCTCAACGCAGCAGCGACCGCAATAAAGCATCCGTCCGCCTCGCCATCGTTTCCAAGCGGAATCGCCCAAGATCCAGTTGACAGTTGGCGGCGAATTCGTCTCGCCGTTCAATGAGTTCCTGGATGCCGCGCCGCAGCGCCGCGCCATCAATATAAGGAACAAGCAGGCCGTTAAAGCCATGGCGCACAACTTCCGGATTGCCGCCGATGTCGCTGGCCAGCGCCGGCGTACCGAGGCGCAAGCTTTCTAGCAGCGTATGTGACAGCCCTTCATAGCCGCTGTACAGCGCCAAGCCATCGGCCGCGCGAATTAGCCGATGAACCCGCTCCTGCAACAAGGCGCCAGTGAAAAGGACGCGATCGCCGAGCGGCGCCGCCAATTGCTTCAAGCGCGAGCGGTCGGGTCCGTCGCCGACAACAACCAGCCGCAGATCGGTCAGTTGACGCAAGGCAGCAATCAAATGGTCGACGCCCTTCCAGGGTTGCAGGCGAGCGACCGTGATCAAGGTTGGGCGATCGTCCCAGTTCAATAGCGAACGAATTTCAGCGCGCGTCTCGTTTAGCGCGATATTCGGCGGCAGCGCGTTGTATATGACATGCGCCCGCGTCGGATCGATGCCCCAGGAAATCACCATGCGCTTAAGATATCGGCTGGGCGCGATGATGGCGTCCATCGCCGCCACCTGGCGCGAGCGCGACGCTTTCTGCCAGCGTACGCGCCAGTCGCCTCGGTATGACTGGAACTCGTCAATGCCCAGGTCCCCCGGAATCCAGCCGCGGCGGCGGCAGCGCTCCCAAGCTTGATCGCCCACGATCTTGATGACACGCGGTTGATCGCGCGCGCCCGGGAGCGGCAGATCGAGGCTATGCGCGAAAACCAGATCAGCCCAAGACAGATGATTTCGCGACGCCAGCGCATATCGCGCCTGACGAATCGGGTAGGGGCTGCGGGCGATGCGCGTCAGCGGATAGGGATAATCGCCCCCATGCGGCTCGCCAAAAGTCTGGACGCGCAACTGCCAGCCGGCTTCCTGCAAAGCGGGCAAGATCGTCTTGAGATAGGTCGCCGGTCCGCCGCTTTCGGGATGAAAGATTCCGCTGGCCACAAAGAGCTTTGGCAATTTGCGCTCCCGCTAGCTGACCCGTCCGCGGATCAGAATATGGCGATTGAGGAAGGTCGCCTTTTCGCTCCCCCAATTTTTCGGATCCATCCACTCGCGCGCGATCGCTGGCGCGTCATTCACCATTTGGATCAGTTCCGCGATGGTGGCGTCGTCATTGCCTTGCCGCCGCGCCCAGGGGATAAAATCGTGCCGCTTAAGATAATGCTCGCTGTGCTCGACCGTGAATTTGGCGCGCTCAAACATCGCCAGCCACTGGGCCTCGGAGAAAGCATGGTGATGACTGGGATCGCGCAATCGCTCGAACTGATCCACAAAGCGCGCCGCCTCTCGGTCTTCCGGCAAGACATGATCCTGCAGCATGAATACAGCGCCCGCTTTCAAAACGCGCGCGCATTCCATGACGAAACGCGGCGCATCGGGGAAGTGATGCGGCGCGATGCGACAGGTTACCAGATCAAAGCGTTCGTCTTCAAAAGGCAGGTTTTCCGCGTCCGCCTGCTCAAAGTTGACGTTGTCGACGCCCCGCTCTTCCACGATGAACCGCCTGGCTTTCTCCAACATGCGCGGCGTGAGGTCGCTGGCGATGACATGGGCGACATGAGGCGCGAATTTCAGCGCGGTGTGTCCGCCGCCGGTGGCGATATCGAGCGCTTGCCAATGCGGCTGCGGCTGCACGATCGCCAGCAGCCGATCCAGGTCGCTGCCGCGCGCGTGGGTCTCGCTGCTGACATAGCCTTCGGCGAAGCGAGAATAACGCGCCTGCGACAGGGCTTTCGCGTCCTGCGTTTTCGTCATTGAACCGCCCTTCTCTATTGTTCCCATGCGATTGACAGACGAGAGAAACTATGACACACTTACGCTAAGTTACGCAATAGGTTCTTACGTGTGATATATGAACGCCTTAGTGAAGTCCCCGGCGCTCAAACTAAAACCAGGTTTCTTGGCGACTGCCTTCCTTTGCGCGCTGCTTTGCCTTTTCCCCGCCCAGGTCCTTGCCCAGTCCAGCCTCAAAATCGCCATCATCGGGAAAGCAAAAGATCATATCACCATGCAGTGGAACGCTTTGGACACGGCGCTGCGCTATACGGCGGGCATTAAACGCGGCAGCAAAGTGGTCCTCAAGACCGTCCCGGCTGGCACAACAACCCATACTTTCGGCGGCTTGCTGCCGGACAGGGAATATGAGGTCTTCGTCCCGGCTGCTCAGTTCCGCCGAGAACGCCCCCCGGCAAGAACCAACGTGCAGGCGAAGAAGACGTTCTGCCCCATGGCCG
>JAPOYT010000271.1 GCA_026706445.1 Chloroflexota bacterium
CGGGCGAGCCACCGGCTCGCCCCTACGAAGATTCGATTATTTTGGCGATTTCTTTGATGCTGTAATCATTCTCATTACTTTCTTGGTGTTACTTCTGTGTCTTTGTGGTTAGAGCTGAGTTTGTTTTATGTTCATCGCAGAACATATTCATTTTGGTGCGATTGCCCTGGCTTTGCGGTCATGACTCGCTCGCGCTATTATCTCTGGCCTTCAATCAGCAGCAATCGGAATGCCCATGATCCGCGACATTGTGATTCGACAACTGATCGATATGGACGATCTTTCGGCGACCGTCGACTTGCAGAAGGCGGTCTGGCGGATGCACGATGTCGAAGTCAGCTCGCCGCATACGCTGCGGGCGATAGCGCATAGCGGCGGGGCGGTGATAGGCGCAGTGGCGCGTAGACACAGCCACGACCGGGCGAATGAGCAGCTCGTAGGATTCTGTTTTGGTTTCGGGACGCTGCGCGATGGCGAATTATGGCTGTGGTCGCACATGGCGGGCGTACATCCGGATTACCAGGGGCAGGGCATTGGCCTCCAATTGAAGCTGGCGCAGCGCGAGTGGGCGCTTTCGCAGGGTTATCGCTGGATGGCCTGGACTTTTGACCCGATGCAGGCCGGCAACGCGAATTTCAATTTCAATCGGCTGGGCGTGACGGCGCGCGGATACTCGGTTGATCATTATGGCGTCATGCAGGATGGCATCAATGCGGGCTTGGCGAGCGATCGGCTGGAGGCGCAGTGGGAGTTGGAGGCGCTGCCCCCACCCCCCGGCCCTCGGTCCCCCCTCGGCCCCCCCGCTCAACGGGGGGCGGAAATCCCAAAAGAGGGAGGGGGGGATAGCCCGTTCGACAATGTAGACATTATAAATCTGGTATTTGTGGACGAGGACGGCAGATTGAGGCGCGAGCGGCCGAAATCGCGGAGTGACGAGGTTTTTGGCATTGAGATTCCGGCGAATATCGCTGAATTAAAGGTGACGGACTTTGAGCGAGCCAAGCAATGGCAACTATATGTGCGCGCGGCGATGACGGATTTGCTGGATGCAGGTTATATCGTCAGCGGTTTTATACGGACGGGTGAGCGTGGCTGGTATATTTTGAGCCAAACCTTCCCCCCAGCCGCCTCCCCGAAGCATCAGCGCGCGTAAACACTGCGCTTCGAGAGAGGAGCGCAATAGGCTCCGCGATTTGTAGAAAGATTTATTCGCCCTGGACCGTGCTGTCCAGGGCTGTTGGGTTCGCCAACTGGCAACTGGGTCTCGCGCAATCTCCTAAGCGGTTACGCGTTCGGCGATGGCGCAGAGATGGGTCAGGTCGCTGATGCGGTCGAGTGATTCAAGGTTATTGCAGCTGGCGTAGATGGCATGGGCTTGTTCCGGCGGCAGAAGGTCGCGGGTAAGCATGTGGAATTTCTCGCGCATTTCGCGGTCGGTCATGCGGAACTCGGGTTCGCCTTTCATATTGGGCAGGTACGCCTCGCGCATGGCGCCATTTGCCAGCGTAATTTGCAGGCGGCAGCCGTTCAATTTCGGATAGCGCGCTTCAATTTCGCCATCGACTTGCACATCGATTAGATTGCGAAGGCGGCGCACTTCGGGATCGTCCCAGTGGGCAAAGTCGTGGCGCCAGGCCGTTCCCTGTTTGAGGGCGACGGCGGTGGATACGCGGATGCTCAAGCCGGCGACTTCGCGCGAAGGAGGGTTGGGATCGACGCGGAAGATGGGGCGGGTGGCGTAACCGTAGGTCGATAGTCGGATCGATTCGATCTCGCTGGTATCGAGAGCTCCATCGGACTGGATGGCTTGCACGGCGTCGATGGCTTGGTGCGTGTGGCGGCAGCCGCCATGTGGCTTGAAGCCGGTCCCGAGGATGGCGAAATCGTCGCCGAGATCAGCAAAGGTATCGGGATCGAATCCATCCCCGAAAGCGCTGAAAAAGCCGTAGTCGCCATCGAGGGCGCCGCGGGGACCGTCGAAGCCGGCTTCAGCCAGGCGCAGGGCGAAGACCGCATTGCGTGAGGCGAAACCCGCGATCAAGTCCTTCGTGTCGCAAGGACCGCTTTCGTAGACATATTGTTCGGTGCCGGAGGCCAGATCGGCTGCAAGCGCGACGGTATTGATTGTGCCTTCGCGGTCGAGGCCGGCACAGCGGGCGGCGGCGAGAGCGGAAGAAATCGCGCCAAGCGTGCCCTTAAGATCGAGGCCGCGTGCGCGCTGCATCGGGCGCACCTGCCGACCGACGCGAACGGCGAAGTCATAGGCCGCGATGATAGCGACCAGCATGTCGGCGCCGGATGCGCCATAAGCTTCGCTGACTGCTAGCGCAACGGGAACAACTTGAGAGGCGATATGCCCGGCGGACCGATGCGAGTCATCCATGCCGAGGATCTTGACCATGACGCCGTTGGCGAAGGCGGCGCCCTCCAAGGATGCGCGCTCGCCGCGGCCGAGGAGGGCAGCTTCATCGCCAGGCATCATCGTCGTGGCGTAGCGAGCGGCTTTCTGACCGAGATCGCGCTGATAGCCGCCGAGGCCCGTGCCGATCGAGTCGAATAGAATTGTCTTGGCGAGGTCGCGGGCATCTTCGGGGATATCGCCCAAGCGGAGGTTGAGGGAATAGTCGGTGATTTGTTCGAGGAGGGTCATGGGATCCACCTTTTGATTCGTGGGCGAGCCACCGACTCGCCCGTACAGATTCTTGGTTGTGCGGGCGAGCAAAGGGTCGCCCCTGTTTACGTTGCGAGCGGCAAACCCCATCCCCCGGCCCCTTCCCCAGCAAGCTAGGGAAGGGGAGCTTAGCGCAGCGGGACGCAAGGTATTTTGCGTGGGCGGCGTGATTGTCGCGCGTGTGTCTACATACTTTCTAGCAAATCTCTTGTTGTTTGGATCATATAATCAATGTCGCTGGCGCTGAACTCCGGCGTGATTGGCAGGTTGACCAGCTCATTCGCCAGTCGGTCAGTGACCGTAAGCTCATGCGAATTGGGAAACTGGCCCGCATATACGGAATATTTGTATATCGGCGGGGTATAGCTGAAGGCGGCTTCAATACCGGCGGCTCGCAATCCCTGATAGATATCGAATTGTTTGTCGACGCAGATCATGTATGACCGAAATGTCGGGGCGGATTCGGGACGGAAGCTGGGTAATCTCGCCGAGGTATCCGCCAAGCCGACTTGCAGCGCAGCCACTATGGAGCGGCGCTTTGCTGTCCAATCTTTCAGATAGGGCAGCTTTACGGAAAGCACAGCCGCTTCAAGAGCATCTAACGGGACATTATACCCTTCCGCAGTATAGTTCTGGTATCCGTCTTTGACGCCGTCACGAAGCGGATCATGCCCGTAGCCCACCAAGAGGCGCAGTTTGTCGTATACCTCTTCGTCGTTGGTGACGAGCATGGCGCCATTGCCGGAGCTGCCGAGCGGCTTAAAGGGAGAAAAGCTGAAAATCGTAACATCGGCGAAGGCGCCCACCGGCAGGCCGTGGTCGCAGGCGCCCGCGGCCAAGGCAGCGTCTTCGACGATTCTTAGATTATAGTGGTCGGCGAGGGGTCGCAATGCTTTTACGTTTGCCGGATGGCCGTGCATATCGACGGGCAAGATGGCGCGCGTTTTGTCAGTAATCAAACGTTCGACCAGATCGGTGTTGATTGTATAGTCCTTGACGAGAACATCGCAGAGGACGGGGATGGCGCCGCATTGGCTGATTGCGCCGGTGGTAGAAATATCGGAATTGGCGACGGTGATCACTTCGTCGCCGGGTCCAATATCGCAGGCGCGCAGAGCAATGAATAGGCCGATCGTGCCGGAGTGGGCGGCGACCGCAAACTTCGCTGCGACTTCGGTGGCGAATGCCGCTTCCAGATCGGCCCGGATGGTAAAGCTGTTGTGGTATGAGTCAAAGATTATCGATTCCAGCGCCGCCAAGATTTCTTCTCGCAGGTTATTGTGCGTCTCGGTTGCGCGCGAGCGCAGGACGCTAAAGCGGGGGGATGCGTCCATCGTCATCGCCTAAGCGCGGCCGCGGACGTTGGGATCGAGGAAATCGCGCAGCCAATCGCCGAGGAAGACGACGCCGAGCACGGTGATGGTGATGGCGATGCCGGGGTAGAGGGTCATCCACCAGGCGCTGTTAATGTATTGGCGGCCGTCGGAGAGCATCAAGCCCCAGGTGACGGTTGGCGGTTTGACGCCCAAGCCCAGGAAGCTGAGCGAGGATTCCGCCAGAATAGTAACGCCAACTTGCACGGCGGCGAGGACGATGGCGGAGGCGACAACGTTGGGCAGGATGTGCAGAAACATGACCTTGAGGCGGCTCTGCCCAAGGGCGTAAGCGGCCATGACATAATCCATTTCGCGCACTTTGAGCACTTCGCCGCGGATGACGCGGGCGTAGGTGATCCAGCCGGTGAAGCCGAGGATGAGGATGAGGGTGGAGAGGCCGGCGCCGACGATGCCGGATATGGCGATGACCAAGATGATGAAGGGAATGGAGAGCAAGCCGTCGACGATGCGCATGAGGACGCTATCGAGGATGCCGCCGACGAAGCCGCTGATGAGGCCGTATATGACGCCAAGGGCGCCTGAAATGAGGACGGAAATGACGCCGACGAGCACGGAAACGCGGCTTCCGGCAATGATGCGGCTGAGGATATCGCGTCCGAGTTGGTCGTTGCCAAGCGAATATACCTTGCCGCTTTGGTCAACAAAACCGGGTGGTTTGAAGCGAGAGCGGATGTTCCGGTTCAAGGGATCGTGCGGCGAAATCAGCGGACCGATAAAAGCCAATAGCACGACAGCGGTAACGATGAGGCCGCCGGCGACGCCGACTGGGCTTTTGAGCAAGGTGGACAGAAGCTGCCGGGGCGGGCTGCGGCGGGCGGGCAGGTCAGCAATGGCGCTGTCTTTTGCTTGTTGGGCGCTTTGTGTGGGTGTCATCGTCAATCGCTATTGGAACTTGATTCGCGGGTCGAGGATGATATAGATCACATCAATTGCGTAGTTAATCAGAATAAAGGACAAGGAAAAGAATAATAGACCGGCTTGCACAACAGTATTATCGCGGACGCTGATCGAGTCGATCATAAGCCGCCCCAGGCCGGGCCAAGAGAAGACGCTCTCGACCACGACGGAGCCGCCCAGGAGCCAGCCGAGCTGCAAGCCAAAAACGGTGACGATTGGGATGAGGGCGTTGCGCAGGGCGTGGCGCATGACGACCGTTTTGTGCATCAAGCCTTTGCTGTGGGCGGTGCGGACGTAATCCTGATTGAGCACCTCCAGCATGGCCGAGCGGGTCATGCGAGAAAGGCGGGCGGCCATGCCGACGCCGAGTGTGGTTGAGGGTAAGATGATGGCTTTTGGTTCCAGGGCGCCGAAGACGGGCAGCAGACCCAAATGGACTGAAAAGACGATAATCAGCATGAGACCAAGCCAGAAGCTGGGCATGGCTGTGCCCAGGGACGACAGTGAGGTGATGATCAAGTCCACAAAGCTGTTGCGCTTGAGCGCCGAGAGGATGCCGAGCGGGATGGCGATGGTCAAGCCGATGGCGGCAGCCGCGGCGGCCAGCATCCAGGAGTAGCCCAGGCGCTCGAAGACGAGCTCCATGGCGGGGCGTTTGGCGAGATAAGAGGTGCCGAAATTGCCGGTGATCGCTTTGGCGACAAAGTTGAGGTACTGCTCGCCAATCGGTCGGTCGAAGCCCCAGAATTTGCGCATTTGCTCGATTTGTTCTTCGCTGAAGAAATCGGGCGCGACTACGAGGATGGGGTCGCCGCTTAGGCGCAGGATGAAGAAGACGACCACGGAGACGATGAACATCGTCACGACCAATTGGATAATTCGGCTGATGAAGAATCCGCGCAAGGAAACCCCCATCCCCCAGCCCCTTCCCTCTTTATGGGGGAAGGGGAGCTAGTTGTGTTTTCGCTAGCCTACCGAGGTGGATTACATATCCGCGAGTCTGAGGTCGCGGAAGATCATCCAGCCGTCTTTGCGCGGTGTGAAGTCGAACTCGGCCGTATTCAGCGCCATCACACCGGTGACTTCGAAGACCGTGATCGTTTGGGTGAGGTCGATATAAAATTCCCACCATTGTTCCCAGAGGTCGAGGCGTTCATCCATATCGATGGTCACCTGGATTGCGTCGGCGACTGCATCCCAGTCCTCGTCGCAAATGCTGTAAGCGACCGCATTCCAGTCGCATTGGTAGAAGAGCGGCAGCAGGGCGGGACCGCAGCCCAGGGTCGCCAGCATCAGATCGCGGTTGTTGCCGCTGCGCTGGACTTCTACCGCAAAGGCGGAAGCGTCGCGTACAGTCAAGTCGACAGTGAAGCCGACCTCCTCAAGCAGAGCGGCCGCAACCTCGGCTACTTCTTTGGCGCCGCCACCACGCCCAACGGCGGGGGTGTCGAGGTAGAGGGTGGGACCTTCGCCCTCGGCGTAGCCGGCTTCAGCCAGGTATTCCTTCGCCAGATCGGGGTTGTACCATTCGGAGATGATATCGGGATCGGCGTATTTCTCGGCGAAGCCCTCCGGATAGTAGGAGCAGACGCGGGCCAGGCGAGCCTCAGCGGCGCCGTGCACTTCCGCCAACAGGTGCCGGTCGAGGGCGTGGGTGATGGCTTTGCGCACATTGATATCCAGGGTGGCCGGCTGATAGTCGGGGAAGGTCTCGGGGAAGGCGCCGCTCTCGGTATCGACGCGAGCGTAATAGTGGTACATGACGTTCGCGCTCTCGCGGAGCAGGGATATGCCTTCGGCGGCTTCGAGGTTTTCGCGGTCGGGCACAGGCACGCCGGTCATCATGTCAATTTGCCCGGCGAGCAAAGCGGCGACCTGCGCCGATGGCTCAGGAATTACCTGGAAGACGACACGGTCGACTTCGGGTCTTCCGCTGTGGTAGTCGTCCCAAGCCTGGAAGACGTAGCGATCGTTCTCGCTGAGTTCGACCAGCGTGAATGGACCCGAGCCGACGGGGTTGCGGTTGAATTCTTCCTGACCAACTTCTTCAAAGTAGGCGGGCGGGATCAACTCACAGCCGTTGTAGCTGACGTCGTACTCGAAGTAGGCATGAGGCTCTTCAGTGGTGATATCGACAGTGAGGTCATCGACGACGATGACTTCTTTGACGAAAGCCCATTGCTGATAGAGCGGGATATCGCCGATTGGGTGGCGTACGCGGTCGATATTCCATTTGACGGCATTGGCGTCAAGCGGCTCGCCATTGTGGAAGGTATTGCCTTCGCGCAGGTGGAAGCGCCAGGTGGTGTCATCGACGGCTTCCCAGCTGTGAGCGGCTTCCGCGTCGTAACCGTCACCATCGGCGGCGCGCCCGATCAGGCAGTCGTAATAGATTCTCAGCATCCAGTGGGTGGAGCCGTACCAGTGCGAATGGGCGTCCATCGGACGGATGGGCCCGCTATGGGCGAAGACGAATTCGGTCATGTCGTCCTGCGCCGTCGCCGGAACAATGGCCAAGGCGCCGATGAGGGCGACGAGGCTGACGAGTAAAAGAAGTCTTGCTGCTTTCACGGTTATCTCCTTCTTGTGTTAGCGTGAAACGATATTAGCAGACGATTCATGCACGATTATTGGCTATAGCTACCTCCTTATCGCTCTCTCGCTTGTGAACTCTCGCTAAATGGTTCACTGTTGGGCTGCGTAGTAAGCGAGTTTGTCCTCATCTATTGCAACGCCAAGTCCCGGACTCGGCAGTGGTTTCAGGATCTGACCATCCGGTTCATAAGGCTCTGCGAGGATGGTATCGGTCATATCGGAGAAACCGGCGGGCCATTTGGCGATCGGCGTGGCGGATGCCAGGTGGGCGGCGGCGGCGGCGGCGATATCGAAATAAGGCGCGACCGAGATTTCCAAGCCCGCCGCTTCGGCGATTGCCGACATGCGCTGGCAGGGCAGCAATCCGCCATAGCGATGGATTTTGTAATGCAAGACATGCGCCGCTCTTTCCTTCGCGATTTCGTATGCGCTGCGCGGACCGCCGCCCGTCGATTCGTCCGCTTGTATGGGCGTCTCAAGGCGCGTTAGCAAATGCGCCATCTCATCGAGATAACGCACCGGCTGCTCAAAGAGAGCGACGCCGCCCATCCGTTCCAAAGATGCCAGCGCTTGCACGGCATCTCCGAGAGTATACCCCGTATTGCCGTCTAGCTGAAACCGAATTTCGTCCCCGACCAGATCGCGCAGTTGGCGATACCAAGCCAGGTCTTCTTCGACAGTGAAGCCGATCTTGGTCTTGTACCAGGTCCAGCCGTCTTCGGCGGACATCTCTTCAATGCGCGCCGCCATGGCTGCGGGCTCTTCGCGTTCGACGAAGCCGTGGCAGACAGCGCCAGGCATGCAGGCGCCGCCGAGCAATTCATATACGGGTACGCCGAGCGCTTTTCCCTTGATGTCCCAAAAGGCGAAGTCGAGCGCGGTTCGGGCGTTTACGGCGGAGCGGTGCGCCTGATACACGCGCTGGTGCATCCCTTCGATATTGAAGGGGTCGTTTCCCAACAGAGCCGGCGCCAAGCGATCGTCGATATGGTGCTTGATGGTCTCGACCGTATCGCCGCCCCAGGCGCCGCCCGAGACCGTTTGGCCGATGCCGGTGATGCCGTCGTCGGTTTCCACCTGCACGACAACGGTGTTGGTCGCGGTCGAGACGCCATAGGCGGTTGCCAGGTCGCGGCTGCGGTTGATATTGACAATTGTGGATGTGATGTTTGTGATTTTCATAGTTCACCTCTCCGGAATCGCGAGAGTCGGCGGGCGACCCAAGGGTCGCCCCTACAAGGCTCGTCATAGGCGGGCTAGCGACAATCATTTCAGCGCCATTTCAGGTTGCGGCACGGTGAGACGGACGAGTTCGCCGACATCAGCGAGATGTTCCAGTTGTCCACAGCGTTCCAGGATGCTTGCGATTTGATCGGGCGGCAGCATGTCGCCGACCAAGTAGCGGAATTTCTCTTCAAATTCGGCGTCGGTGAGCATGTTTTCCGGCTCGCCCTTGGCATATTCGACGCGGCCCTTGTATAGCGTGCCGTCATCCGTCGAAATGCGGACTTCGCAGCCATTGGTCAAGGGATGGCCCGCCTGGATTTCTTCATCGAGACCAACTTTGACCAGTTGGCGCAAGCGCTTTTGTTCGGGTTCGTCAAAGGTTGCGATGTCTTCGCGGAACCAACTGCCGCGGGTGAGTATGACGGAGACGGTGACCGGCAGGCTAAAGCCGGCTTGACCGACAACCTGTGGTTCGTAGTTGACGCGAAAAGCGGGTGTGATCGCTTCGAGGTAGGTATCCACTTCGATAGAGGTGATGGCGTCAAGGTCGGGGCGGCCGGATTTGAGCAGTTCCTGGGTGGCATCGACGCAGGAGTGGACATGGCGGCAACCGGCGTGCGGTTTGAAGCCGGTGCGCGCCAGGGCCTCGCCATCGAGCGCATTGAGGAAGGCTTCGTCGTAGCCGGGACCGAAGGCGTGAAAATAGCCGTATTCGCCATCGAGGGCGCCCGGTGGTCCGCGGAAGCCGAAGTCAGCCAGCTTGGCCGCGTAGATGCCGTTGCGCGCGCCATAGCCCGCGAGCAGGTCTTTGGTATCGCAACTGCCGGCGTCCCAGACGTATTGTTCGGTGCCGCAAGCCATATCCATTGCCAGCGCCAGCGCGTTCTTGGTCTTGTCGGCGGACAAGCCCATCGCCTTGGCGGCGGTGGCGGCGCTGCCGAAGGTGCCGGCTTGGCTCTTGTGATCCATCCCGCGTTCACGCTGCCAACTGTCGACGGCGGAATGCACCATGTCCATGACGTCATAGCCGACCGCCAGCGCGAGTATGTACTGCTGGCCGGACAAGCCCAACTGCTCGCCGAGCGTAAGCGCGACCGGTACCAATTGCGAGGCGACATGGCCCGCGGTGCGATGCGAATCATCCATGCCGAGGTATTTGCCCATGGTTGCGTTTGCCCAGGCGGCGCCTTCGAGTGTGCTGCGCCGTCCGTCGCCGACGATTGAGGCATCGTTGCCCGGTTGCATCTGCGCGGCGTAATCGGCGGCTAGCGCGCCGAGCCGGGTCTGGTAGCCGCCGAGCATCGTGCCGATGAAGTCGAGCGTGACTTGGCGGGCGCGGGTGATGGCGAGGTCGCTGAGGTCGTCATAATGGCGATTGGCGACGAATTCGCCGACGATTGAGATGGCAGATTGGTTGGACATGGTGCTGCTCCTTTTCGGGCGACTTGATAAGTCGCCCCTACAGTTCCCCTTTGTGATGGGTAGACTATTCACGGGGTCGCGTAGACACAGACCGTCAATCGCCCCTACACCCTTGTCGCTTGCGGGCGACTCGCGAAGTCGGCCAACCATAGCGCGACTATTGTGGGAAATTAGGCCTCCAATTGCATGTAGTAGCGGTCGGCGTGGTGTGGCGAGAGGCGAAAGGCGCCTTCGGGCGTGACCAGGAAATTATCCGAAATCAGGAAGCCGCGGTCGTTCTCCAGCACGGTGCCAGGATGGTAGGAGAGTACCATATTTGATTTCAGTACGAAATCAGGTCCGCTCATGGAATTGGGTCCGTCGCTGCCATCGAGGCCGGTGCTATGGCAATCTGGCGTGTGCTTGCCATCGACAGGGAAGCCGCGATCGCGCAGCGCCTTGTCGTTGGCGTCGGAGATATCGCGGAAGGCGGCGCCGGCTTTCGCCACCGCGGACGACGCTTCGACCGCCGCCAGATAGCCGTCAAGGAGCGCCTGCACATCGTCGGGCAGGGGGTCAAAAGAGAAGACGGTCGTCATCTCCAGCCAGTAGCCGTAGGGCGATTCGTATACGATCTCGAAGTTGATGATATCGTCGCGCCCCATGCGCAGGTCTTTGGGCGTGGGCACGGTGTAGGGCGTGCCGTCGATGGCGAGCTTGGTGCGCCCCCAGAATGCGCCGAAGGATTTGATGTATCCTTCGACGGCGGCGCAGGCATCCCAATAACGGACGCCGACGCCGGCGACATCCTTGAATACGTCCATCGCTGAATCGAGGATAGCGCCGTTCTGTTGAATCGCTTCCAGCTCGAAGGGCGATTTGATCTGACGAATTTCGTTGAACTCGTTGGTGACTTCGACCAGCTCGTAACCAGCGAGTTCTTTGACGAAACCTTGATAAGTGCCCAAGCCCATGAGCTTGCTCATATTGACCATGCCGATGCGTTTGCTGCCAGTGGCATATTCTTTGGCGTTGTCGGCGGTGGCGGCGATGATGTCTTCGTAGGGCGAGAGCACGCGCTCGGGCAGGGTGGTGGTTTCGTTGCGGCTCCAGACGGCTTGGTACGAGCTCCAGACTTGCAGCCAGGGGTAGGGGTCGTCGGCGCCGAGGACGGCATAGGCGACGCCGCCCCATAGGTGGGCGTTGGTGATATAGCGGATCCCGCCCATGCCGCCGGGCATGGCTTGGCCCGTGATGATCATGACGTCGAGGTCCATGTCCTTCATCATGGCTTGCACGCGTTTGACGCGGCGGGCGGTGTCTCGTTTCAGCGCTTCCTGTGTGAGCATGGTTGCATTCTCCTTACAATTCGTATTCGTATGGTTGATTAAACTGAATTTCGCTACCTATGCCGCGCGCGACCGCTTTCTCGTAGAGTCGTCTGGCGACGGCGACATCTTCAATGCCAGTGCCGCCGGAGAGAAAGAGCGTCCAGCGGGTGGATGTGGCAGTGTCCACGCGCCACTCGGCTAGGCGTCCGTCTAGTTTACCAGCTGCCAGCGCGCCGAGGTCGCCGATTACATGGTTTCGGTCGATTGCGCCCGCTTCCAGGGGCATGATAATTTCCCCTTCTTCATTCCAGCCCTGCCGCATCTCATCGACGAAGACGCGGCTGTTTGCGACAGTGTATTCATCGATTTCGCGCACCCAAGGATAGTGGGCGCCCATGGCGTTGATGTGCAGCGGCTTATCGGGAAGATCGACGCCGGCGAAGACGGGTTCGGGCGAAGTGGTAATGGTGATGATGATATCGGCATCCGACAGGGCCGCGGCCGGCGAATCACGGGGGACGATGTCTATGCCTAATTCGGCAGTCATCTTTTCGCAGAAGGCGCGGCGATTCTCGGCGTCGCGGCTGTATACTTGCGCGCGCTTGATGTTCGCTGCGCGCGTCAGGGCGTGGAGCTGTGAGCGGGCGTGGCGTCCGGCGCCGAAGAGGGCGATGATTTCGCTGCCCGCTGGCGCCAGGTAGCGCGTGGCCAGCGCGGAAACGGCGGCGGTCTTGAGCCAGTCGAAGTAGAGGACTTCCATGACGGCGGCGAGCGCGCCGGTACTGGTGTCGAACAAGAAGAAGAGGGTTTCCAAACCGCTGGGCAGGCCGGCCGTGTAAGCGTTCAAGCCCGCGCCGCCGAGACCGGGCAAGAGCGCGCCTTTGAATTTGAAGGAGGCTTTGCTGCCGGCTGGCAGGTGACCACCGCCTTGACTTTCGCTGCTATCGCCTTGGATCCAAAGGTTTTCGCGCGGGAAGGCGGCGCCCAGACCATCGCCGAATTCACGGTAGCCCTCTTCGACGGCGTCGATGTACTCGGAGAGATTCATCAGGCCGCGGAGTTCGTGATTGCGCAGGAAGAGAGCCATGATGATTTAGAACTCAAACTCGTAGGGGCGATTAAACTCGAAATGGGAACCAATGCCGCGTTCAAGCGCGCGCTGGCGGAGGCGGGTGGCGACCGCGATATCGTCAATGCCGGTACCGCCGGAGAGGAAGAGGGTCCATTTGGTATCAGGCAGGCGAGCGGCGACCGTGCCGGCAACGAGCGCGCCGAGGTCGCCGGCGACATGCGTTTCGTCGATGTGGCCTTCTTCAATTGGAATGACGATCTCGCCGTTTTCGCTGAGGCCTTGTTGCAAGACATCGACGAAGACGCGGCTGTTGACCACTGTATGGGTGTCGATTTCCCGCACCCAGGGATAATGGGCGCCTAAGCCGTTGATATGCAGCGGCTTGTCGGGCAGGTCGGCGCCATTGAAGACGGGTTCGGGCGATGTGGTGATGGCGGTGACGATGTCAGCATCGTGAAGGGCGGCAGCTGGTGAAGTTACTGGGATGACGTCGATGCCGAGTTCGGCGCTCATCCGCTCGCAGAAGGCGTGGCGCTTGTCTGCGCGGCGGCTGTAAACTTGCGCGCGCTGAATGTCGGCGACTTTGATCAGGCCATAGAGTTGCGAGCGGGCGTGGCGTCCGCTGCCGAAGAGCGCCAGCACAGTGCTGTCGGGCGGCGCCAGATGACGCGTCGCCAGGGCGGACACGGCTGCAGTCTTGAGCCAGCTAAGGTACATGACTTCCATGATGGCGGCGAGCGCGCCGGTGTCGGTGTCGAAGAGGAACATGAAGGTCTCGAGCCCACCGGGCAAGCCGGCAGTGTAGGCGTTGACGCCGGCGCCGCTCAAGCCGGGCAGCAGCCCGGCCTTGAATTTGAAGGAAGCTTTGCTGCCTGTGGGCAGATGACCGCCATAGGTGTCGCTTTTGTCGCCTTTGATCCAGAGATTCTTGCGGGGGAAGGCGGCGCCGGCGCCATTGCCGTATTCGCGGTAGCCGGCGTCGACGGCGGCAATGTAGTCGGAGATATCCATCAGTCCGCGGATTTCGTGATTGCGCAGAATCAGGACCATTGCAGCCCCCATCCCCCGACCCCTTCCCCCAAAATGAGGGAAGGGGAGCTATTACGCGCCGATAAAAGAATATTCATGCAGTCTTGGCATAGCTCCGACGATTTTAGAGTGAACAGTATCATTAGGGTAGAGCCTTAGAGATCTAGCAGGGGCGAGCGGGTCGCCACCATGAAGGCGCAGGTGACGGCGACGCAGGCGCCACCTGCGATGTAGACGATTGAGATGCCCCAAACTTCGGCGATTGTGCCGCCGATCAAGGTCGTCACTGGAATCAGTCCCCAGACCATGCCCCAGAGGCTCATCATACGGCCGCGCATGTCGTCCGGCATCATGGTGACCAGCAGAGCGTTTATCACCGTCAGGAACAAGCCGGAAAAGACGCCGACGATAAAGATAACGGCCAGGGCGATGGTCGAATTGCTCATAAAGGCGTAGAAAACCAAACCCAAGCCAAAGAGGCTGGAAAAGAGCAAAATCGCTTTGCCCTTGGGGTAGACATCGGGGATGATGGCGATGGCGAAGCCGGAAATCGCCGAGCCCAAGCTGGCGCTGCCGACGAGTAGGCCGAGCAGCGCTGGACCTTCCGCAAGCACATCGCGGACGAAGATCGGCATCAGTTTCTGGTAGGGCATGCCAAAGGGCACGAAAATGAGCGCCAGCAGGGTCAAGGCGAAGAGCGCTTGATTCTGCCGCAGGTAGCCAATGACTACCATGAGGCCGCCGAGAATGCCGAATTGTTCTTTTTTCTTGCGTTTGGGCCGGGGCAGGAAATGAGTCGCTTTGATATAGATCAAGGCGCCGGCGGCAAAGAGCGCCGCTTGCACGGTCAAGGTTGCCGCGATATTGGTGAGATCGAGCAGGAAGCCGGCGAGCACGGGACCGAAGAAGCCCATGAGGCGGGTGCCGGAATAACTGAGCGTAGCGCCGTTGAAAGCCATGTCATCGGGAAGCAGATTTGGCAGCAGCGCCATGCGGGCGGGCGCGTAGAAGGAAAAGGTCGCGCCCAGGACGAGCGATGTCGCCAGGATGTGCAGGGGCGAGGTGGCGCCCTTTGCCGCCACCAGCGCGAGGGCGGCTGAAGCGAGGACGGCGACGGCCAGCGCGCCTTGCACGACCCACTGCCGCTTCACGGCGTCGGCGACGACGCCGGCGAATGGCGCGACCACCAGCAGCGGGAGGCCGTAGCTGAAGGCGACCAAGCCGACCTGGAAAGGCGAGCCGGTCACATCCAGCATGTGCCAGCCGAGGGCGACCGCTTGCAGCAGGTAGGTGATATGCACCAGCACGTTGGCCGCCCAATACCAGCGGAAAACGCCGATGCGGAAGCTGCTGCGATTCCAGATGGTGAGGATCATTTAACCCCCATCCCCCGGCCCCTTCCCCCAAAATGAGGGAAGGGGAGCGCGTGCGCGCGTATTTGCGAATTCACGTCCCAGCCTCGTAATGGGGGAAGGGGAGCGCGTGCGCGCACTTGCGAATTCACGTCCCAGCCTCGTAATGGGGTCGCGTAGGGTCGCGTGGACACTGACCCGCCGACACTGACCCGCCGGGGAGGGATTTCGGGTGGGGGGAAGCATTGCGGCGCCCTTATCCAATCTCTATCTCTTCGACGAGGTCGCCGATGATGGCGAGGATTTCGTCTTCGGGCGGCACGGGCCAAGAGGCGCCGGCATGGACCATGATGCCGCCGCGGGGCGCAGTGATCTGTTCGATTGTCTCACCGGAGAAGGGATGCCGCACGTAGCCGAGCGCATCGCCTTCATTAACAGTTTTGCCGCGCAGGTTCTTGTCCATAAAGGTGAAGCCGCGTTCGCCGGTTGGGGTAATCACCGAGCGCTCCTGGATGACAGCGACGCTTGCGACATCGGATTCCAAGGCGCCGGCGAGCATGCCCAAGTGGCGCATGGCGTTGAGCGCGGCATTTCGCATCATGCCCAGATCCTGGTCGCGATAATCGCGCAGGCCCGGTCCGCCGCCGATGAAGGCCACGGCGACCGCTTTGCCATCGCGCGCCGCTGCCTGCGCCATGGAGTTGTGTCGGTCTTTGCCGATGACAACATGGGGCAGCCCCAGCGCGGTTGCAAGCGCTTTCGATGCATCGACATCGCCTTCGTCATTGACGCCGACGAAGTGGTGGTAGCTCCATTGCGAGCCGGTTCGGATATCGAGCAGGGCGTCGGCATTTGCGATCGCCGCTTGATAGTAAGCGTCGACGAGTTGTTCGCTGACGCTGCCGTTTGCGTCACCGCGGCCGATTTGGTTGAGGTGCTTGTCGTCGTAGACGCTGTTGACGCGGGCGAATTCGAAGCCGGAGGTATTCATCAGCGGTACCAGGATCAATGTGCCGCTGATGGCGGCCGGGTCTAGTTCGTTCACGACATGCGGCAGGATGAGCGAGGGTTCGATTTCGAGGCCGCTGGCGCCGGCTTGCACGACGAGGGTGGGACCGTCTTTGGCGCCGTTGACGATATGCAGCGGAATATGGACGGGGAAGCGCCCGTGAGTCTCGCCGGTTTTGAAGAAGCCGTAGGTTTTTTGGCCGGGGGCCGCTTCCAGGTTGCCTATTTTCATTTGTGGGTTTTCTCCTTGTCGGGCGAGTCAGCGCCTCGCCCCTACAAATCTGACTGGATGTGGGCGGGTTTGCGCCTCGCCCCTACAAATCTGACTGGATGTGGGCGGGTTTGCGCCTCGCCTCTACGAATCTGACTGGATGTGGGCGGATCTGCGCCTCGCCCCTAAATATCGTTAGGACGCCTCTGCGCGTTAATCGAACGAGACGGACATATCCATCGTGCGGCGGTCTTCGATGCGGTCGATGTTGCCCAGGATGCCGATGGAGGTGGCGCCGACGGTGGGCCATTCCTGGCCGCTGGGGATGACGATGCCGTCTTTCGGCGTCGGCATCTCGGCCAGCAGTTCGCCGGTATAGGGATCGACCAGGCGGCCGTAGACATCGCCCTCTTTCAGTTCGTCCTTGAATTTGGCATCGCGAATGAACAAGCCGTCGACCTTCGGTTTCCAGATGACGACGCCGGCTTCATAGACGGTGCAGAGGGGACCATCGGATTCGAGTTCGCCGTCAGCCATACCCATAGCTTTCAGGATATTCCAAATGCCGCGATTGGCATCGCGCACGTTGTCTTCGCCGTTTTTGTGCCAGCCGGTGCCGCCGCCGAATTCCAGGGTGATTTGCAAGGTGTTCACGTCTTCGATGGCGACTTTGGAGGCGCCGCTGCCGAAGGTGCCGGGCGGGAAGAATGCGGCTTGATCGAGTCCGAAGGCGACCACCAGTTTGCGCCGCCGCTGCTCCATCAACGTGAGGTTGTTCGAATCATATTCAGCGGTGAACAAGACGTAGCGTTCGTAAGCGGTGCGGGCACCGGCATGAAAGTCGATCAGCACATCGGCTTGGGCGATGCATTCGTTGAAGTAGGTATAAGCGATCTGGTCGGAGACGCTGCCGTCTTTGTTGCCGGGGAAGAGGCGGCTGATGTCCTTTTCATCGACGAGTGAGCCGCGCGTGCCCATTTCGAAGCCGGCGCGGTTGACGACGGGCACTGCGATGACATTGCCGCGGATGGCGCTGGGATCGGCTGCGGCGACGAAGTCAAGTATGGCGATGGAGCCGATGATCTCAGCGCCGTGGATGGCGCCCTGGAGCATGAGAGTGGGTCCGGGCTCGGCGCCAGCGATGAGGTGGACGGGGATGTCCAGCTGCAAGCCTGAGCGCGATTGCGCCGTCTCCAGATAGCCGAAGATCTTTTCTCCGGGTTTAGCGGACAGGTTGCCTACATTTAACATAGAGTTTCTCCTTTGTTTTGTGGGCGACATAGTATGTCGCCCCTACACCATTTGCATTTAGGCGGGCGAGCCACCGTCTCGCCCCTACGATTCGTTCATGTTGGCGGGCGAGCCACCGTCTCGCCCCTACGATTCGTTCATGTTGGCGGGCGATTCCAAATCTGTGTGTACGGGCGAGCCGTCGGCTCGCCCCTACGAAAAGGATATTTGGCGGGCGGTTCACAGGGTTGCGTAGACACAAACCGTCTGTCGCCCCTACACAGATTCGAGTTCGACAGCGTACGCGCCCAGGTGCTTCTTGAACCAGCCGAGGATGCGGTGTTGGCGCTCGATGCGATTGCCGGGGCGTCCTCCGCGCGAGAGGCCGTGGTCTTCGCCTTCAAAGATGACCAGCTCGACTGGTTTGCCGCGCCAGCGCAGGGCGGCGAACATCTGCTCGGCTTGCTCAAGGGCGCAGCGGTGGTCTTGGTCGCTGTGGATGATGAGCAGGGGTGTGTTGACGTTATCGATATAGGCGACCGGCGATTGCGCCCAACTGCTCTGCAAGTCGCGCCAGGGATCGGTCCGCGTTTCGCCGCCGGTGCATTCGGGTCCGATATCGGAGGTGCCGAAGAAGCTGATCTGATTGACGATCGAGCGCTGGGTGACGGCGGCAGCGAAGCGATCGGTATGACCGACGACCCAGTTGGTCATGAAGCCGCCGCAGCTTCCGCCAGTGACGCCCATGCGCGAGCCGTCGATGTAGGGGCGCGCGACCAACTCATCGACGCCGAGCATGATCTCGTCGAATTCGGCGCCGCCTTGATCGCCCTCGCTGGCTTTGGTCCAGGCTTGGCCGTAGCCGGCGGTGGTGCCGCGCTGGTTGAAATAAGCGACGGTATAACCGGCGTTTGCGTAGACTTGAAATTCATGATTGAAATCCCAACCGAACATTGAGCAGTGCACGTATTGCACATGCGGGTAGGCTTTGCCTTCTTCGTAGTTGAGCGGCTTAATGAGCCAGGCGTGGACTTTGGCGCCGTCAACGCCGTCGTACCAGTAGCTCTCGGGCGGCGAGAGCTCGTGGTCGCGCAGCCAAGGATTGAGATTGGTCAACTTTTGCGATTCGCCATTTCGCCAGATATAGAGCTCGCCGGGATTGGCTGGATTGGATTGGCCGTAGGCGGCGATGCTGCCGACCGCCGGGCTGTAATCGAAGGTGATGCTGTCTCCGCTGATGAGGCGCTCGTATTCGCCGTCGGTGTTGATGCGAAAGAGATTGGCCGCGCCCTGCTCGGTGAGCAGGAAGTAGATCCATTCGTCGCCGGGCGCCCACTTCATGGTGACGTTGGACAGGCTCACGCGTTGATCGGCGACCGAATAATTGCCGACTTCTTCATCGATATCGGCGCCGAGTTTCCAGCCTACGCGGGCGGCGACATCAGCCAGATGCGGCTGCCAGAAGTTGCGGCGATTGACCGGCGGCGGTTTGTTATGGCCGGCGAAGGCGATGTATTTGTCATCGGCGCCCCAGACCGGGCTGGCGGCGGTGCCCTGCCAATCGGGAATGAGCAGCTCCGGTTCGCCGGCGGGGTAGTCGCAGGTGAGAATCTGTCCGTAGCCGAGCGGCGTATTTTGCTCGCGCGCCATGCCGATGAAGGCGATTCGCGCGCCATTGTTGCTCCAGCTCGGCTCGGAGTAATCGCATTCGCTGTGGGTGACTTGGGCGAAATCGCCCGTTTCCAGTTCGAGGACCCAGATTTGCTTGAATTTGTCGTGCACCCAACCGACGCCGTCTTGTTTATAACGCAACCGGCGCACGACTTTGATGGTGGGTTTGGGGATGCCGGGGACGGGACCGCGGTCATCGGCGGAGCGCATCGGCGTCCAGCGCACGCCGACGAGCTTGCTGCCGTCGGCCGACCAATCGAGCCCGGACATGGGCATGCCGTCGGTTGAAAAAATAGCTTCAAAGTCGTCTTCAATCTCGATCACGCGGACGGAATCGCCGTCGTCGTCGCTATGGGCATACGCCAGGCGGCTGCTGTCGCGGCTCCAGGCGATGGAAGTGACCTGGCACTCGCCATCGGTGAGGCGGCTGGCGGAATCGCTGAGCAGATCGTGCAAATAAAGTTGGGTGACGTAGCCGTTGGAGGGACCGTGCGGGCGGCGCACGGTATAGGCGATCTGCGAGGCGTCGGGGGCGATGGCGATTTCGGCGAGCCAGCTGAACTTCATCAAGTCTTCGGGGATGAGCCCGCGGCGACGGTTGACCGGTGTGCTTGGGAAATTGTCCATATTTTGCATCCTTATACGCTCTATCGAATCAAAATAATCTTCACCACAGAGGAATTGAGGAAACACAGAGAACACAGAGGACTGTAAGGTCGATTATTCTCCCAAACCTTCTCTGCGTAAGGGCGATCATCCGCAACCCGCCACGCGTCGCTGTAGGGCGATTGAACCGCAGTGTCTACGCGCGGCTGCGAATCGCCCGCAAAAACCGAGAGGCGGGCGCGCGGCTGTCTAAAACCATTCAATTATCTTGCTGATTTATTCATAATCAAGACATTAACATTTCTTGACTGGAACTGCATCTATAAATTGAAGGCGACGCCGATATCGGAAGCCAATTCACGCAGTTGGTCGACGGTCTCCCGGGAGACGGGGATGCCGCCCCGCGCCCGTTCGGACATGCGGCGAAACTCGACTTCGCCCGGCAGCATGACCGGGCGGGCGGGATCGATCGGCTCAACGCCTTTTACCTGCCCGATCAGTTCTTCCAGGCGGCGGTCAAAATCGGCGGCGGGAAGGAGGGCGGCCGGGTCGATGGCGATCATCATGTGGCCGACATCGAAGTTTTGGTCGTCCTGGAATACATCCAGCCCGAAGAGGGCGCCGGTCATCACGCCGGCGAGCACATCGGTAAAGAGGCTCAAGCCGTAGCCTTTGTATTCGCCGATGGGCAGGAGCGGTCCGGTCATCGCGGAAGACGGGTCAGTCGTTGTCTGGCCGGCGGCTGTCAGCGCCCAGTTATCAGGCATGGGGCGATTTTCGCGCTCGTACCAGCGCATCATCCCCTTGCCGGACATGGTGAGCGCCATATCGAGCACGATGGCATGGTCGCTGCTGCGGGGAATGGCGATGCCCCAGGGATTGGTGCCGAGGACGACTTTCGCCGAGCCCCAGGGCGCCATTTCGGCGGCGGCGTTGGTGCTGGACCAGCCGATCAGTCCAGCTTTGGCCGCGGTGAGCGCATGGTAGCCGGCGATGCCGAAGTGATTGCTGTGGCGAACGCCGACCATGGCGATGCCCGAGGCTTGCGCTTTTTCGACGGCGCGGGTCATGGCGCGGTGGGCGGCGACATAGCCAAAGCCCTTGGCGGCGTCGAGCAGCGCGTAGGCGGGCGCGTCGACGAGCCAGGTCATGGGCGCGTCGGGCAGGATGCCGCCGTTCTTGACACGCCGCGTATAGCGGAAGAGTTTCTCCAAGCCTTGTCCCTGGCCTGGATGCCACCACTGCGAAGCCGTCATCAAGCCATCGCTGATGATCGCGGCTTCATCCGCGGTGGCGCCAAGCGCGCGCATATAGTCGATGGCGAAGGCGCTTAGGGTCTCCAGGCTATAGTGATTGACCAGCGATGCATCTTGTACTTCGTATGCCATTGGCGAGACCTCACATGAAAGGGAAATCCAGCGGATTGAGCACCGCTTCGTTGACGACAAATTCGGGCGGGCTCGTCACCAGGTGAGCGATCATATCCGCGACAACGTCGGGGTCCATGGATTCGCTGCGGGGGGCGACGCCAATGGGAGCGCCGCGCCAGCCGGTGTCCATGCCGCCGGGGTAGAGAATGGTCGAGCGGATGTTGTGCGCTTTGCCGGCTTGGGCGATGGCGTAGTTCAAGCCGGTCAAGCCGAATTTGGAACTGCCGTAAGCTGGGCTGCCGCCGCCGCGCAAACCGGCCGTGCCTGAGATGTTGATGACATAGGCGGATTCGCCGCTTTTGAGTGAATCCCATAAGGCGCGCGTCAGGTAGAAGACGCCGGAGAGATTGACGCCGATGACTTGGTCCCAATCGTCGAAGCCGGTCTCTTCGAATTCGCGCGGGGCGGGGATGCCGGCGTTGTTGATGAGGATGTCGACGCTGGGAAAGAAGGCTTGGATCTTCGCGGCCGTGGCTTTCACCCTGCCCGCGTCGGATACATCACAAGTTAAAGCAGTAACACCCATTCCCGCGGAACGGAGCTCCTCGGCGAACTGGTATAAGGGCGCTTCTCGGCGCGCGATTAGAACGACGTGAGCGCCGAGCGCAGCGAGCTTGAGCGCGACTGCGCGTCCCAATCCGTGGCTGGCGCCGGTGATGACCGCTACTTTATTGTCTAGGTTTTCGTTCATGCTGCTCCGAGCCGAATCTAACTTTTCCGAATAGTAGCAAATTCCAGCGCGCGTTCAAAGCGCTCGCCGCTGCTGCTGACTGTGCCGGGCACGCTTTTGCCAGTCTCGAAATTGTAATAGATGATTTTCACCGAGTAATCGCCCGGCGGCAGGCTTGAAATATCGATTTGATGACGGGCGACCGGGCTTCGGCTGACGACATAATCTTGCCCGGCTGCTTTCACTCCGGCAGCATCAAAGAATTGCAACGAGATTGAATGAGTTTCGCTGGGCAAGTTGCTCCACAGGAGTTGAATGTCCACAAAGTTTTGACCAACCTCAACCAGAAGGTTTTCAACCGTGGCTCCGTTGTCGTATCCCACTTGAAACCGGTCATCAGACGAATATAGGGCGCAGGAGAACTCGTTTTTCAGATAGAACTCGATGACAGAGCCGTCGTCTTGCGCATCGCGCCGGCAAAAGCTAAATCGGTCGAGAAACGTCAAGGCATTTAGCGACGATTCGGCGCCATTATTTTCATTGTAGACGAGATAAATAATCTCATTGTTGTTCACAAAAGCACCGATATCGTCGTATGGCGTCCCCTCGTTCTGCATCATCAGCTTGCCATTGTCCATATACAGGTGCAGCAGGCTGTCCCAATCGGAGAAGAGCGAAGTGAGGTAGTGAAATCGATCGGCGTCGAGGCTTTGGCTGGGATGAAAGCTGATGATTGAAGCGCGTGTGCCCGGAGTAGCCCACGGCGACTGCGCGAGGTGAGTAAACTGCGGCAACTCGCCTCCCTGATTCTGACAGTTCAAGCGCAAATCGGGCAGGCGATAAACGCTGACCAAGCCATCATCGTATGCGGGCGTAATGTTGTGGAAGCTGGGCATGACGAACTGGTCACCGTAGCGCCAGTTATGCACGACGACATGGGTAAAGCCGTCGGAAAGCAGTTGGTCGAGGGAAGCGAGGTAGGCGCGCCGGTTGTATGGCAGGCAGTGGACGCTTTCAGATTCGAACCAGCGCCGCAATATCATATTGGCATCAACGTAGTCTGTGCCATAACCCGAACTGCGGAATGGAAAACCAAATGCTGTGGGGTAGCCGTGCAAGGTCTGCACTAACAGGAAGTACGAGAGGTTTCTGCGATCAGCCAGATCAATAATTGCATTTGGAGGCTGGTATTCTGTCCTCAGCCAGTCAATGTACGCGGTCTCGTTGCCCTCTAGCGAAAGCCCCTGCCGGGGAATGTTGTATTCCAAGGCAAGGATAGTGATAGAAGCGAGCGCGACGACCGCCCGCCTTTTGGCTGGCTTTGATTGCAGCAGCGCGTAAAGTCCGTAACATGACAGTATGGCAAGCGGCGTTACGATGCCTATCTGATAGAAACGCGGCCAGCCCACTTGCCCCAAGGTCGTGCTCAGCAAACGCTCTAGGTAATGCCCGGGCAGCAGGATGTCTTCATGGTGGACGCTATTGACCACAAGATAATCGCCCTGGCGCAAAATGACGAATAAGCCCATGGCAAGCAGCCACGGCGCAAGGGCTCGGCGGAAGGGTCTGTGAACGATCGCACACGTTATGAAGAAAATATTGATGTACCCGATGTAGCCGAATTTGTGGTTGCTTTCAGGGTCCGTATTAAAAAGCCGCTCCAAGAATCCACCGAAGAAAGGATTCGTGTGAGGGACAAAGTAGTCAAGCAAATCGCTACTTCTCAGGCTGCCGGAATGCCTCACCAGCCGTTCATTGAGCATTTCCGCGTCGACCAACATCGGGTAGAAGCGGAATAGGGAAACCGCCGCGGCGACCGCCAGCAGCAGTGCAAGCTTTAACCAGAACTCGGGCTGCCGCTTGCGCGAGAGCGCAAGATAGCCGGTGTAGATGGCGAGGGTGATCAAGACAAAAAGGAAAACATAAATGCCGATCCACGCGGTAAAGCCGGCGCATATCCCAGCCAGCGCCGTGAAGCGCCATTGACCTCCCCGCGCCACCCCGCGATGCCAAAAGTAAAGTGTAAGCGGCAGCGTGCCAATCACCAACAGGTCAGGCGCGGTATTGAAGTCATCTGTAAACCATGGCTGAATGCCAACGACGAGCGCCCCGTAAAGCGCAATCCATTTGTCGTTGAGCAAGCGATGAATCAGCAGATATGCGCAGAAGGCATTGAAGCATAGCATTAGAAGAAAGAGCAGGTTGTAGGCGTCATCGGTAGGGATTGCCTGTTGCAGTACATGCAGCAAGAAAGCGTGCGGGGTTGAACGCGCGCTAATCGCCAGCGATATACCGGATGGATAAAACATTGCGTCGCTGAAGTACAGGCTGGATTCCCCGCCGAGCACCCGTCCCATGTGCCAGGCGTCCCAGACTTTCTCCCATGCGTCTGTATTGTCGGAATGCAGCCAAAATTGCTCGCCATCAAACAGACGCGGGAAGGTGGGCCATGTCATCACGATGACGACCAGGGGAATGATTAGCAGGGCGTGCCAATGCTTGCGCACCATCTTACTTCGGGACTATACAACTAGATTCGCGCATCCGACGCCTTTACCGCTCTGCCATCATGTTCAGCATCGCCACTTTCATGCGCTCCAAGCCCTCTATCAGCTGGTCTTCGGGCTGCAAGAAGGTCATGCGCAGGTAGTCTTTCCGATCTTTGGAGAAAGCCGAGCCGGGATAGGCGAGCACATGCTGCTCGGTGAGGATGCGCTGGGCGACTTCGCCGCTGTCCATGCCGGTGAAGCCGATGTCGGCGAAGACGAATTGCCCGCCTTGGGGCAAGCCGTATTTCATGCCCATGGCATCGAGGGCGTCGAGGACGAGACGGCGCCGGCGCCGGTAGGCTTCGGCCATCATCTCGACGGCGTCTTGCGGACCGGTTAGGGCGGCGATGCCGGCATGCTGCGAGATGACCGAAGCGCCGCCGCTGATGGCCGCCTTGAGTTCTTTGACGCGCGCCATCATATCGGCTGGTCCGACGATCCAGCCGAGGCGCCAGCCGGTCATGGAATAGGCTTTGGAGAGCGCGTTTAGCGTTAGCGTACGCTCTTTTCCGCCGGGCAGGGAGGCCGGGCTGACGTGCTCGAAGTCGTCGTAGACGAAGAGGTCGTAGATGTCGTCGGCGAGGATTATGAGGTCCTTCGATATGGCGATATCGAGCATCGCCTGCATATCGGGCGGGGAGATGACGCTGGCGGCGGGATTATTGGGCGAGACGAGCAGAAGCGCGCGCGATCTGTCCGTGATGGCGGCGGCGACATCGGCGGGGTCGGCGCGGAAGTCGGTCTCGGCGTAGGTCTGCACTTCGACCTTGACGCCGCCAGCGAAAGCGAGCGAATCGGCGTAGGTATTGTAATTGGGCTCGGGCACGATCATCTCATCACCGGGGGAGAGGACTGCCAGCACCATCAGGAAGAGCGCTTCCTGCCCGCCGTTGGTGACGACGACTTCGGTCACCGGATCGACATCTATATTGTTGACGCGTTTGACGCGTTCGGCGATGGCCTCACGCAGGGCGAGCAGACCTTCCGGCGGCGTATAATCGGCGTGGTGGTTGACCATGGCGTTCTTGGCGGCGGCGACGATATGCGCTGGCGTATCGAAGTCGGGATCGCCGCGGCCCATTATGATGACGTCATCGTAGCTGCGCGCCTCGCCGATCAATTGATAAAGCAGATTGGTGCCTTGGGCTTTTTTCTTGCTCATGCCATTCCCTCGCATTCGATCAGCGGAGCGCCTGAAGCGCTTCGGCGGTTGTGGTGTTGACGTTTAGGCGGATGACAGCGGGCGCGCCAAAGTCCGCGCCGTCAGCGCAGTCGAAGCCGGCGGCGCGGAGCTTGGCGGCCGCGCCACCGGATGCCTGCAGCGCGATGATGTTCAGGGCATCGCCGGCGATGGCATCGAGGTTCAAGTCTCGCGCTGACTCGGCAATGTAGCTTTTGAGGCGCTTCAATTGTGCCAGGCGCGGAGGATGGGCGGCTGGGAAAAGGCTGCTGGCTTCAAGGGCGGCGTACTGGGCGGCGGTGCTGGTGCAGATCGCCATGATTTGCTTCTGCGATTGCATGGCCGGTATCTGATCATCGGGCGCGGCGATATAGCCGATGAACCAACTGGCCAGTCCCATGCCGGGAAAAGCTTCGCCGATCGCGGTGACTTGCGCCGGCGATTCTTCGGTCGAGGCGAGCGAGCGGCAGCCGCCTTCCACCCAAGGGGCGAGGCCCTGGTCCCAGATTGCTGACGCTCCGCTTTCGCCCAGCAACTGCCCGATTGCGGCGACTTCATCGCTGGTGTAGGCGGCGCCGCTCAGACGAGATGGCGATTCGAGATAGAGCAGTCGGCAGCCGCCAGCGACCGCGTCGGCGATTGCGTCCAAGGCGGGAAGATAGCCGCGGTGCGGGTCTACGGCTAGCGAAACAACGTTCCGCGCACGCACGCCGAGCGCCTTCTGCAAGCCTGGATGCGCGACGGCAGGTATGCCTATGCTATCGAAGTTCTCGCCGATTTTTTGAATAGTGAGAAAGCGCGATTCTTGCAGGCCGGCGGTGACGATGATGTTGCCGGATTGACAGGGCGCGGAGAAGGATGTGTTGAGGTAATCGGCGATGGCTTCGCGCAGAGGCTCTATGCCGGGTACATCGACGTAGTGGGTTTGCCCGGCTTCCAACGCTTCGGAAGCGGCGGCGATGATTCGCTCGTCCAGCGGGCTGAACACGCCGTCGGCGCCCAGGTCCTTCGCGTGCCGCGTGATTTGCCCGGGCAAGGGCGTTTTCAGCGCTGCGTTGGCGTCATGCCGCGCCAAGATTTCTGCCTTAGTTTGCGATGCCAAGCTGGTTTCTCCCTTGCTGTTTTCAAGCGAATTGCTCGCCCAGCGTTTGAGCGAGCCATGCTGATCGGACCGGTCCAAATTGGTCGCGCGTTATGATGGCGGCTATCGCAGATTCATCAAGCGCTTGGTTGCGCACTCAGTCCAACTGCTGCAATATGATCTAGTCACAAGCGGCAAAGTGTGCTTTCGGCGGCTATTTTGTTACTATGCGCAAATGCCGACGATAGTCGCGCGAATGCGGAAGATTATAGACATACGATTACGAGACTGTCAAGCTACTGGCCGCGCTGGCGCGCATCAGCGCTTGGGCTATGACGCTAGGGCAAATCGCGCGGATTATGACCGAGGTTTCGACTGCATAGTGGCGCCCCAAATCCTGCATGAGATCGCAGCCTGCTGTAACCGGGGCGCTGGCTGAGATGCGGCATCGAGTTGGTCGCATCGGCCGCGTGCCTGGACTGAACGGGCGGGTGCTGCTGTTTCTGTGCCACAGCCTGCTATTTCATATCGCTTTGCTGGGCATCGCCGATATATTGCTGAATTTCTATCTGGTCAGCATCGGGTACGACACGGCGACGATCAGCCTCTTGCAATCGCTTCCGCGGCTAAGCGGCTTTCTGATCGGGCTGCCTATTGGCTTGATCGCCAATCGTGTTGGCAATCGTCGGCTGATACTGCTGTCGACGGCGGGTTTGGCGCTGGCGGTCGCGGCGACGGCGCTGACGCAGAGTTTGCCGATCATCGCCGCCAGCCGCTTTCTGTGGGGCGCCTGCTTCGGCGCCAACCAGGTGGTGAAGCCGCCCTTCATGGTTACGCTGACCGACCGCAGCGAGCATACAGCGCAGTTCTCGTATCATAATTTGGTGGCAATGCTCGCGGTGGCGCTGGGCAGCGCGCTGGGTGGCCTTCTACCGCTGTTGGCCAGTGAGACGCTGGGAATCGCCGGCGCTTTCGACATGGAGCCGGAAGAAATGCCGCTGGCATATCGCGCGTCTATCTTGTGCGCGGCGCTTCTGCTGCTGCTGAGCAACCTGCCGATTCTCGCGCTGCGGTCGATGTCGGCTAAGGAGAAGAACGCTGAGGCGGCCGGATACCGTATGTGGCGGAAGGCGCCCTGGCGCCGTCTGCTGCGGCTGACATTTCCGCTGTTTGTCTTCGGCATCTCCGGTGGATTGACCTTCCCGTTTTTCAATCTCATCTTCCGTGAGTTGTTTGGCATCGCTGATAGCGCGGTGGGCAGCGTGATCGGTTTGGGCTGGCTGGTGATGGGATTGATGCCGCTGTTCAATCCCGCTTGGGAAGCGCGCTTGGGCCGAGCGGGCGCTCTGACGGCATTAATGCTGGTGAGCGCCGTCGCTTTTGTCGGTTTGAGTCAATCGCAGGGCTTGACGATTGCCGTCGTTTTCTACGTCTTGGCGATCGGCCTACGCAATACGATGCAGCCGCTATTCCAACCGCTGCTGATGGATTCGCTGGATGCCGCTGTTCACAATATCGCCAGCAGCGTGGGCTTGGTGATGTGGAATATCGGCTGGTTCATTTCAACATTCAGCTTCGGCGCATTGCAGCTGGCGATCGGTTCTCGCAATATCATGCTGGTGGTGGCGTTTTTCGTCGTCTTGAATGGGATAAGTATTCGCTTCACGGCGAAGCGCGGCTGACGATTCGGCGCTGGCGGCGGCGGGTGTCCGTCTGCTCGCGCGTCGAGTCAATATTCAATCGAGCATTTCACCGAGCAGTTTCCAGCAAAGCCAGAGGGCGCGCGGCGTATGGAAGAAGCCCTTCCACATGCCGCCTTTAAGCGGGGTCGAGAGCCGCCCATCACGGTGCAGATAGCCGTACCAACCGCCATATTTCGGGTCGGGAAAATGCGCGAAACTGTACTCGTGCATGCGCTCAAACCAGCCGGCGTACTTGTCGTCGCCGCTCAGATGGTATGCCAGCAGCAGGGCGTATAAAGCTTCAGCATGGGGCCACCAGAGTTTCATATCCCATTCCAGGCGGGTCGGTGGTTTGCCAGCGACATCGACGTAATAGAGCAAGCCGCCGTATTCTTCGTCCCAGCCGCGCGCCAGCGAATAATCAATCATCTTCAGCGCCGGCGGTATCAGCGAATCGTCGGCACGCTCGATGGCTTCGTGCATGACGAAGGCGGCTGATTCCATGGCGTGCCCGGGTGTGACGCGCCGTCCGTCATCGGTGTCGAGTCGTTCGCCATCAGCGCCGAGGACTTCAAAGACGGCTTCCGCTTCTTCATCGAGGAAGTGATTGATAATCTGATCAAGGGCCTCATCGACGATCTCGGCGTAGAGCGGGTCGGGCGGGGCGGCCAGACGCAGTTCCTGCGTGGTCGCCAGCATGATCATGGAGACGTTATGCGCTTTGGCGCGGCGCGTTTGCGGGTATATTTTCGGCTCGAGTTTGCCCGGCTGCCGCAGATGATCGACCACGAGCCGATAAGTGTTGATCGCGCGGTTGAGGGCGGCGTCGCCGGTGGCGCGGGCGTATTCCGCCAGCCCAATGATGGCAAAGGTCTCGGTGAAGAGGTAGCGCCGTTTGCGCAGTGGGCGGCCGTCGGCGGTGACGGAGAAGAACATGCGCCCGTCGCTGTCGAAGCCGCAATGCATGATGAAGTCATAGATGTGGCGGGCGGCCGCGAGCCAGGCGGGGCGCCGCTCGACTTCGTTATAGAGCTTGGCGAACATCCAGAGGGCGCGGCCCTGGAGCCACATTGATTTATCGGTATCGAAGACGGCGCCATCGCGATCGAGCGAGTTGAATTGCCCGCCGCGTTCGTGATCGAGCGAATGATTGAGCCAGAAGGGGACGACGCTATTAAACAGCTCGTGCCGATAGATTTCGCGCAGCTCCAGCAGGCGGTCGCGCTTCATCCCTTGATGCCGGAGACCATCATGCCTTCGATGAAGTAGCGCTGGAAGAAGAGGAAGAGCAGAATTACGGGGATGGTGGCCATAGTGGAAACGGCCATGGCGACCGCCCACAAGGGCTCGCGGTCGAGGGACTGGGAGAAGTAGGTTAAGCCGACCGGCAAGGTGACCAGGTCACGATCCTGC